>ONVK01000047.1 GCA_900321255.1 uncultured Lentisphaerota bacterium | reverse complement strand
CTCCACGCAAAGATAAGCGCGGCGCGCGCGGAGGCAATCAAGTTCGAGCTTGAGCGCGAGCGCGCGCACAAAAGCCCGATCAGCTGCTGGTCGAACTTCGGGACGCTCTCAACCGTAGCCGTCGCACAGTCCGCGCCAGCTACCGTTGAGCAGAAGTCGATCACCATCGTCAATTCGAACGTGACGATCAACCAGTAGCGGAAAAGGAGTCACGCCTTATGACAAATCCGCGGCGGATTCGCCGCGGATTGTAGCCATTTCGCATTAAGGCAATGGAAGTGTCGGCTGATTTGACAAGACCTCCACCCGTCCCGTCGGCGTCAGGTAATAGGTGTCGGGGCGAGGGATGGGGATGTCGTCACGTGACGAATCGGCACTTCGGAACATCAGCCACGGACGCGCCCACTTACGCTTCAGGGTCTGGGAGACACCGTTCTTGTAGACAACCACCGCGCCCTTCTCGCAGAAGTCGCGACAGACACCGCCCCACACCTTCTTCGGGCAAACCAGCGTCAGCCGCGCGTCAGCGTCCGATGGATTCAGCAGTTCGCGAGGGTCAATGTTCGCCGTGACGAGAACTGGAAATATGTCGTCATCCGGCGGATTGACCGCCACGCACCAGAAGTCCTCACAGCCGATGTCATTACCGGACTTCTCCACGAGCGCACGGATGAACTGCGTCGAATTCGTGCAGACCGCCGGATCGATCCATTCGGCTCCTGCCTTGTTGGCTTCTTCATTCTCGGCCATCATCCCCGACAACTCTCTTGCGCGAAAGGACATGACGTTCAACCGAGAGATTCGCATGACATTGCGGGCTTGATAATCCGAGAAGATGCAACCACCTATGCCGCCAAGAATGACTAAAAGCATGAAAAGCGCACAGCCAGCAGGACGCGGCGAATCGTCGCCAGACATCTCATTGAACCATCGGGACGCAGAGGGGCACCAAAGCAGGACAATGGGGGCGACCAGCAGAAGCACGACCAGTCCCGTAACAACAGCACCCCCAAGCGACACAGAAGCGCATAGCGACGCAATCGCACACAGCAGAAAGAGCGACAAGATAACCGTGTGCGGGACAAGGAACCATCCGCGCCGTCCGCGCCGCAGCGACAAAGCCATTCCAAGCGACAGCAGAAGCGGGAAAGAGCCGCACAAAACCAATGGCCAGATCTCGCCATCGCGGTCCACCGCGACGACGGCTGAAATAACCAGCACAAGAATCAGCAGCACGGCCAGTGCGACATACATCCAGCCGAGCACCTCTACGATTTTCACGGGTATGGGTTTATTCATCGACCATTCCCTTCCAGCATCACGGCACGAACGCCGACGGCGGAACGACGGCAATCGCGGAATTGTCGTCTCTCTGCGGCCTCAGTCGCCGTGGAACGGGTTGCCCGACGAGGGGCCGAGGGCGCGCAGGTAGACGAAGAACCCGAAGTTCCAGTCGTGGTCGTAGCGCGAGCCGTCGACGCGGGTGAAGTCGTTCTCGTAGGAGACGCTGAAGCGGAATCCGAGGCAGTCGGTGCGGAAGTCTATCCACCCGCCGATCTCGTCGAACTCGCCCTCGCGGCAGTCCCAGCGGATGTAGGGGCTCCACGCGATGGCGTCGCACAGCTCGTGCTCGAAGCCGACCTCGAGGAAGCGGAACTTCGCCCAGTTGAAGTCCTCGTTGCGCATCGTCTCCCTGTCGTAGACGGTGGACGAGTAGTCCCAGCGGCGGTGGCTGCGCCCGGAATACGTCACGTTGTAGCTGAACGAGTCTGCGATGCGGTGCGCCCACCTCAGGTCGCCGTAGGCGAACTCGTCGTTCTCGGTGTCGTATTCAAGGCGGGTGGACAGCACGGTGTCCTTCGACGGACGCCAGCGCGCGCGCACCCCCGGCACGAACACCGGCGCATCCTCGCCGTAGTTCGGGTCCTCGAGGTTCTTCACGAGCCGGTGGTACTTGTTGCCGGCGGTGTAGGACGTGTCGTTGAACTGGATCGCGCAGTAGACGTCGAAGTCGAGGAGCGTGCGCGAGAGCCCGTTCTCCTCGGTCTTGCGCAGCGCGTTGCGGATGCCGGGCGTGACGCCGTACCATGAATACGGCAGGTTGCGCGAGCGCCCCGCAAACTGGTCGAGCCAGTCGCGGCTCGCGTCCACGCTGTCGAACTGGTAGAGCCGCTCGCCCTTCTTCAGCCCGGAGACGTTGGACTCCTGCGCGAGCATGTCGAAGTACGGCTCCACGACGTGCGTGAGGCCTCCGTCGAAATCGGCCGTGCCGCGCGCCGCGAAGGTAACGCCGCCCTCGACTATCGTGCGCCAGGCGTCGTCACCCGCGGAGTGGGCGCGCATGTCGGGCGCCGCCAGGTAGCCGGCGTCGCTCCAGTACGTTCCCCTCAGGCCGAAGCGCGGAACGACCGAGAGGACGTCGGCGAACTTCATCGGCAGCGTGAGGCGATGGTACGTGTCGAGGCGGAAGGCGTTGTAGTTGGCCCACGGTCCCGGCGTGAAACGGTACTGCGTCGGCGTGTCGCGGCTTCCGTACTTGGCGTAGTCCCGGTCGAGATAGCCGATGCGCGTCTGCGACTCGTAGTTGACGGGAAGCGACCAGACCGGCATCGGGTTGACGTCGAAGTAGAACTCGGGGAGACGCGCCACGCCCGGATAGAAGTCGTTGAGCGGACCCGCCACGCTCACGCCGGCGGACGCCGAGCGCTCGACGTGCTCCCACGCGAGCTCGTTCGCGAGGTGGGTGGCGAAGGTGTTGCCGTCGCCCATCATCGTCTTCCTGAGGAAGTCGTGGTGGAAGTGCGAGTCGCTGTAGTAGACCGCCTTGAACCAGAACACGTCGCGCTCGGTCAGCTCGGCGCGGTGCTCGATGCTCAGGCCGTAGCGATCGCGGTCGACCTCGTTGCCCCAGTGGCTGTAGTGCCACTCGTTCACGTCGTTCCAGTGGCGGTCGTAGCGGCTGGCATCGTCGTCCCACGCGTAGTAGACCTTGAACTTGCCCTGGCCCCAGTCGCCGAGACTCCACCTCACGGACTGCCCGAGCGCCACGCCGTTCTTCTCCCTCAGGTCGAAGCGCGTGCTGCCCGCAAGCCCGTAGGCACCTTCGCCCACGCTGCCGCAGATGCCGTAGACGTACTTCGTCAGGAGCGTCGGGCCCCAGCGCGTGGTGTAGCCGGGCATGACGCGCCAGCCGTAGTCGGTGTCCATCGGATAGTACCACCACGGAAGCCACAGGACGGGGATGTCCCACATCCTGAGCCACGCGTTCTTCAGCAGCACGTAGCGGCCGTCCTTGAAGCGCACTTCGCCCGAAACGCGCCAGTGGAGGTGGTCCCAGCCGTTCGTGCAGGTCGTGAGGTGGGTCGGGTCCGCGAACGTGAACTCGCCTTCAGAGTCCCGGGTCACCGAGTCGGCCCACAGGGTAACGGGCGCGGAGACGGCCCTCACGTGGCCAGAGGCGGCAAGCGCGCCGGTCACGTTGTCGGCGGCGATGCGGTCGGCGGTGATCCTGGCTTCGTCGGCCGGTTTTCCGAAAAGCGTTGCGGCTGAAAGCGCCGCGGCTATGAGGGCGTATGTCTTCATGTCTGAGAGTATAGCACTTGGGAGGTGGCCGCGTCCAGTATGGAAAACGACTCGGGGTGGCGGTGGAGCTCCGAGACGAAGGTGAGCCGCGTGTTGAACTGCTTCTGCATCTGCGCGAGAATATCGGCATCCTCGGTCCTGAGGCGCTGCATCACCTGGGGGGCGATGACGATCTTCGGCTCGAACGGCTTTTTGTCGGCATCGGCCTTTCTGAGGAGGGAGGTCAGCTTGCGCTGCAGCTCTATCGAGATCGACATGGGCGACTTGACGAGCCCGTGGCCGGAGCAGTAGGGGCACTTCGACGTGAGCATCGACAGGATCGAGCGGTCCTGGCGCTGGCGCGACATCTCGAGAAGCCCGAGCTCGGAGATCTCGAGGACGTTCGTGCGGGCGCGGTCGCGCTTGAGCGCGTCCTTGAGCGCGCGGTACACCTGCTTCTGGTGTTTGCGAGACTTCATGTCTATGAGGTCAAGGACGACGAGCCCGCCTATGTTCCTCAGGCGCAGCTGGCGCGCGACCTCCTCGACGGCCTCGAGGTTGACCTCGAGTATCGCCTCCTCCTGGCTGCCCTTGCCCTTGTGGTGGCCGGTGTTCACGTCGACCGCGATAAGCGCCTCGGTCTCGTCGATGACGAGATACCCGCCCGACTTGAGCGGCACCTGCCGCGAGAACGCCTCGGCGAGCTGGCGCTCGAGGCCGTAGTGCTCGAAGACGTTGGTGACGCCGTCGTAGCGGCGGATCTTCCCCTTTGCGCGGCGGGATATGCGACCCGTCACCTCGCGCATCGACTCGTAGCTCGCCTCGTCGTCGATGACGATCGCGTCCACGTCCTCGGTGAGCCAGTCGCGCACGACGCGCTCGCAGAGGTCTGGCTCCTGGAAGATGCAGCAGGGCGTCCTGAGGCGCTTCGTGTTCGCCTGCATCTCGCTCCAGACGGAGAGCAGGTTCCTGAGGTCGCGCGCGAACGCGCGGGCGCTCGCGCCCTGCCCGACGGTGCGGACGACGAGCCCCACGTTCTCGGGAAGCGGGAGCTTGTCGAGGATCTTCTTGAGGCGCTGGCGCTCCTTCGCGTCGCCGATCTTCTTCGACACGCCGCGGATGCGCGTGCCCGGCATCATGACGAGGTAGCGCCCCGGGATCGAGAGGTTCGCGGTGACGCGCGGCCCCTTCGTCGAAATCGGCCCCTTCGTGACCTGGACGATGATCTCGCTTCCCGGCGGAAAGCGCTTCGCGATCTCCGCGTCGGAGAGGCGGTTCGACTTCCTGCCGCCCTTCTGGGCCTTCTTCGGCTCGTCGTCGTCGTCGAGAAGCGCGTCAGCGTCGGGCGTCATGTCCCAGTAGTGCAGAAACGCGTTCTTCTTGAGCCCGATGTCGACGAACGCGGCCTGGAGGTCGTTCTCGAGGTTCTGCACGCGCCCCTTGAAGACGCTCCCGACGAGGCGCTCGGCCTCGGGGTGCTCCACCATGAACTCCTCGAGGCGGCCGTTTTCAAGGACCGCGACGCGGGTCTCGAGCTTTTCCACGTTTACTATTATCTCGCGCTTCAGCTTGGAGCGCTTCAGCCATCCGAACAGATTCATCTGTCCTCCTCCCTTCCGTGTATTGACACGCTTTGCACGACGCCGAGACCGGCCATCACCGTCACTAGGAACGTCCGCCCCGCCGATATGAACGGCAGCGGCAGCCCCGTGATCGGGACAAGCCCGACCGACATCGCAATGTTTACGAAAACATGGGCGAACACGAGGGTCGATACGCCGATCGCTATCAGCCGGCCCCTCCCGTCCGCGGCGAAATACGCCGTCCACACGCACGGGGCGAGAAGCGCCCCGAAAAGCGCGAGCAGCGCTACGGATCCGATGAACCCCGCCTCCTCCGCATAGACGCAGAAGATGAAGTCGTTCATCGAAATCGACTGCGGCAGGTACTTCAGGTGGTTCGTCTCGCCCCTGCGGAAACCCTTGCCGGAGAATCCGCCGGAGCCGATCGATATCATCGCCTGCCTTAGTGTATATCCCGCGGCGTGGGGATCCTCGTCGGGGAAAAGAAATATCTTCACGCGCTTCACCTGGTGCGGCCGCAGGGGGACGAACCTCATTATCGCCGCCCTGCGGTCCTCGGAGACTCCGGGCTTCTCGGCCTCGTAGACCGCGGCGAGGACCGCCGTCGCGAGGACGGCCGCGGCGAGAACCGCCGTAAGGAGCCCGCGCCGCCACACGCGCGCGACGAAGAGCATCGCTAGCGTCGCCGGGAGCAGCGCAAGCATCGTCCCGAGGTCGGGCTCCAGGAGTATGAGAAGCGCGGGAACGCCTATCGTCGCGCAGGCCGCGAGAAAGCCCGGGAACCTGCGCAGCCACGGCCTTGGCTCCGGAGAGCCGTATATCCAGGCGAGCGCCGCGATTACGCAGAGCTTCGCCACCTCGCTCGGCTGGAAGAACCAGAGCCAGCGGCGGCCGCCGTATGTCGAGGTGCCGACAAGCAGCACAGCGACGAGGAGGACGAGCGAGAACAGGTAGGCTGGCGCGGCGAGAAGCGAGACGTACCGACGGTAGTCGAAGAACGCGAGGACGAAATAGATCGCGAGCCCGAACAGGGCCGTCGAGAGGTTCGCCTTCCACATCGAGTGGAAAACCTCCTCGCTCCGGGCGTTGCCGGCCGAGTATATCGCGGCGGTGCCGAGCGCCACGAGCGCCAGCATTGCCGCGAACATCAGCCAGTTGAATCTCTTGATCCTATCCAGCATTACCTTTCTCCAACTCCAACTCTGGGCTCCAACTCCTCGGCTTCACCGAATATCGACTTGAGCACGGCGTTCACCTTCGGCGCGGCCGTGCCTCCGCCGGACTCGCCGTTCTCTATTACCATCGCGATCGCCACCGTCGGCCTCTCCGCCGGCGCATAGGCGATGAACCACACGTTCTTGCGGCGCGTCGCGCCGAGCCCCACCTCCGCAGTGCCGGTCTTGCCGGCGACAGCTGCCGCGACCCCCTCGCCCGCGCGCTTTCCCGTGCCGCCGTCGACGACCATGCACATGCCTTCGCGCACGACGGCGAGGTCGCGCTCCGGGAACGGCAGCGGCGTGCGCTCGACCGGCGCGTCGGCGCCCAGACGGGGACGCACCAGGTATCCCGTCCCTATCGCGCCGGCGACGCGGGCCATCTGGAGCGGCGTAACAAGCAGCTGGCCCTGCCCGATAGCGGCGTGCGCGAGGTCGCTCGCGTACCATGGCAGGTTGTAGCTGATCCGCTTGTATTCGGCCGACGGGACCACGCCCGCGGAATCCTGGGGGAAGTCGATCCCCGTCTTCGCGCCGAGCCCCATCGCGCGCGCGGCGGAAAAGAGCGCGTTCGTCCCGATGTCGCAGCCGAGGTTGCAGAAATACGTGTTGCAGCTCTCCTTGAGGGCGTGCCTCATGTCGATCGGACCGTGGCCCCATCTCCGCGCGCAGTGGAGGCGCATGCCGCCGAGCTCGAAGACTCCCGTGCAGTCGTAGGACACCTCCGGCGGAACGCCGGCCCCGAGGCCTGCGAGCGCAGTCACCGTCTTGAACGTCGACCCCGGCGCGTACGTCTCGAAGCACGCGCGGTTCCTGTAGTCGTTCCGCGCGTTCCGGAAGAGCCGTTCGTTTATCTCGGGCGAAAGCTGCGGGACGAGGATGTTCAGGTCGTACGCGGGCGCGCTCGCGAGCGCGAGCACCGAGCCGTCGCGCGGATCGAGCGCCGCGCAGGCGCCGCGCTCGCCGCGGAGCTGCCGCTCCACCGCGCGCTGAACCGCGACGTCTATGGAGAGCCGGAGATCCGGGCCACGCCTCGCCTCGGACACCGTCTTCTCCTCGACGGCGAAGCCGCGCGCGTCGACCGTCACCTGGAGCTCGCCCTGCGAGCCGCGCAGATAGCTGTCGTAGAACGCCTCGAGCCCCTCCCGGCCGCACATCTCCTTGTCGCGGAAGTTGAACTGCTCTCCGCCGACCGATTCGGCGTCGCGCCTTCCGACAAAGCCGATCACATGCGCGGCGAGGCGCCCTTCGGGATAGACGCGCTCCTCGGTCTCGATGCAGCTGAAGCCGGGAAACTCCCCCGCACGCTCTGCGAAGCGCGCGATCGCCTCGTCGCCCACGTCGCGCCACGCGACGAGGGGCCGCGCGAGCTGCTGGCGCACGTGGCGCGATATCGCGCCGGCGGTGAGGGTGGAACGCAGGCCTATCGCCGCGGAAACGGCGTCGACCGCGTTGGAGATCGCGAGAACGGTGTCGTTCCAGGTGCGGCGCTGGAAACCTTCCGGGTTCACGGCTATCGACACCGACGCGCGGTTGTCGGCAAGCACCGTTCCGTCGCGCGCGAGGATGCGCCCGCGCGGCCCCGCGGTCCGCACGGTGCGTATCGACTGGCGAGCGCCGTCGTAGGAGTGCTTCGCGGCGTCGACGAGCTGCACGCGCGCGAGGCGGAACCCGAGCGCGACAAGCCCGGCGACGAATATGGCGCCGATGGCCAGCACGGTGAGGTCGCTCGATATGGACGCCTCGCTACGCATCGGCACCCGCCTTTCTCCACAGCCGAGGCAGAACCGCCAATGCCGCCGCCATGCATGCCGCGCCGACGGGAATCGAGAGGAGCACGCGGGCAAGGGCCCCTGCGCCGTCCGAGACAAGCGCGAGCCATATCTGGTACGAAGGATAGGACACGGCGATCCACAGCACCGGCTCGCGGACGAAGCGCACGGCGACGGCGATCGCGGCGAAGAACACGATCGCGGAGCCAGGGGGCAGCGCGCACACCGCCTCCTCGAACGCGCCGGCCGCGACCGCCGCCATGATCCACACGGGCGCGCGGGTCTCGGCCGCGAAGAACACGGCGAGCGACAGGAGAACGGGCGCGCCGAGCGCGCCGACCGTAGGCAGCATGTCCTCAAGCGCACCCCCGACCACAAGGGCGAGCACTATGAACGCGAACTGGACGAGGTTATTTTTCACGGCGGATGAATACGTCCTTCAGCGTCGCAAAGTCGACAGCCGGCAGCACTTCACCCACCCGTCTCGGCGAATCAGAGTCGTTTCTGACTTCGAGCAAAGTGCCTACGGCGATCCCCTTGGGGTAGACCCCTCCGAGACCCGACGTGAAAACCGGACTGCGCGGCGGAACCTCCGCCGTGGAAAGAATATGCCTGAGGGCGAGACGCTCCTCCGTGCCGCCCGCGAGCACGCCGCGGAGAACGGCTCCCCCCGGAAGCGGCACCTCGCAGGCGACCCCGAGCGACGGATCGGTGACGAGGCGTATTTCGCTCGTGTGCGGAGTCACTGACTCCACGCGGCCGACAAGGCCCTCCGGAACGACGGCGATCGCTCCCTCCCGTATGCCCGCAAGGGAGCCCTTGTCGGTCCTGACCGTGCGGCAGGGCCCGGAAATACCGCCGGTCGCGAGCACGGCGGCGGCGAGCCAGGTCCCGGGCTCGCGATCCCTGTATTCAAGGGCGCGCCTCAACCGCGCGTTCTCCGCCTCGAGCCGCGCGGCATCCTCACGCGCAAGCGCGAGCGAAGCGACCTCGCGCCGCAGGGCGACGTTCTCGGCGGCCGCCGACGCACCGCCGACGGCGCCTTTTACGCGCGACCATACCCTGTCGGAGAAAGCGCGGCGCGCGCGTTCTACGGGAAAGATCGCCTCGAGCGCCGTGCCGCGGGAAAAGACTACGACCGCAGTCGCCACCGCCCCGAGGGCGATGAGCACGTATGCTCCGGTCGTTCTTGCTTTCATTCTGGCAAATCCTCACCTACGGGCGGACTTGCCGAAGACTCTACGCACGCTTGTTCTTCGCGAGGAAGTCGAGCTCGTTCATCACGACGCCCGTGCCCTCCGCAACAGCCGAAAGCGGATCGTCCGCCACCGTGACGGGAAGCCCCGTCTGCTGCGCGAGAAGCTTGTCGAGGCCACGGAGCTGCGAGCTTCCGCCCGACAGCACAAGGCCCCTGTCGACAAGGTCGGCCGCAAGTTCCGGTTCGCACTTGTCCAGAGTGGACCTGACTGCATCCACGATCTGGCTGACCGGCTCCTTGAGGGCTCCCCTTATTTCCTCGGAGGTTATCGTCAAAGTCTTCGGCAACCCCGCCACTATGTCCCGTCCCTTGATTTCGAGCGTCTTCTCCTCTCCTGTCGGGAAGGCGCTCCCTATCTCGATCTTTATCATCTCGGCCATGCGCTCGCCGATCAGCAGGTTGTAGACCCGCTGGATGTACTTCATGATGCACTCGTCCATCGCGTCGCCGCCCGCCGCGCGGGCGGAATAGCTGTGGACTATGCCGGCGAGCGAGATGATCGCCACCTCGCACGTGCCGCCGCCGATGTCGACGATCATCGAGCCCGCGGGCTCGCTGACCGGAAGCCCGACGCCGATTGCCGCGGCCATCGGCTCCTCGATGAGAAAGACGTCTCCCGCACCCGCTGCGTGCGCCGCGTCCTCGACAGCCCGCTTCTCGACCTCGGTTATGCCCGAGGGAACGGCGATGACCATGCGCGGCTTGGCGTATTTCGACCAGAAGCGCTTCGGGCAGACCTTGTTGATGAAATAGGCGAGCATCGCCTCGGTGATGTCGAAATCGGCAATCACGCCCGACTTCATCGGCCGGATCGCGATGATGTTGCCCGGCGTCCTGCCGAGCATCCGCTTCGCCTCCTCGCCTACCGCGAGAACGCGCTTGGAGCCCGCCTGTATCGCCACGACCGAGGGCTCGCGGAGAACGACTCCGCGGTCCTTCGCGTACACGAGCGAGTTCGCCGTGCCGAGGTCTATGCCTATGTCCGTCGAGAAGAACGACTTTAGCTTTGGTATGCGAAACATTTCGTAATCCTGATTATCCGATTGTGTCGGATATTTTATGCGATTTTCGTCCGCGCGTCAACCGAAAAATGCCTTGTAGAGCGACCGGACGGCATTGTCGCGGTCCTGCTTCCGCACGGCTATCATGAACGAGACCTCGGACGAGCCCTGGTTGACCATCGAAAGCGAGATGCCGGCCGACGCGAGGGCGAGGCATGCCTTTGCGAGCATGCCGGGCGTGTAGCACATGCCCTCGCCCACGACCATCAGCGTCGTGATGTCGCGCTCAACCGTCACGAAGTCGGGCTCGAGCTCGCGGCGGATCGTTGAGACGACGCGGCGCTCAACCTCCTTCGGGAGGTACTGCTCCTTGATGACGATGCACTGCGAGTCGACGCCCGAGGGCATGTGCTCGTAGGGGACACGCTCGTCCTCGAGGATCTGGAGGAGCTTCCTGCCGAAGCCGATCTCGCGGTTCATCAGGTACTTCTCGACGACGATGTTGCAGAAGCCGTCGGCGCTCGCGATCCCCACGACGGTCCCGGGGACGACGCGGCGCGACTGCTGTATCATCGTGCCGGGTTCTCCGGGGTGGTTCGTGTTGCGGATGTTGATCGGTATGCGCGCGCGGACCGCGGGAATCACGGCATCGTCGGCGAAGACGCCGAAGCCGGCGTAGGCGAGCTCGCGCATCTCGCGGTAGGTCATCGTCGGGATGCCGTCCTTGACCTCTGGAACGATGCGGGGATCGACAGGATAGACCGAGTCGACGTCGGTGAAGTTCTCGTAGACGTCGGCGCACACGGCCGCCGCGAGAATCGAGCCCGTGATGTCGGAGCCGCCGCGCGGGAACGTCGCGACCTTGCCGTCCTTCGTGTAGCCGAAGAACCCCGGGTAGATCACGATTCCCTCGAAGTTCGAGAACGCGCGCGAGAGCGTCGAATAGCTGTCGGGGTCGAGCGTCGCGTCGCCGAACTCGCCCTTCAGCACCATGCCGGTGTCCTTCGGGCTCGCGTACCGCGCCTTCCTGCCGCGCGCGGCGAACGCGACGGCGACGAGCTTCGCGTTGTTGTCCTCGCCGGCGGCCTTGACGAGATCGAGGAACTCCTCGGGCCGGAGGTCCTTGACCTGGGCGACGCGCGAGCGGAGATCGCGCGTGATGTCCGCGACGATGTCCTCGCCGAGCTTGAGCTCGTCGGCGATGAGGGCGTAGCGCTCTACGACCGCACCGAGCTGGCGGTCGAAATTCTCGCCGGCGAGAGCGGTCTTCGCGAGGTCGATCAGGAGGTCGGTGACCTTTGTGTCCCCCTTGTCGCGCTTGCCCGGGGCGGAAACCACCACGATGCGCCGCGCGGGATCAGCGAGGACAATGTCAATCACCTTGTTGAGCTGCGAAGCGTCCGCGAGGGAACTGCCGCCGAATTTGCAGACTTTCATCGGAATAGTTGGTAGATGGTAGTTGGTGGATGGTAGTGTGGCGGAGGGCTTCTCAAAGGACCCTTAGCTTTACCGGGTCCTCGCCTGTGACGCCGGCGGCCTTTATCTCCTCGAGCGCGGCGTCGATGTCGGCCGCCCTCGCGACGCGCGTCATCGCGACGACGGGAACGGGGAGGTTGCCCTCCGACGACTCCTTCTGCGACAGCGCGGAGATGGAGACGCCGTGCTTGCCGAGCGCAGAGGCGACGACGCCCATCGCTCCGGGGCGGTCCGCCAGCATGAACCTGAGATAGTACTTCGACCTGATGTCGCCGGCCGCGCGGAGGCGCACCTTGCCCTCCGCGTAGTTCGGCACGCCGCGCGCGTAGCGCGTCTCGTCGTAGGCGAGGTTGCGCGCGATGTCGCCGATGTCGCCGATCACGGTCGAGGCCGTAGGCGCGCGGCCCGCGCCGCGCCCGTAGTACATCGTGTAGTCGGACATGTCGCCCTTCACGTACGCGGCGTTGAACGCGTCGTTCACGTTGGCAAGCATGTGCGAGAACGGGATGAGCGTCGGGTGCACCCCGACCTCCACCTCCGAGCCGTCCTTCGCGACGACCGCGAGAAGCTTGATGCGGTAGCCGAAGTCGGCCGCGTACTTGACGTCGGCGCCGTCGAGATTGCGGATACCCTCGACCTGCACCTGGTCCACGCCAGGCTGGAAGCCGTACGCGAGCGCGGCGAGGATGCACGCCTTGTGGGCGGTGTCGAAGCCGTCGATGTCGAGCGAGGGGTTCGCCTCCGCGTAGCCGAGCTTCTGCGCGTCCTTGAGGACGCTTTCGAACGGGAGCCCCTCGTTCTCCATCCGGGTCAGGATGTAGTTGCACGTTCCGTTGAGAATGCCGTGTATGGACTCGATCTCGTTTCCGGCGAGCCCTTCGCGCAGCACGCGGATGATCGGGATGCCGCCGCCTACGGAGGCGCCAAAGTAGATGTCGACGTCGTTCTTCGCCGCCGTCTCGAATATCTCGCGCCCGTGCTCGGCGAGCAGCTTCTTGTTCGCCGTGACCACGCACTTCCCGTTGCCGAGGGCCTCGAGCACAAACGTCTTCGCGACGCCCGTCCCGCCGATTGTCTCGACGACGATGTCGATCTCCGGGTCGGAAAGAACGCCTTTCGCGTCTGTCGTGAGAACGCCGTCGGGAACCTGAATGCCGCGGTCTGTCGTGATGTCGAGGTCCGCGATCTTCCTGAGGACGATATCGACGCCGAGGCGCTTCGCCATGACGTCACGATGCTTCAGAAGGCCGTCCGCGACACCCGCGCCGACGGTTCCGAAGCCGAGAATTCCAACTCCTATCTGCTTCATCTTCTGCATCTGGTCCCTGTTCTTTCCTGTCTGTCCCCAAGTTCCCGGCGGAAATCAGAACGGCATGTCGTCAACCGCGCCGGCGTCATCGGGGAAATCGGGCTCGGCGGGGGCGGGGACTGGCTCGGTCGAGGAGCCGTCGGCGTTGAGGACCTCGATCTTGAGGCCGGTCAAGTCGGTGAAGTACTTGACCTGCCCCTGGGGATTCGTCCACTCGCGGCCGTCGATGGCAAAGCGAATCTTGGCGCGCTGGCCCTCGCGCACGGAGTCGAGCATGGAGGCGGCGTCCTTCTTGAACGTAAATGCAATATGGTTGGGCCACTTCGACTCGGTCCCAACATCATCTGTCATCACGACATCGCGCTTGGTGAACCCGCTCGCAAAAGTCTGGAGCTGGAGCACTTTTTCGACAACGCCGGTATATTCGTAGATAGCCGCCATTTCTCTTGTTTCCTTTTGTTTCGGGATATTATACCATTTTTTTGGCCGCCTCTACGCCCATAAGCGGAAATTGTCGCATTTTAACAGGCCCTATGCCGATGTGCTTTCCACTGTGCGGTCACGGCCGAGGCAGGCTCCGGCGAGCTGCGCGAAGGCTCGCATGTCATCGCGCCGTTCCCCTGCGTTCGCTCCTTCCGTCCGCCGCCTCGGGCCCGACCTTCCGCTTTCGCTGAGCGTACCAGTCCCCGACTGTTTAGCGAAAACTCCATGCCAAATCAAGCGCGGCTAAAATTAGATTATGGTGCGGACGAAATCGCATATCCCCAGACGACCGAAGGGAGGAGCCGCGAAGCGGTGTCTACAGGTGTGCAGATTTGCCGTGAGATTGCGATAGGGTCGGATTAGGGGCAGTTAGAGTCGGTTAGGGACAGAGTATAGTCGGCGTAGCATCAGATAGAGTTAGGGCGCGGGAGCGGAGGGGGTGTTTCGGCGCAATGCGACGCGACGGAGAAAAAGACGGAAGCGACCCGATTTCGACGCGTCGTCGATGTCGCCACCGGCTTTTTCGCCGGAGCTTTGCCGCGTATCCGCGGCAAAGCTAGCGAGCCCTAAGCCGAAACATCCCCTCCGCGTACGCGCCACCGCACGTTGTCAGGCAAACCAGCCCAGCACGGGCAAAACCGCTGCCGATTACGGCTTTAGGTAGAGTCGGCAGTGGCAGAGGCCGTGGTAGGCAGGGTCGGCGAGCTGCCCCTTGAACTCGTCGCAGGGGCAGAAGAACTCGGGGATCTTCGGCAGGCGGCACGGGCAGAAGCCGTGCTTGCGGACAAGGCCGTCCTTCACGACCTTGACCACCTTCTCGTCGCCATTGAACACCACCTTGCCCTTCTCGAAAAGCTCGCGTATTTCCGTGGACGACTCCTTCGTGCGCGGGAACGACTTGAAGACGACGAGCTTCTTCAGCTCATCGTAGTCCTTCCAGCGCGGCAGCCCCTCAACGGAATCCTCGCCTATGAGGAAGAACAGCTCTGCGTCGGGATTCTCCGCGGCGATCTCGCGCACGGTGTCAATCGCGTATGAGACGCCGCCACGCTTCAACTCGCGCTCGTCCACAACAGCCGCGGGAATCTCGGCAAAGGCGTTCTTCACCATTTCAAGTCGGTCCCACGGAAGAGGCGGCATGTCCTTCGCCGCCTCGGTCTTGAACGGGCTGACGTTCGCCGGGATCACGATGAGCCGGTCAAGCGCGAGATCGGCGACGGCCTTCTTCGCGAGGTTGACGTGCCCGAAGTGGACGGGATTGAAGCTCCCGCCGTAGATGCCGATCTTCACGCCAGCTCCTTCGAACGCTTCGCGGCGGCGGCGAGCGTCGCTGCGACGATCTTCTTGAATGCGGGAACGTCCATCTTCTCCATGCCCGCGGCGGTCGTGCCGCCCTTCGTGCACACGCCCTCTATGAACGGACGGAGCGCCATGCCGCTCTCCCTGAGGAACTTCGCCGTCCCGAACATCGTCTGCTCGGCGAGAAGGCGGGCGACGGCGGGCTTGAGCCCGAGCTTGACGCCGCCCTCCACCATCGCCTCCTCCATGTAGGCGAAATACGCGGGGCCCGAGCCGGATAGCGCCGTCACGGCGTCAAAGTCCTTCTCCTTGAGAACGACGGTCGCGCCCGCCCCGCCGAGAATCTTCTCGACGAGCTTGACGTCCTTCGCGGGGGTCTTCGCGGCAGGGCATATCGCGCACATGCCGGCGTTCGCGCGGAGCGCGAGGTTGGGCATCACGCGGACGAGGTTGACTTTAGCGCCGAACGCCTTCTTCAGCTTCGCAAGCGTCTTGCCGGCGACAATCGAGACGATCGTGTGCTTCTCGCCAAGGAGCGGCTTCACCTCGGCGGCGACTGCATCCACGTCCTGCGGACGGACGGCGAGAAAGACGAACTTCGCCTTCTTTGCGACCTCCTTCACGTCGGCCGTCGTCGCTACGCCGTACTTCCGCCTGAGCTCCGCCGCGCGCTCCGCGACCTTCTCGGCCATGACGACGCCCTTCTTGTCCTCTATCGCGGAGAGAATCCCCTCCGCCATCTTGCCTGCACCAAAGAATCCAATTTTCATGTACTCTCCTGATTATTTTCTGATTATCCCCGCGCCAATGGCGGAAAGCTCCGTCTCGACGGAAACATATCCACGGTCTACGGTTTCTGCGCCGAGGATCGTCGACTCCCCCTTGGCCGCGAGCGCCGCGATGACAAGCGCCACGCCCGCGCGGATGTCGGGCGAGGTGACCGACCCGGCGTAGAGCTGCGATGGCCCGGTCACTACGACGCGATGCGGGTCGCACTGGACGATCTTCGCGCCCATCTGCCTGAGGTGGTCGACGAAGTACAGCCGCGACTCGAACATCTTCTCGAAGAAAAGGCATGTGCCGCGCGTCTGCGTCGCAAGCACGATGAGAACCGACATGAGGTCCGACGGAAACGCAGGCCAGGTGCCGTCCGCCACAGAGGGGATCGCGTCGCCAAGGTCGTATTTCATCTTGAGGCGCTTCTTCGGCACATAGCGGAGAGTCCGCTCCTTCGCGTCTATCGTCCACGTCACGCCGAAGCGCGCGAACGCCCCTTCGAGGACCTCGAACGGCGCCGGGTCGATGCCGGTAAGCGTGAGCTCGCCGCCGGTAACGGCCGCGGCGACGATGTAGCTCCCCGCCTCGATGTAGTCGCACCCGACCGTCGCCTCGCAACCGTGAAGCGCCTCGACTCCGTCGACTTCGATGCGGTTCGTTCCGGCGCCAGCGATCTTCGCGCCCATGGCGCTCAGCATCGTCGCGAGGTCGACGATATGCGGCTCGCAGGCCGCGTTGAAGATGACGGTGCGCCCACGCGCGAGGACGGACGCCATGAGGATGTTCTCGGTCGCAGTGACCGACGCCTCGTCGAGGAGAATCTTCGCGCCCTTGAGCTCGCCGTTGAAGCGGAGCGTCTTCCTGCCCGCCACCGTCTTCGCGCCAAGCGAGCGGAAGCCGGCGAAGTGCGTGTCCAGGCGGCGGTGGCCTATCTGGTCGCCCCCGGGAGGCGGAAGCGACGCGCGGCCGACGCGGGCGAGAAGCGGCCCCGCGAAAAGGAAGCTCGTGCGGATCTTCGCCGCAAGCGTCGAGTCGATCTTCGCCGTCTTAACCTTGGGCGTGGCGATCGTGACCGTTCCCGCCTTCAGGTCGCGCGCCACCTTCGCGCCAAAGGACTTCGCCGCGTCGAGCATTGCCGCGACGTCGGCGATGTCTGGCACATTGCGGAGCGTCACCGTCTCCGAAGTCAAGAGCGAGGCCGCTATCATCGGCAGGGCGGCGTTCTTGTTCCCCGAGACGCGGTGCGTCCCGGAAATCCTCCTCCCGCCCTGGATGACGAAACGGCTCACGACAGCGCGTCTATCTTGCGCGTCTCGCCGAACACGACGAGCTTGTCGTCGGGATCGAGCCTGTCGGTCGGCTGCGGTATGACGACGTTGCGCGGCTTGTTGGGATCGGCGTCCGCGCGGCGTATGCAGAGGACCGTTATCCCAGACTTCTTGCGGAGGTCCGCCTCGGCGAGCGTCAAGCCGCGCGAGCCCTCGGGAACGTCGATCTCGGCAATCGAGTAGCCCTCGGTGACTTCGAGGAAGTCTACGACGTCGTGGTTCGCGATCGCGCGCGCGAGGCGGTGCGCGCTGTCGCGGTCTGGATACACGACGCTGTCCGCCCCGATACGGCGGAGAATCTTGCCGTGAAGCTCGCTCGTCGCCTTTGAGACGACGTTGGGGACACCGAGCTCCTTGCAGTTCGCGGTCGCCATCATCGAGGCCTCGATGTTGGAACCGATCGCGACGACAACGACATCGCACTCGGCGAACCCGGCCTCCGCGAGAACGTGCGGTTGGGTGGCGTCGCCCTGCAGAGCCGTGGCGAACTCCGACGCGCTCTGCATCGCAGGACGGTTGCGGTCGATGAGGATCACTTCCGCGCCCGCGTTTGCGAGCGTTTCCGCGAGGCTCATGCCAAAACGCCCCGCGCCGATGATTCCAATGCGTTTCATGCCGTGTATTTTACCATAATTTGAGGCGGCATGTCGCCGGAGTTTCAAACTACGGTTCCGGCTTCGGCGGGTTGGTCGACTTGATGAGCCAGATGCAGACGAGGCCGAGCACGGCGAAGACGATCGCCGAGACGAACGGTATCACATCAAAGGGCGTCGTAAGCCAGATTGCCGTCGGGCCGTTCTCGCCGTTCAGCACGTCGTCACCGTCGTAGAGCGGGAGCTTGATCTCGAACCGCACCGGATCCTGCACACGGTCGATGTAGCCGAGAATCGCCTCGTCGTAGCGCGGACGATCCGCACCGGGCTCGACGACGAGCGAATACTTCTCGCCAGGGGTGGCGACAAAGACGATGTCGTACTGGGTCACCTTTAGCGTCAGGGGGAGCCCGACGCCTGCGTCCGAAGTCGTCTCAAGAGTCAGCGGCGGATTGTCGTCGTTCTCGATTTCGACGCGAAGCGCCGTTTCGCGCACTTCGCGTCCGAAGGCGATTTCAAGATTGCTCTTCCTCTCGCCCGGCAGGTTGACGGCGCTGATGCGCCCCGTCGCAAGCGGGTGCCAGCGCGCGTCCATGCGGCGGAAGACAGCGACCTTGCGCGAGAAGTTGCGGTCGGTCGCGTTGACGGCAATCGCCGTCATTGGAAGTCCGAACACCGAGGTCTCGAGCACCGTCTTCTTCGCCTTCGAGTCCGTCTCCACCGTGCAGGCAGTCAAGACTTCCATCGGCGGCGCCGCAACGAACGACACGCTGTGATTAGCTTCGTCGACGACGCGCGTCTTCGCGGCGCGAAAGGCGTATGGGATGTCGCGCCCCTTCGAGTCGCGGACACGGAGTTCGCTCCTCAAGGCATCTTCGCGACCCTGTGTGGCCGCCGAGTAGAGCATCGGCTTGACGCTGACAGCGACAGCGCACTCTTCGGTGACGACGCCTGTAACGGGCCAGGAATGCGGCTCCTTCGCGGCAAAAACGGCAAGCGGAAGGATAGCAAGTAGAATCGACTTATGCATGGTCTTCGAACCTTTCCTTGAACTTCATGTAGAGGAATGCGCCGACGATGAGAAGGACGCCCGCGAGCGCGAAGATGCCGACGCGCGCAGGCGTCGCAAGCCGCGCCGTGTCCACCAGAAGGACCTTCGCCACCGAGACGCCGAGAAGCGAGAGCGCCGTGATGCGCGTCGCGCGGCTGCGGCGGACGATGCCGGCCCAGAGCCCCGCGAACGCGGCGAGAAGCCACGCGACGGAAACGGTGCCTGTCTTGAGCGACGGGAAGAAGACATATCCAAAGATGCGCGCCTCGCCGGTGAAGAATATGAACGCCGCGGCGAGCGCGAGGATTGCAATCGGGCCAACGCGCCTGCGGTACGCGATGAATGCGGCAGCGGCAGGGAGCGACCAGAGGCGGACCAGCCGCAGCGCAAACTCGGAGAAATACTCGCCGCCCGAAAGCTGGGTCAGCTGGGAGACCGAACGCTGGCAGTAGGCAAGCGGCGCGAAGTGGAAGAGGGTCGCAAACGAGGCGACGATCAAGATGACCCACGAAAGGATGCCGAGGATTTTCTGTTCCGAGCGCATCTCGGCCTCGGACGCAGCAACGGCGATCGCCGCCCACGAGACTGCCCACCATGCCTTCCCGAACAGCAAGACCGGCGAAATCGCGAGGAACGCGAGCGCGAAGACGAGCAGGATGTTCACCGTCGCGCGGTCGGCCCAGCCGCGGCGGATTGCCAGCGTCGCGACGACGAGATACGCGGCGACGAGTCCAAGGAGTATGAGGCCCGCGTAACTGCTGGAGAACGATTCGCGGAAGACCACGGCGAGCCAGGCAAAGTAGGCGACTGCGTTGATGCAGAGCCCCGCCCACGCAACTGCGTTGCCGACCTTGCCGCGCGTCTTCGACCCGACGATGACGCCCGTCATGTAGAGCGTGTGGACTGCCGAGAGGAACGCGAGGTTTACGAGCACCGCAGACTGTCCGCCGGAATTCGGATGGGATGCGCTCCAGACAAAGCACATCAGGACAGCCAGCATGGACGCGAGGAAGTCAAGAGCCGACCACAGGCGCTTGCGCGAGACGTAGAACGCGCCGAGGTTGAGGACGAGGAGGTAGGCGTCGAGCCAGAGCGGGAAGCCGCTGTCGCGTCCGGCGATCACCGGGACGAGATATCCGCCGACGAGCCCCATCACAGCGATGTAGGGCGAGCGGAGGTAGACGGCCATTACCCCTGCGCAGAATGTAACGGCGGCAAGCGCGGCGAACGCGAAGACGGGCGAGGCGATCACGGGCGGGTCGAAGAAGCGGTGGCCAAGCCCGAAGCCGAGGTACAGCGCGACGACGCCAAGCGCGGCGATGGCGTGCCCGATAAGTGAATATTTCTCTTTCTTCACGAGCCACGAGCCGCCGACACAGCCGACCATGCCCCAGAAGAGAGTGGCGGCGACGCGTCCTGTCGGCCCCATCCATCCACGGTCAATCGACAGTTTCACGAAATAGATGAGCGCGCCGACGATCAGCGCCACGCCGATGCGGATAAGCCAGTGCGTCGCGAACGCGAACTCGTGCGTCATTCCCTTCGGCGCGAAGTCGCCGCGCACGGCAAGCCAGTCCTCGATTCGCATCCAGAACATGTCGAACGCCGTCGGTTCGTACTTTGGCGCGCCCGGGACTGCCGGCGCAGGAGATTTGACGACAGGCGGCGGTTCGACTTGCCGCTCCGGCAACGGCGCGACGGGCTTTGGTTGAAGACAACTTGAACAACTTGGAACAACTTTTTGCGGTGCGCGGGCTAACTCGCCCGCGGGAACTGTCGTGTCTTTTGACACGACATCCGCAGCATGTTGTCCTTTGTTGTTTAAGTTGTTTTCAGAATTTACGACGGGGACACCCGTAGGGCGCGGCGGATTTGCCGCGGCGAGCTTTTTCATAAGCGTGGCGAACTGGTCCTCAAGCCCACAGACCTTCACGAGTATTACGATAAGCAAAACCGGCACACTCAAGAGAGCGAGCGCAGCAAGTATTATTCCGTCCATCATTTTACCTCCTTTTATTTTGTTTTAGACAGGATTAACAAGATTGACAGGATTTTAGGACTTCGCGAAAGAAACTTGCAATAATTCCACTCTCCAACTCCAACTATTTTCTCCAACTATATCTTAATCTTGTAAATCCTGTAAATCCTGTCTAAAAAAATTACTTCAATTGCTGTTTCACCTTTTCGAACGCGGCACGCATCTCCGCCTCGCGGCCCCACGCCTTGCGAAGCCGACCAGGGTCGATGATGCGGCAGTGGCCTGTCACCTTGTTCTTCTCGAGCTTCCATCCGCCCGACGAGTCAAGGACGTCCCACCACACCATCGAATCCATTACATGCCCCTCTACGCCTGGGAAGCCCTGTGGCACCATGACCTTCCCAGACGGCTCCTCGCCGCTGAGGATGCGACGCGCATACTCCAAGTAGAATTTCTCGTGGTGGTTGGCGATGTCCTTAAGCGCCTGGCTCTTCGCCCATATTCCATCGATGCTCGCCTCGCGCGTGATGTTCGTCGGCGTCACGCACTCGACGACGTTCGTGCAGGGCGTAGGCGTTCCGTTAGCGCCAAACGCGACCGCGCCCTCTCCGCCTACCGTCGCGTAGACGTAGCGAAGGACATGGTCTTTCGGGTTGCAGACGGCGAGGACGGGAAGCTCCGTCGCAAGACCAATCTTCGCGAGATCGGGGTCGTTCGCCGGAATCGCCGCGCCCATAAGGATCGCCTGCCGCACCTTCATTCCGTGCTCTTCGAGGCGCGCGAGGATGCGCGCGATAATGCGTCCGCCGAGCGAATGACCGACGAGCGTCAGGTTTGTCCGCGCCTCGGGCGGCATCATCGCGATCTCGAACGCAAAGCGCCACGACTCCTTGTCCGCCGAATCGACCGAGAGCGGCCATACGACGTTGTCGCCGTCCCAGGACTTGAACTCGACGCTCGCCTCAGGAAACGCATTCGAGACGCACTCCATAATCCCCTCATGCGGCTCCGCCGTGCGGAGCCACCCGGGAATGAACCACACCGTCGCCGCTAAAACTGCCATTGTCATTTCACTCCTTTGTTCAAATTCAGTTCTGGTTTTTCAGGTTTTGTCTTAGACAGGATTTACAGGATTGACAAGATTAAGAATGTCTCTCCCCATAATCCTGTCAATCTTGTTAATCCTGTCTAAAAAACTCCTCGCGACATCCCGCGCAAATCTCTTTAGCGTATTCATTTCGTCATTTCCTTTCGCGCTTACGACTTTTTGAACGCGGCTCGTCATCCGGCGGATGGAACGTCCCGATGAATTTTTCATTCGCAAGCGTTTCGCCGACAGGCGTAAAATCATGTCCCGTAACCTTTCCTCCTTCCGTGTCGACATCGATTGAAACGCTGAGCGGTTTGCCGTTCTCCCCTCCGCCGATGCTAAAGCCGCCACTACCAGAGGTTGCGCCAGGCGGTATCTTCACCCACAAATCCCCATACTTGCCCCAATGATCCTTGAACATGACTTCTACAGATTCGCCCGTAGCGTCGATGCGCCATTCGTTGCGCCACGAGACGTCCTTCTGCCCCGCATTGAACAAATGGTAGCGCCTATCTTCAAGCACATAAAGCGAATAGCCGGCCTCCCCTATGCAGTTTTCGGAACCAAGCGCGATTCGCGCACCCGACGCAAACGCCAGGCGGTAGCAATGAGAACCTTTCCAGCGCTTGCATTCAAGCGAGAATGGAACTTCGCCGCCAGCCAGTTTGACTATTTTCCACTTTGGCTCGATGATGTCCGCAAATGGATCACCCTCGCCAGGATCAAACCTTCCGCTCGGGTAGAGAAGCCCAAGATAGCTGCGGCCTTTCAGCGAATCCCCAACTGGCATCCTGCCGTCGGCCCTCTTTTCGCCGTCCGCCGTCTCGACCGAAATCGAGTCATTTCCCCCTCCGACGACCTTGATTGTACCTTCAGGGATATTCACCCATGTTTTATCGCACATCATCTCCACTGTTTCATTCGTTATGTTGACGCGGTAGTCGTTGCGGATGAAGTCATGTTTCAGCCCGTCCACGAGATAGTATTCCCCTGTCGGAAGACGATAGACCGCGAACGGCCCCGCTCCGCCCGTGTCCATCCAGACGCCAATGCGCTTGCCGGACTTGAACACGATGGTCTTGTCGTATTCCGCGAGGAACGGATGCGCCGGACGATACTCAACCGCAAACTCAAGCACCGCGGTCTCGTTCGTCACGTTTGCGCTCCTAACCTCCGCATAGCCACTTGACGTCGCATGGGCTACGACTCCATGCGCCACAAAAGCAAAGGCCAACCCCAAGCCGAACAGAAACAGGCCTGCTATGCCGAGGAGGAATTGCCCAAGTGCCCGCAACCACTCACGCTCGTTAAGTGAAATGAACAATGCGATCAGCCATGCTATCGCTGCCAATACCTGCACGACGAACATCATATTGACCATCGCGGTCCCGAACCTGCCGAGCGGCGGCGATATTGCATACGCCGCGAACAGCAACAGCGCAGTGCAGCACCACGCGACAAACGGTCCGTATGCCGTCTCGAATACGAATCTCGCAATCTTCTTCATTGTTTCCGTTCCTTTCGGTTTTGCATCGGACAGGATTTACAAAAACATCTCGTTCTAACGGCCAGATGGCTCAACAGTGCGTTCGACCGGCAACATGCATCCCTGTATCTCGTATATGGTAATGGTTCGCGCCCAGGGATCGACATCCCATCCGCAGCCATTGTCCTCGCAGACCAGGCGCAGGGCATCTCGCGTCTTGATGTCTGTCGCGCGCATCTGATGCATCGGCTTTTTCATCAGCTCTTCGTCTATATTGGCGATGACCCTTATTCTCCCCTTGTCGTCATGTCCTTTCGGGCAAAGACAGTTGAACACGCATTTGTCGAAATACTCAACCGCGTCACCGAAAGTGGCAGGCGGAGCGAACGACAGCGACGGAATCACCTGCTCCAACACGGCGTCCATGTAGTTAACATGTTCTATAGATTCAGCCGAGTATCGTTGCTTTTTCCACACGCCTGCAAGGACTGCCACGCCAATCAGACCAAGCAAAAGTAAAAGTTCAAGTGTTTGTACCACTCCGCGCGCAAGCGTCGTCGTTGCCATTGCATCCAAGGCTCCGTTTGCATCTCCCTTTCGGCGATGCAATCGGCAGATTACAACAGAAAGAGCAACAAACAAAAGCGCAAGGACAAATACCCAGCCTCCAAGAAAGGAAAACATCTTGACGACTGCCGTAAAACCGGTTGAACTCCGAGAATCCGGCCCCAGTCCGTCCCTTAAAACCCAGGCAAACAGAAGCATTATCGTCAGAGCAACGCCGACAATCCACCTTAGACAATCAAGGACCTCAATCCAGATTTTCGTCGGGAACACCATTCTCTTCTTCATTCGCTTGTCCCTTCTTAATCCTGTCAATCATGTTAATCCTGTCTAAAAACCCTCTCCGCAATTATACCATTTACTACTCCATCATCTCCACACCGGGATGAAAAGAAGATCGAGGCTTGAGCCTTTCGCCGGGTCGTTCTCGTAGCGGAAGAACCCCCAGAGGAACGAGGTCGTCGTCTTGCCGTTCTGGTCGCGTTCGCGGCTGAACCACGGGAAAATGTCGAGCGTGGAATGTCCGTCCTCCAGCTTCGAGCGCCACACGCGCCACAGGATGCTCGACTCGGACGAAACAACCGCCCCGTTCTCTTTCCTCCAGTTAGAGTTCCAGACAAAGCCGAGAAAATGCGACGAGCCGCTCTCTGAAACTCCTTCGCGCGTTCCCGTTTCCGAATCGAATTTGACGGATTTCCAGCAGCGACTCTTGAGCAGAAGGATATTGCCGAATCCATGACGCTCGTTGAAAACAACAAGCTCGCTTTCCTTGTCTCCGCCTGTCATTTGCCTCCCCTTTGCCCCCGACGACTTGCCCACCCGAATCGAATGCTCGCTGCCCGCCAGCCCCAACAGCCACTCAAGCGATTCCTCGGCTTGTTCGCCACGTATCGAATTCCATGGCAGTTCGGATATTAGTTCCTCCGTCAGCCGGTTGGCGTCCATCGCTTTCTCGAGCACGTCAAGCTTCCGGTCGCGTTTATATTCGACAACCGGTTGGATTCCAAAGCCGTGGCAAGCGCCCGATCTCGTCTGGAACAGCGGCAGCCCCCACCAGTTCAGCGTCGTTTCGCCCTCACAGATGCATCCGTAAGGTATCGAGCAGAAACTGCTGTCGTCACGGTACCAGAACGGCATCACCCAGTCGTTCGTCGCCTCCGGCCTGCGGCTGCGCCCGGCGAGTCCGCACAGGTAGAATTCGGTGTGGTTCTTGCGCGCATATGGGATTGTGAAGAAGTCTTCGCTGTTCCTGTAGTAGATCGGAAGCGACACGAATGCGTCCTTGTCCTTGTAGTAGAGCGGGAGGATCCACGACGCCTCCTTCGTCTTTCCGCCGAAGAGCGTGCAGAAGGTGCCCTCGTCGTTCCAATAATAGACGGGCGCAAGCCAGTTGGAGTGTTCCGTCTTTCCGGCGATTGGCGTGATGTGAACCTCGTCGCCCCTGCACCACGACAGGAGCGGAAGCGAGAACCAGCCAGTGATCTTTCCGTCCGCGTCGTATCCGCATGCCCACGGGATCGACCAGAAGATGTCCTGGTTCCTCCAGTAGAACGGAAGGAGCCAGTCGCACTTCTCGTCGTCGCGCAGGTGGTCCCATCCGGCAAGTCCCGCGGCAAATACGCAACGCCGCTCCTTCGGCCAGCGCCACCAGAGCGGAGCGAGCCAGTGCGACTCGGTCTCTCCGCCGCGCACCTTGCGTCCGCCAAGCCCCGCCGCGGCCCAGAACGTGCTGTTCTCTCCGCCTTCCCAGCAATGGGAATAGACGGCGGGGAAGACGGTCCAGAACGTATCGTCACCCTTGAAGTCGGCGTACGCCAGCGGAAGTATCGCCCCGCCGCTCCAGTCCTTCGCGACGACGAACGGCGTCAGGACGACAGAGCTGCCGAAATCCATGTAGAACGGGAAGACGCCCCATTCGGAATGTTCCCTGTAGATTGTGCCGACGCGCCAGTCGGTGCTGTCCGTGTAGCTTATGAGCGGCCAGGCGATGCTTGCCGAGCTGCCGTCGCTGTAGTACAGCGGCCACAGGTTCACATGCTCCGCCCTCGCGCTTCCGATCAGCGCAACAGCGCCGACAGCGGTGATTATCATTTTCCTCATGGCTGTTTTCTCCTTGTTTACACTTCTTGCAAAGGCTTTATCCATAGCTGATTCTCCTTTTAAATCTCTACTTCGACAGGCGGTGCTTCGCCTTTCTTGGCGTCATCCTTATAACCGTTCTCCGGCGGAAGCTTGTGCGATACCGGCCATGTAACCTGAAGAATGGCAAGTGCGGTGTCGGAGACGTTGCCAAGTCCGCTCGCCCAGATTCCCCCACTGCAAGGGCGCGTCCTGCTTTTCCAGCGCCACTTTCCTTCACTGTCCTTCACCGCTCCTACTACGCACATGCTCTTTCGCAGAGCCGCCTTCTTTTCCTTCAAGAGAGCAGCCCATTCTTTGTAATCCTCATCCCCGGTCGGCCCTTCAATCCACACCCTTCTATACAGTTTCCAGACATCGTAATACCCGTTGTCGCTTTCTCCACAGCCTGCCAGCACGCACTTCGCGTCCGCAAGCATGGAATCCAAATCGGCGGCTGCCAATCCAGCATCCTTTGCGGATTGAAGCGTCACGACCGCCCAGCGCAGCTTCGCCGCGGCAATAGCCTTGTCGAATTTCGCCGCGACAACTGATGCCGCCTCCATGTCAGAGACTTCATTTATCGTCCTTGCGACGCTCTTCTCGGCAAGGTCGCGCAGCTTTGGGTCATGCGTCAAGCCGTACGCCGTGACAATGGCGTCGGCAGCGATGAAAAACGCCTGAGGGCTCATCTCTTCACCCTTGAACCGAATCGTCTCGCCAGTTGTTTCGGTGCAGGAAACAATGTAGTCGACGGCCTTTTTGCATGTCTCGCCAAACTCACCTTTCGTATAAGTCATGTCGCCATGAGCGAGAAACGCAAGAGATGCCAGAGCCGTACTCGCAAGTTTATTATCGCTGTCCTGGTAGAAATAGCCGCTCTCGCTTTGCGAGTCCTTAAGCCCTCGCAGGAGTTCCGGGACCATTGCGCTTCTCGCCTCAGAGTCGTCCATGCCATGAATGTGCCTGTAGCGCGATATCTGCCATGGCATGGTAACTATATCGGTACAAAGCGAGATCGGGATATCAACGACAAAAAACGGACTCCACAACAGCAATGCCAAAGGCCCGCCTTTCTCCCCTAAATAGCCAAGCCCGGTAAAGTCCATGCTTGTCGCAGCAAAGCAAGGCTGATCCACCGACATTATCGAGTCATCTATGGACACAGCCGAAACCGACGGCGCTTCATCCGGGACATGACCCTCGCTGCTGAAATAGACCATCGACGCGCAACCGCCGAACACCATCAGCCCGACAGCCACAGCTACAGCCACAATTCCTCTTTTCATAACCTTCTCCTTCTTAATCTTGTCCACCCTGTCTAAAAACTTCATCACGCCCCTCCTTGCCTCCGCACGAATCGGCGAAGTTCCTGATTTCCCTCAGATATTCGTCGACGCCCATCACGGAGGGGAAGTCGTTGTGGTCTCCGCCTTCGATCGTGATGAACCTCTTTGGCTCACGGGCAAGCTCGAAGAGCGCCCTGCCGTGCGAATAGGGAATGACGCGGTCTTCCGTTCCGTGGAAGAACAGCACCGGACACTTCACGTCGCCGATGCGCTTCAGGTTCGGGAAAGGATCAATCGGCAGAATGCGAACCTTCGTCACCACGCGCGGAGCGGAGAGGAACGGCGCCTCAAGGATCAGCCCGCCCACGGGTTTGGTCGCCACAAGCTCGACGGCTGGACCGGTTCCTACGGAAAAGCCGTCGACGACGATGTCTTCGGGCCTGAACCCGCGCGCCTCGACAAGCCAGTCGTAGAGACGGTGGACGTTTCTGTAGCAGCCCTTCTCGTTTGGGCTTCCATCCGAGAGTCCGTAGCCGGGATAGTCAACCGCCGCGACCGTGTAGCCGTCGGCGCAAAGCTCCCCGACGGCCCACAGCGTCTGCACCATGTTCTCCGCGTTGCCGTGGCAGCGCAGAATCGCCTTCTTGCCGTGTTCAGGTCCGCGAACGACTGCGGCGATCTTTACGCCGTTCGTCCCGATGTCGACATATCCCGATGTCGTCTCGCGATATCCGCCCCTGCACATCTCGGGATGGAACATGATCG
>ONVK01000022.1 GCA_900321255.1 uncultured Lentisphaerota bacterium | reverse complement strand
AAGTGTATCTCGCGTTTCTGGGGAAAGTCCAGCGTGTATTCAATTTGATGGTCGAACTGCTCGCTTGTTAGGTCGAACACGGCATCGCCCACTTTGTTGAAGCAATGGAAGCTGCCGTCGCCGTTCGGAACGCCGTACACCTCGCCGCCGAAGATGTCCTGCACGAGAAACGACGTAATGGAGCATTGCCCGCAGGTCGGATTGGACTCGCTCCATTTCTCCTGAAGCCGTGAGCAGCAGCCGGTACAGACCGCCGAGCGACCCGACGAACGCAAACTCGCCGTTCGTCGGCTTCAAGTCCGAATGCTCGCATCCGTAGAACATCGCCGCATTTCTCGACAAATCCATCATCACAACTTTCCTTTGTTGTCATTCCTTGGCTGGCAGTTCTTCAAGCGCGAACACTTTGTAGAACCAGGCGTCTCCGAAGGAGGCTGGGAGGTAAAGCGTTACGGAGACGCTTTGCGATGCTGTGCCGGAAGCAGACGCGACGGCGTTTGTCGCCACGGCGAGGTGCTGGCCTATACAGGCATCAAAGGATTCAATTGAAGCAAGTCCCTCGACCGTAGTATCCGTGGCAACATGGATCGTGTTATTGTAATCGACAAGAAGTGTGTCCGCGCTTCCCGCCGAGAGTACGGTGTCTAAGGACAGCGCAACGCCGCCGTCAGCGTCTACCTCTATCCCCGTCAGTTCTACGGAGGCGAAACTCGTGGCCGGTTCGCCGTTCCCATACGTCAGGATGAGATGAAGTGTCGACTCCTTCTGGATGTTGTAGTCCGCAAGTGTATGTCCGTCTTCAAGAACCTTTCCCGCGAAGATCAGCCTTTGTGCGCTGGGCGGATATCCTTCCTTGTCCTGGATCTTCGCCTTGACGTTATCGATGGAGTCGCCTGGCTCGACCTCCAATGTGATGGTCTTGCCTGTCTGGGTCTTGACGAAAATCTGCATGGCAAAAGCCTCCGCCCCCACACAGAGGGTGACAATCATGACCACGGCTCTCACAATCTTCGTCATTTGGAGTCGCTCCCCTCGACTTGATCTTCTATAAATCGTGCGACGCGCCTCTGTCCGCCCCGGTCTGCCCGCCGGATATAACTTTGCCGATCATCAACATCTGCTGAAACGCCTTCTGCCGTTATTATACCATTTTCCACCCCTTCTGTTTGGAGACAGTCAGGCGAACCAGCCCAGCACAAAACGGGATTAGTGCCGCAACCCTCCTTCGCCCGCACCGCGCCACCCCCTCCCGCGCCCCCGCGCAGCGCCTCACATACATATATGTCACCGCAATGCGGGAGACCCATTCATAGATCAAATTGAATACAAAACTCGGATGGCGAAACGACGAAATCCGCCTTTGGGTAGTCTTTGATGTTGCCGGTAACAAGACGCGAATCGAATACGTCTTGTCCTGCGAGCGCGACCTCAAAGAAGACTCGATCATCCTCATCGGGCATTGAGGCATCGGTATGGACGGGATGCATTGGCTCTGCCTGATCTCGTATGAGCGAGAGGATATAGTCGCATTTTGCTGGATCAAGTTTCAGCTGCGCACGATGATTACATTCGTGTCAATGACGGCGTAAATCATCCGTTGATCCTCGCCTTGCGCTCTCTGCGGGCGGCTTTGATTTCTGCGTTGATCTCGTCCATTGTCCACTCACGCTCGTTCGCGTTGCGCATTTCAGCCGCATAACGCCGAGCCATGCGACTACGTTCCGCCAGCATGACAGCGGTATTTTCTAAATGCCCGACGGATGTCTGCCTGTCGCATGTGATGACAAAAGGAATGCCGCGCTGTTTAACCACCTGCTTAAGGAATATGGTTACCGCGCCAGCCATACTAAGACCCAAATCGTCAAAAATGGCGTCGCAGTCGCGTTTCAGGCCGTCATCTATTCTTAAAGTGGTTGTCATAAACTCCTCCTGTATTTCAAAACGAAAGTATATTACCATACATTTGCCATCGGTGTCACCCACTAATTTGAGGCCACGTTTTCGCCCCTACCCCGCCTCCATTGGGGACAGACCCCGCGAAACTACTGATTTTATTGGCTCAAACCGCATTTTGGGGTCCGGAAAGCAGAAATCGTGAATCGCGGAACCAAGAGCGGGAATCTGGCCGCGACCCTCCTTCTCCCGCACCTCGCCACCCCCACCCGCGGCCTTCCGAGTGTTACAAGGGGGCCGGTGTGCGGTCGAGCATATCCGCCGAAAAAGCGTCCGCTTTTGGGGGTAGCCAAAGGCCGAGGGCATCGCCTGTATATCACTTCAAATATGTTTTCAACCTTTCGGCCCGCTCCCTGACTATCGCAAGTACGCATTCGCATTCCTGCGGCATGGCAAGCGCCGCGCTGGTCTGTGGGCCCGACAGTATCGAATTGATCGAGTCGCTGCCGCCGATTTTCATGGCAGGAGCGGATGCAAGCGCCGGCCAGAATACAGTCGAAACAAGATCGTAGCGTCCAACGATCCTGCCATTCCAGAATATGTCGAGGCTACGCTTGATTTGTGTTTCTTCCATACGTCTGCACCCAGATTACTGTTGCCCCGCGACCTCGATATTCAATCCAAGCATCTGCGCTACAAGAAGCGCCTTGCCTAGCTGACAAGTCTCCTTGCCCGCCTCAAGGTCAACTATGAAGCGAATACCCGTGCCGCACGCCATTGCCAACTGCGGCTGTGTCATTCCCTGCGCCTTGCGCGTTTTCTGGATAATCGTTCCAAGTTCCTTTGCCGTCATAAACCCCTCCTTAATTTACCGAGCGGTATTTTACCAAAGTTTCACCTCTGATTTCAAGGGTATATTTACCGATAGGGATATTTTGCGATCGTCTGGGCGTGACCATAATAGAAATTTACCGAACGGGAATTATCGCCAGGGGGGGCAGAAATCGAGAAACTAAGAGCGGGAATCTGGCGGCGACCCTCCTTCTCCCGCACCGCGACACCCCCTCCCGAGCTCCACCGATCCCTTTCCGCGCAAGTAGTATTGGCGCTGCTCTTTTCGTGTCCTTTCGTGTCTCGCGTAGGCGAGCTTTCGTGTCCGGCGCGAGAGGCGGCGACAAAAGTCGCGATGCGCTGCGGCGCACGGGGCGAGACGCATGCTCAAGCTCCAGGGCGACGCCGCGCATCAAGGTTGCGCAGCAACCCGCCTCGACGCGGCCGGCGTTCGTGGCCGCGCGTAGCGCCCTACGTCAGGGTGATGGGCTGGACTCCGCCGGGGACAGACCCCACGAAACCCCGCTTTTTCGGCTCTTTTCGCAGGCGAAGCCCATTATGTGGCTTTCGACGCTGGCCTCGAGGCTGGACGAGAGAAGAGAGAAGTCGCGCGTGTCCACGGCCTGAAGGAAGTCGCGTATGAGCGCAAGGTCGCCGCCTGCGTGGCCGCTCTCCCTGTACCGCCCACCTTCCGGCGGAGTAAACGACCACGGGTACGACTTGCCGGTGTCGAAGCGGTGCAGGGCAAACGTCTTGCCGTCGCCCTCTATGTACCCCATCGTGCCCATTACGCGCGTGCGTCGCCCGCCCCACGGCGTGAACGCGTCCATGGTGAAGCTGGCCGTCACCCCGCCCTCGAAGAGTAGCGTCGCCACGATGTGGTCGGGCTGGTCGTTGTCCATGTGGTAGACGCAGCGCCCGTAGTCGGTCGTGCGCAGCTTCTCGAGAATCGCCTCAGAAGGACAGTTCTTGTTCAAGTCGAAAACATAGAGAAAGAAGCGCTTCCTGTCGTATATGTCTATCGCGGAATAGGGGCATGTCCTCTCGTGCGGGCAACCGTCCGTGCAGCGCATCGCCGCGCCGGCGGGCGCCTTGTCCGCGCGGAAAAGCGCAATCCCGCCCTCCGCGTTCACGCGCACGCAGCGCCTCCCGACGAGCCACTTGAGTATGTCCATGTCGTGGCAGCACTTGGCGACGATCATCGGAGTCGTGGCCTTGCCGTCGTGCCAGTTGCCGCGCACGAAGGAGTGCGCCATGTGCGCGTACATGACCGGCTCCTGGTGCTGTATGCTGACGACTTCGCCCACGAGCCCTGCGTCCAGCGCCTTCTTGAGCGCGCAGAAGTAGGGCGAGTAGCGCAGCACGTGCCCGACCGCGACCATGACGCCGGTCTCCCGCTGGCGCGCGAGCAGGTCGAGGCATTCGCGCTCTGTCTGCGCCATCGGCTTTTCGAGCAGCACGTCGTAGCCCTGGCGCATCGCCTCCATCGCCGGCTCGTAGTGCAGGTCGTCGGGGAGGGAGATCAGCATGATGTCCGCAAGCTTCCCGTTCCGCCCCGCCTCAAGCATCTCGCGGTAGTCGCCGAACCGACGCTCCCGCGGTATGCCCCAGCTCTCGCCCATCGCGTTGCGGCGCGAAGCGTCGATGTCCGCAACCGCGACAACCCTCATCGTGCCGGGGAACAGCTTTCCGTAGGCGGGATACTCGTTGCCGCGCGAACCAGCGCCCATCACGGCGACGGTCAGCTCGCGGCTCGTCTTTATCTCAAGCGGCTTGACCTTCGCCAGCTCCGCAAACTCCCGCTCTATGTCCATTGATCCTCCGTGGAAAAGTGGTGGGCGATGAGGGACTCGAACCCCCGACCTTGACCGTGTAAAGGTCCTGCTCTAACCAACTGAGCTAATCGTCCGGAAAATCATGAATCGTAGAAAACGCCGCCCGCCGTCTCGATGCGCTTCGTCATCTCGTACTCATAGCGGGCGCTCGTCTTCAAAATCTCCGCATACCGCGCCGCCTCCCACTTAGCCATCGGAAGGTCGTGCAGAAGGTAGTTGCCGCAGTTCACCGGCGTCGCGCCGGGCACTTCGCCCTCGTAGCCCGCCAGGTGCTCGAACGCGCGCAGGAGAAGCGGCTGGATCTCCTGCGGCTTAGGCCGCCCCTTGACGATCAGGTAGCACCCCGTCAGGCACCCCATCGGCCCCCAGTAGACGATCCTGTCCTTCCACTCCGCGTCGCTTCTCAGGAAGGTCGCGACCACGTGCTCGATCGTGTGCATCGCGTTCGGATGGATCGCGGGCTCCCTGTTCGGGACCTTCATCCTTATGTCGAACGTCGTCGCATAGTCGCCGCCGATCTCGTCCACGCGGGATTCGTAGATTCCCGGGACGATCTTCGTGTGGTCGACCTGAAATGACGCGATGAGATTCATTCGACTACCTTCTTGATGACTCGCTTTGCCTTGCCCTCCGTGCGCGGGAGAGAGCCGATCGGGAACACGTCGCCCTTCGGGAGAAAGCCGAGGCGCTCGCGGAGGTGCTTCGCGACGGTGTGTCCCGTCACGCCTTCGGCGGCCTCGACGTTGATCGTGACCTCGGTCATGCCGTGGCGCTCCTCGAGGATGATCTGGAACTCGTCGGCTACGCCGGGGATCTCCTTGAGCGCCTGCTCGACCTGGCGCGGATAGAAGTTGACGCCCTTGACGATGAGCATGTCGTCCGTGCGGCCAGTAATGCGGTCGATCCTGAGCGACGTCCTGCCGCACGCGCACTTCTCGCGGCTCACGATGCGGCTGATGTCGTGCGTCCTGTAGCGGATGATCGGCATCGCCTCGCGCGTCAGCGACGTGAAGACGAGCTCGCCATACTCGCCGTCGGGAACAAGCGCGCCCGTAACGGGGTCGATGACCTCGGTGATGTACTGGTCTTCGAAGACGTGAAGTCCGCAGTGGCACTTGCAGTCCTGGCCGGTCGTGCCCACGCCGCCGGTCTCGGTCATGCCGTAGATGTCGAAGCACTCGATGCCGAGGCGCGATTCGATGCGCCTCCTCGTCTCGTCGGAGAACGTCTCCGAGCCGAAGATGCCGACCTTGAGGTACGGGAGGTCGCGTTCGCCCTCCGGGCACTCGTCAAGCTTCTCGATGAGGCGCGGAACGTACGAGACGACGGACGCGAAGCCCTTCGACTTGAAGTCCTTCATGAGGCGGATCTGCCGCTCGGTGTTGCCGGAAGACGCGGGAACCGTGAAGAGCCCCGCCTTGCGCGCACCGTGGTAGAAGCCGAAGCCGCCGTTGAAGAGGCCGAACGTCGGGATGATCTGGAATGCATCGCCCTTCTCGAGCCCCGCCATCGCGTAGCAGCGCGCCATGCATTCGGCCCACTGGAGAAGGTCGTTCTTCGTGTACGCCATGACGACAGGCGTGCCGGTCGAGCCGGAGGACATGTGGAACTCGAGGAGGTCCTTCCTGTCGACGCAGTTCATCTTGAGCGGATACGCCTCGCGGAAGTCCTCCTTCGTGAAGAACGGCATCTTCGCAAGGTCGTCGAGCGACTTGACGTCTTCAGGCGACGCAACGCCGCCCTTCTTGAGCCGCTCGCGGTAGAAGTCGTTGCCCCACACGCGGTTCAGGGACTTCTTCAGGCCTTCGAGCTGAACTTTCGCGTACTCGTCGCGCGACAGCGTTTCTTTCTCGCGGTTCCACATCGACATGTCAAACCTCCACTGCGGCGCGGCCGAGTGCGAACGCCTTCTTGTTGACGTCGAGCAGCTTGGCCTTCGGGCCGGAGAGCATCTCCGCCATCGCCTTGAGCCAGAGCTCCTCCTTGAACGGGCAGAGCGCCGAGAGAGCGCCCGCGAGCACCATGTTCATCGTGCGCGCGTTGCCAGCGCCCTCGGTCGCGATCTTCATCGCATCGACGAGGACGAGTTTCTTGAACGCCTTCTTCACCTTGCCGTCGAGATCGTCGGGGCTCTTCTGCTGGCCAGACGAGACGGTGACGGGGACGAGATAGAGATCGTTCACCACGGCCGTGCCGTCCTTCGCGAGGATCCCGGCGTTCCTCAGCGCCTCGACCTTGTCGAACGAGACGAGGATGTCGGCCGTTCCCTCCTGGATGATCGGCGAGGCGACGGACGAGCCGAAGCGAACCTGGCTCGTCACCGAGCCGCCGCGCTGGGCCATGCCGTGGATTTCGGACTTCTTGACGTCCATTCCCGCAAGCGCCGCGGTCTTTGCGAGAATGTCGGCCGTGAGGATGATTCCCTGGCCGCCGACGCCGACGAGCGAAACATTGACCGTCTTCATCGTCAGCCCTCGACGCGTTCGACCGTGATTTCGGGGTCGATTTCCTGCAGCCCCGCCTCAATGCCCTGCTTGAGGGTCATCATGGCGAACGGGCAGCTGCCGCAGTGCCCGACGAGTTTGAGGTACACTACCTTGCCGTCGATCTTGACGAGTTCGAGGTCACCGCCGTCGGCCTGCAGGCCGACGCGCAGCTCGTCAAGCTTTGCCTTGATTTTCTCTTCCATCATTCCTCTCCGTGAAATTTCCTTCTATTATACCAAATTTTCACTTGCGCTTGGCGAAGCGGCCCTTGGAAAGCGCGGCGCCGACGATGAGAAGGACAAGCCCGGGAACGAGGAAGATCTGGTAGCGCTCGCCAAGCCGAGACTCCTCCTCGTTCTGCTCCATCAGCGCGATCTGGCGAAGGCGGCGGCGGTATATCGCGCCAAGCGTCGTCTCCGCAGTGCCGGCCGTCGCGAGCGGAACGTACAGCCCCCTCGACGCCTCGGCTATCGCCTTGAGCGCCGACTCCTCGAGCTTCACCGTAACCGGCTTGCCGTCGAACTTCTGAACGCCGCGCCCGTCCTCGGCCGGAATCGTCGCGCCGCGCTTCGGGTCGCCTATGCCCACGGTGAAGATCGGTATGCCGCGCTTTTTCGCCGCCTCGGCGTTCTTGAGCGCCTCGCCGCGGAGATCGCCGCCGTCGGAAATCAGGATGATCGCGTTGTGGTCGTCTGCCGCGGGATCGAGCGCGCCAAGCGCGGCGCGGATGGCGCTGCCGAGGTCGGTCTCGCCGCGCGGCGCGGACTCGGGGCTCATGCGCTCAAGGGCGCTCCTGAGATACCCGTGGTCGGTCGTGAGCGGACACACGACGACACCGGTGCGGCGAAACGCGACGAGCGCGCATCTATCGCCGGCGAGGGAATCGATCAGGTCGGCGACATCGGCCTTGGCGCGCTCGAGGCGGTTGGGCCTCACGTCCTCGGCAAGCATCGAGCGCGATACGTCTATCGCGATGACGACGTTGCGCGCGCGCGTCACCGTCTTCTCCATCGACTTGCCCCACTGCGGCCGCGACGCGGCGAAGAGCGCGAGGAAAAGCCCTGTGACGATGCATGCGGTCTGAAGCCCGGAGACCGAGGATTTCGGCACATTCAGCGTAAGCCGCGCGAGCGCCTTCTCCCGCCGCGCCTTCAGGAACGACCACCACAGCCCTGCGATCGGAACGAGCAAAGCGAAGATCAAAAACGCTGGATTCGCAAATCTCATAACTCTAAACTCTCAACACCCAACTTTAAACTTTAAACTTTAAACTTCAAACTCCTAATGATCGTGCTTCCCCTCTCCATGCCAGGGAATAAACTCGGGAACCTTGTCGATGCCGGCGGCGATGCGCTGGCGAACCGCCTCGTAGACGAGGATCGTCGCCGCCGCGGAGACGTTGAGAGAGTCGGCGAGGCCGAGCATCGGAATCCTGACCCTGAGTTCCGCGCCGTCCATCCACTTCGCCGTGAGCCCATACTGCTCCGCGCCAAGCGCAATCGCGACATTGCCGGTCAAGTCGACTTCGAAATGGAGCTTCTCGGCATGCGGCGTCGCGGCGAGGATCTTGAAGCCGCGCTCCTTGAGGAACGCAAGCGCCTCGTCGGAAGTCGCCTCGACGATCGGCACGGTGAACATCGTTCCCGTCGATGCGCGGACGACGTTCGGGTTGTGGATGTCGGTCGTCCTGTCGCACACTATCACCGCAGCGACTTTCGCTGCGTCGGCGGAACGGAGAATCGTCCCGAGGTTGCCCGGCTTCTCGATCGCCTCGGTGACTATCACGAGCGCGTTCTCGGGGAGCTTCAGGTCGGCGAGCTTGATGGAGACGTGGGGGCCGACCATGAGCAGCCCGTCGGGACGCTCCTTGTAGGCGATCTTCGAGAAGCACGTCTTGGAGCAGGTGTAGACCTCTGCGCCGAGCCGCGCGCAATCCTCGACCAGCGTCGGCTCGTTCTCGTTCTTGAGATATAACTCAGGGCAGTGGAAGATCGCGTGCGGGCGGTAGCCGCTGTCGAGCGCGCGGCGGCACTCGCGATAGCCCTCGACGATCATCTCGCCAGACTCCTCGCGCGTCGAGCAGCTGCGCAGCTTCACGACGTACTTGAGCTTCGGGTTGGATGGCGAGGTGATTTCCATGAATTACTTCGTTTCGAAGGGGCCGAGCGGGAGCGACGCTTCGTTGTAGAGCGTGCCGGAGGTCTTGGGCTGGCCCATGTAGCGGACCTTCACCGGCTCTGGGACGGCCTCGCTGGAGAGGACGATCTCGGGCGTGTCTATGTAGTCCGTGTCGGTCTCCTTGCCGTCCCTGTCCTTGCCCTTCCTGTAGTTGACGACCTTCGCAGGCTGCCACTTGTCGTCCGCGCCCGCAAGCTCGAACGCTGGATTGCGCGAGTAGTCCGGCGCGTAGACGTACCAGTCCTTCACGTTGTCGAACGCAAGCGTCGCCTTGCCGTCCTTGAACGACACTGACTTCACGACGGGCGAGTCGTCCTCGGGAATCGCAAGGCCGTAGTCGCGCTTGAGCGCGTGGACGGCGAGCCTCTTCGAGACAATCTCCTTGTCGTTCGGGTGGATGTCGTCGAAGTTGCCGACGTCCGCCGTAACGGCGAGCGCCGCGTTCTTCTCCTCCGCGCAGAACTTGTTCTGCGCCATGCAGATGCCGAGCCAGTTCTGGTTATAGGGGGCGAGCTGGACGAGGTAGAGCTTGAGGTCGGGGTTTTCGAAGTCGCGGCTCCAGCCGTTGTAAAGCGCGTGAAGCTTCGCGCAGTAAAGCTGCGACTCGCCGCTGTTGTGGCAGCCCTGGTACCAGATGAAGCCGCGCATCGCCATCGGCGCAAAGGAGGCAACCATCCCGTTGTAGAGGACGGTCGGCTGCTGGTGAGCCCCGCCAATCGGCCCCTTCTTGTCAGTCTCGGCCTTCCAGTCGGCCTTGACCGGATACTCCTCCGTGGCCTTTATGGACTCGTCGCATCCGTCGTATCCGCTCCTCGGGGTCCACGCGTCGATGTTCGTTCCACCCCAGCTCGCGTCGAGTATGCCGATCGGAACGTCGAGCGCGAGATAGAGTTCGCGCGCGTAGTAGAACGCGACCGCGGAAAGTTCCGTGCCGCGCTTTCCGTCCTCGCGGTGGAAAAGCTGAAGACTCTCCGGAGTGAACTTGCACCATTTCGCCGCGAGTTCCACTGGCTCCACGGACCACTTGTGCGGACTCTTCACGTAGCGGACGTTCGGAAGATACGTCATTGTCGTCATAAGCCCGCCCTTCATGTCGCGGTAGCGCGTACCGCCGCCCCAGATCGGACACTCCATGTTGCTCTGTCCTGACGCGAACCACACCTCGCCGACGAGGATGTCCTTGATCTCGACCGACTCTGCGACAGAATCGAAGAAGAAGCCCGGCGAAACCCTGCTCACGGTCATCGTGCGGCTTTCCTTCGACGCCTCCATCGGATCAAGCTCGACCTTCCACTCGCCGCCCTTGCCGACGACGGCGGTCTTCTCCTGTCCCGCGAACTCGACCCTGACTTTGCGCAGGACCTTGCTCTGCGCGGGCGTAACCTTGCCCCACACTGGCACCTTCATCCCGCGCTGCAGGACCGCGCCGTCTGTAAACGGAGCGCCCATCTTGATTTCGGCAAAAAGCGATGCCGCCGCAAACGACACCACCACAGCAACTGCAACTTTATTCATAATCATCTCCTTTACACTGACTCCTGACAACTGACTCCTGGCCCCTGACCCCTGATCACTGACCCCTTCTTATTTCCCGTGATGTCCGCAGCCACAGTCGTGGCCATGATCATGGTCATGCCCGCAGCTGCACTCGTGCTTGACGTCCTTGTACTCGATCGTCGCCTTCTCGCGGAGATCCGCTACATAGGCGTCCATCGCCTTGCCGCGCGCCTCGTGCCTGAGGAGGTCCTTGATCTGGTCGTGGACGTCGACGATCGTCTGCTGCCCGCCGCCGCGCTCGTCGGCCTTGTAGATGATGTGGTAGCCGAACTCGGTCGTGACGATGCCGGAGACTTCGCCCTTCTTCATCTCGAAAGCGGCCTTGTCAAACTCCGGCACCATCATGCCGCGCCCGAACCAGCCGAGCGAGCCACCCTGTGCGCCGGACGGGCAGTCGGAGTGCTTCTTCGCCTCTTCAGCGAAGTCCGCCTTGTCGTTGACGATGCGCTCGCGTATTTCCTTGATCTTGTCGAGAGCGGCGTCGTTTGACCCCTTGACGAGAATGTGCTGGCAGAGTACCTGGTGCGGCTCGACGTATTCTTGCTTGTGCGCCTCGTAAAACGCCGTCACCTCGTCCTCGGTCGGGTCCGCGACATGCGCACACGCCTGGCCCACGAGCATGTTGACGCGCGCGCCCTTCTCGAGCTCCTTGCGGAAATCGGCTTCCGAGATTCCCTGCGCGGCAAGCGCCTTCTTGTAGTTCTCCTCGCCGCCGACCTGCTGGACGACTCGCGCGACTTCGGCATCGATGTCCTTCGCCGTCACGGGAAGGTCGAGCCGCTGCGCCTGGTCGAGAAGCAGCTTCGCGCCGATCGCCTGTTCGAGCGCCTTGGCCTCGAGCTTGGGGAGGTTGCGTCTGAGTTCCTCCGCCGTCATGCCGTGGCTCATGTAGAAGCGGGCGAGACGGTCGAGCTCGAAATTCACCGCCTCCGCCGAAATTTCGTATCCGTTTACAACTGCAGTTTTCATTGGGCGGTATTATCGCATATTTCGCCGCCGCCCGCAATGGTTCTTATGCAGTGCGCATGTCATGGGGCACCGAAAAATTTTTGCGAGGATATGGCAATTTGCCAGCATTTGTGCACTGCGCATATATTGGCGTATATGTGTGTTTGGCGCTGACGCGCGACCACGAAAACGCGGCGCATCTGACGCGCGGCTAACGCCGCTTGAGACGCCGCGGCGACGCCGTGGCCTGAAGGTCGAGCGGTGGTCCCGTTGGCTTTAACAGGGACGGCTCTGACCAGGCGACCTTCGCCCGTCGCCGCCGCGTCGTCTCGACCTTCGGTCCGCGTCAGATGCCCGCGTCACGAAAACCTGCCTACGCAGGGCACGAAATGACACGAAAAGGTGCATTCCCCATTTTCGTGAAGCCCACGGGATGCGCCCGCGCGAAGTATCGGGTTGGCGAAGTGAGCCGCGAAGCGGCCTGCGTGGGCGTTTTCGTGCGCCGTTTAGGCGGCTTTCGTGTCACGGGGCTTGCCGAGAACCGCAGGTTGGAATGGCGGGCGACGTTTGACGAAGGTCGTCGGAAAACAGAATGTCAAATGAGGGCCTCGAAATATCCCATTCGACCTTCAAGTCAAAACGGCGACGCGACATTCCAGCGGCGGAACGCCGCTCGGCAAGCCGCCGTGGTTCGTGGTTCGCGCCGGCAGGCGCCGCGTCAGCGGAGGACTTTGACGATAACCTTGCGGACGCGCGTGCCGGGCACGTCGGTGTGGCAGGGCGCATGCGCGACTAGCGGCTCGAAGATGATGCACTCGCCTGGCTTCACTGGCTGCATCGGGCACTTCGCGTCGAAAAGCGCGCCGTCGCCCTTCTCGTCGAAAGGACCGTTCGCGACTTCCTCGGGGAGATCGGGAACGCCGAAAAGCTCCGTGCCAGTGAGCGGCGCCTGGATGTCGATGTAGCGCTTGTGGAACTCGGGGCGCTGAACCTCGCCAATCGGCTTAAGGTCGTTCTCCGCCACTATCGCGAACACATTGTCGCCGTCGATCTCCTGGCGGCCGAGCGGCAGAGCCTTGAGGTCGGGCCTGCGCAGAAACTCGAACGCCTTTGCGTACTTCTCCCCGAGCGCCGCAACCGCGGCATCGTCGTCTATTCTTATGACCTTCGCACTATTCATGTCTTAGTCCTCCTTATTTGTCACGAAGCGCATATGCGCTTAACTTCCTTTTTGAAATCCTTGTCGTCGGTGCGAACCTCGACGCGCCGCAGGTCTCCCCGGAAGCGCGCCATCTTGAGAAAGTCGCAGATGAACTTGTCGGCGCGATGTGCGCCGGTTCCGCCGGTATACGACACTCGTACGCGCCCTTCGACCGTCGACGCGGCCTTCGGCCCGTCGAGGACTATCCACACGAAGTCGGACGGATGCTCCGCAATGTGCGCCCTCGCCTGCGCCACGAGCTCCGCGCGGTCCCTCGCCACCCTGTTCGCGCCGAGTATCATGTTCCAGCCGTCGATGATGACGAGCCGCCCGTCCGGCGGAAGCGCGGCGAGATCTCCCGCAGCGAGAACCGCGAGATCGAGATGGGCAGAGAGCATGTCGTTCTCGGTCCTCAGGCGCAGGTTCTCCGCGGCGGCCTTGGTCAGCGCCGTCTGGAGCTCGCGGACGCGCACGAGCCGCGCCGCCTCGATCATGTCCTGCGCGTTCACGCGAGCACCCCCGAGGCATAGCGGTCGTGGCCGGCAAAGTCCTTCTCGATCTTCACGTCGGCGAAGCCGTAGTCGGCCATCAGCTTCGCGAGTGCACCGCCCTGGCCCTCGCCTATCTCGAAGAACACCGCGCCGCCGGGCTTAAGCACGTTGAGCGCGTCGCCGAGATAGCGGTCGTAGAAGTCGAGCCCTGTCGCGCCGCCGTCGAGCGCAAGGCGCGGCTCGTAGTCTCGGACGCGCGGGTCGAGCGCGTCGCAGACTGCGCTCTCGATGTACGGCGGATTTGAGACTATCACGTCGATGCACTCCGGCTCGTCGAAGTCGTCAAGACCGTCCGCGACCGCGAACTTCACCTTGCCGGCAAGCGCGCACTTAGCGGCGTTCTCCTGCGCGAGCGCGATCGCGTCCTCGGAGACGTCCGTCCCGAGAAACGCCGCCGCGCCCCTGAACTCCTGAGCAAGCGAGAGGATTATCGCGCCCGTTCCCGTGCCTACGTCGACGACGAAAGGCGCAGACGACGGCTGCCTCGCGGAGCGGGCGTTCAGATACGCGAGCACGCGGGTCACGAGCTCCTCGGTCTCGGGGCGCGGTATGAGGGCGCGGCGGTCGCACTTCAGCGTGAGGTGCCTGAAATCCCATTCGCCGAGAACGTACTGCACCGGCTCGCCGTTCGCGAGACGCGCCATGCCGCGGCGCATCGCCTCGAGAAACCTCTCGGGGACTTCCTTTTCGAGGTGCGCGGCAAGTGTGCCGCGCCCCGTCCTGAGAAGGCGCGCGGCGAGAAGCTCGGCCGCAACCTCGGCGTCTGGAACGGACTTGTCCCGAAGATAGGCCCCGGCCCTGGCTATCGTGTCACGCCAGGTCACGATCAGTTGCCGGTCTCGAAGTGCGGGTCGACCGACATGCACTTCGCCGGGCACTTCGCGACGATCTGCTCGTCAGTCGGGGGATTCGCGTAGTTGACCTTCGCGAGAAAGCCCTGGAAGGTGAAGTGGCCCGCCTCCTTGCCGCCCGAGTTCTTCTCGCAGAGGTGGCAGCCCATGCAGCCGACGCCGCAGACCTTGCGGACGTTCGGCCCCTTGTCGGGGTTCGCGCAGAGGACGTGTATCGTCGCGGACGCGGGAACGAGCTCTATTATGTGCTTCGGGCACACCGTCACGCACTTTCCGCAGCCGATGCAGAGGCGCTTGTCGACCTTCGCGAGCCCATCGTGGATCGATATCGCGCCCTTCGGGCAGACGTTCGCGCACGCTCCGTAGCCGAGGCAGCCGTACGTGCAGCCCTTGTCGCCGCCCGCCGTCATCGCCGCGACGCTGCAGTCGCAGATGCCGTTGTAGTCGCCGACGCGGATCGCCTCGGAGCGCGTCCCGCAGCACTTTACGAGCGCGACGCGCTTCTCGGTCGCAGTAGCCTCTACGCCGAGGATCTTCGCGATTGCCGCGGCACATGCGTCGCCGCCCGCGGCACATGCGCCGTTCGGCGCCGTGCCCGCAACCAGCGCGCGCGCATAGCCGTCGCAGCCGGGGAAGCCGCAGCCGCCGCAGTTCGCGCCCGGAAGCGCGGCGGTCACCATGCCGATGCGCGGATCTTCGCGGACGGCGAGATACTTGTCTGCGACGGCAAGCGCGATTGCCGCGACGAGGCCGACACCTGCGATAATTGCAATGGCGATTGTCATAGTTTTCTCTCCAAACTGACCCCTGACTCCTGACCCCTAACTCCTCAATACGGCAGCTTGACGAGCCCCGAGAAGCCCATGAACGCGAGACTGAGGAGCCCGCCCGTCACGAGGGCTATCGCGATGCCGCGGAAGCACCGCGGTGGGTCGGCGTGCGCGAGCTTCTCGCGGATGCCGGAGAAGATGACGAGCGCGAAGCCGAAGCCGACGGCAGCCGCGAACGAGAAGAAGACAGACTCGAAGAACCCGGATCCCTGCTTGCAGTTGATCTCGGCCGCGCCGAGGACGGCGCAGTTCGTCGTGATGAGCGGGAGGAAGATGCCGAGCGCGGCGTGGAGCGGCGGGAGGAACCGCTTCATCGCTATGTCGATGAACTGGACGAGCGACGCTATGACGAGGATGAACGCGAGCGTATGGATGTAGCCGAGGCCGTTCGGCTGCAGCAGCCAGTGGTCGAGGCACCACGTGACGGCGGAGGCCACGGTCATGACGAACACGACCGCGCCCGACATGCCGAGCGCCGTGTCGAGCTTCTTCGACACCCCGAGAAACGGGCAGCAGCCAAGAAAGCGGCTCAGAACGAAGTTGTTCACGAGAACCGCGCCTACGAGAATCATCAGGTAGTAGCTCATAATTTTGTCCCGATTATACCATTATTCCCCGATTGCTTCAAGAGACCCGCTATTCCGGAACGACGCCGAGGGAGTCGAGGTCGATCATCCCCTCGAAGACGCGCTTCACCGGCCCGGTCAGCGTGACGTTGGAAAAGACGCCGTCCTTCAGGGTCCCGTCGACGATAAGCTCGTAGCCGCCGGAGGTCTTGACGTGCACCGGGAACCTGAGGCCGTGCCGCGCGACGCCTATGACCGCCGCCGCGACGGAACCCGTTCCGCACGCGAACGACTCGGCCTCCACGCCGCGCTCGTAAGTGCGCACCAGCGCGCGGTCGGGCGCACGGTAGCAGACGAAATCGACATTCGTGCCGTCGGGCGCGAACTCGTCGCTCATCCTGATTCGACGGCCTTCGCCCTCCACATCGGCCCTGGCGATGTTGTCTACGGTCACGATCTTGTGGGGAACGCCGGCTACGACGAAGTCTTCGCCGAGGTCCTTCGGGTCGGGCATCGCTATGCGCACGAGATCGTCGTCGAGAATCTCCGCGTCGACGAAACCGGCCGCCGTCTCGAAGCGCATGGCCTTCCCCGCGGCAGCGCCGATCTCCAGCGCGAACGCAGCGACGCACCTCGCGCCGTTTCCGCAGAGATCCGCCTCGGAACCGTCGGGATTGAAGAAACGCATCTTGAAGTCGGCCGTCTCAGACTTCTGCAGAAGAACGACGCCCTCGCAGCCAATGCCGCCCGGGCGCGTCGCCATCGCCGCGATAAGGCGGTGCTCGCAGGGGATGTCTCCCTTGCGGTCGTCCACAAGCACGAAGTCGTTTCCGGCGCCGTGCATCTTTACGAATTTGACAGGTTTCATTCCCTGAACCCTCCCATGATCGCGTTGTACCAGCCGCTGTTGGTGCGCGGACGCGGAACCTCCGCGCCGTCGTTGAGCCGTATCAGATCGGACATCACGTCGAACGCCGCGTCAAGGACGACATCGTCCTTCGGGCGCTCGTTGCGCCTGCGCCGGCGCGAGACCTTCTCCTCTGCCTCCTCGTCGTCCTCTCCATCCGACTCGGCGAACTCCCTCAGCTCGCGGTCGGCCGCCATCTGCGCCTTGCGCGCCTCGCGCTCGAGCGAAACCTCCTCGCGGTCGCCCATTTCCTTCATGCCCTTCACGTTGGCGAGATGCTTCTGGTAGCGCTCGTCCACGGCAAGACGCGCCTCGGCGAGACGGCGGAGCTCCGGAACGTACTCGTACATGTTCCAGCATCGCGCGTAGTCGGCGGGAAGTATGCGGCTGAAAGGCAGCGCGTTCGGGAGCTTGTCCTCGCCGATGTCCAGGGAATCGAGCAGCGACGGCAGGCGTATGTCCGCCTCTACGCCCTCGAGCTGGGTGGAGCGTCCGTCGACGCGGTAGAAGCGGGCGGTAGTGATCTTCATCGACCCGTACTGGGCCGGGCCCATGCCGAGGACGGTCTGGACCGTGCCCTTGCCGTGGGTCCTGCCGTCGCCAAGCACGATCGCGCGGCCGACATCCTGGAGATGCCCGGCGACGATCTCCGACGCCGACGCGCTCGCGCGGTCTGTCAGCACCACGACGGGGCGGCGGAACGCGACCGGGTTGCCGTAGGGGATCGGGAGGCTCCCGAGGGTGCGCACATCCTTGACCTGGACGACGGGACCTCCCGGAACGAAGAGCGCCGAGAGCAGCACGGCCTCGCGAAGCGACCCGCCGCCGTTGCCGCGCAGGTCAAGGACAAGCCCGCCCACGTCCTCTGCGTTGAAATCGCCGAGTAGCCTCGCCACGTCCATCGCGCAGCTGCGGAAGCCGGGATCCTGCGGACGCTTGTCCATCGTGCCGTAGAACGCGGGGAGGTATATGTAGCCGACCTTGTTCGTGAAGCCGCCGAGCGACACAGTCTCGACGCGGCCCGTCGCCGCCTGGTCCTCGAGCTTGATCTCGTCGCGGACGAGCTCGATCTGCTTCTTCGTCGCGCCGGACGCGTCGGAACGGGGAACTATCTCGAGCGTGACGCGCGTGCCCTTCTGCCCGCGGATCTTCTGGATCGACTTCTTTATCGGCTTCCACATTATGTCTTCCATCTCGCCGTCCTCCTGGCGGACGCCGACGATCCTGTCGCCCTCCCTGATGCGCCCGTCGCGGTCAACAGGCCCGCCCGGCATGATCTCGACGATCTTGAGCGAGCCCTCGTCCATCTGGAGAACCGCGCCGACGCCGCAGAGCGTCAGGCTCATCTCCATGTCGAAGTCCTCCTTCGTCGCGGGGGAGAGGTAGTCGGAGTGGGGGTCGTAGGCGCGCGCCACGGCCGAGAGGTAGTGCTGGAGAACGGCCTCCTCGTCGGGCTCCGTCAGCACGGTGTAGTACTGGCGGTACTTCTTCACGAGACTCCCCGCGGCGTCGACCGTGTTTGTCGACTTGTCGAGCTCGGCGCCGAGAATCTGGACAAGCGCCTCGTTCTTGAGCCGCCTGCGCCAGTGGTCCTCCGCCTCCTCCTTCGTCACGGGCCAGGGGGCGTCCTTGCGCTTGATCCTGAACGTCTCGTTCGTCGAGAAGTCCCATTCGACGTTCGCGAGGAAGTTCGTGATGAACTCCATGCGCTCCGAGAGGCGGCGGCAGTAGAGGTTGTACACGTCGAAGCCGAACGACGGATCGCCCGCGTGCAGCTCGTCGTCGAGCGACTTCTCGCGGCGCGCGAGCTCGTCCATGTCTGACCTGAGGAACACCGAGTGGTCGAAGTCGTAGAACGTCACGAGGTTCGTCCACGCCTTCTGCGATATGTCGTCGTCGAGCTTCTTCTGGAGGACGTGGTACTTGGGCAGCATGTCGCCGACGCGGCGGGCGATCTTGCCGTAGTAGTCCTGCGGCTTGACTTCCGCGGCGGTGCAGCAGCAGGGCGCGGCAAGCGCAAGGGCGAGTGCGCATGTTATGGTTCTGTTCATGAATTGCTCTCCATGAGCGCTACGAGGCGCTCCAGTTCCGCCGGCGGTATAACCACCTTCTCGGTGGCGAAGCTCTTCGCGAGCTCGCACGAATTGATCACCACCGCGCCATGCAGCTCGGCGATATGCTGCCTGAACGTGTCAGACGCGAACGCGAGGACGGGGGTGACAGAGCCGTTCCAGCCGGCGGCCGCGAGCGACGCCTTTACGAGCTGGGCCTCCTTGAGCGCCTGCGCGAGAGGGTCGCGGTCGGGGAGCTGGCCGTCAAGGAGAATGTGCCCGTCCTCGACGGTCACAGATCCTCGCCAGTACTTCGTCTCGACGGCGAACACGCCGGCCGGCCCCGCGACGACATGGTCGACGTGCTTTCCGCCGGCGACGAAGTCGTTGAAGACGTGGTACGACTCCGGCAGGCGCGTCAGGATCCCGGAGACGCGCTCCTCGCCGCGCGCTCCCTTGAAGAACCGCTCGGCGTGGCGAAGCCCCTTCGAAAGACTCCAGCCGGAATAGACGACCGACGCGGCGAGCAGCGCAAGCCCCCACACGACATTGGCGAACACAGTCGCGGCGACGGCGAATCCCGCGACAAATACGCCGAGGAAGAGCGGCCAGAGGCCTGTCACCATGCCCTTCACCCGGGCCCACTCGCCCGCAACTCCGTGTATCTTGGCCATATATAGCAGTTGAAAGTTGAAAGTTAAAAGTTGAAAGTTGAAAGTTGAAACTTCGCCGACAACAGCCCTACAATCGAATCCACGTCCAGTCCGTAGCGCCTTTCGAGCTCGGCCTGCGTGCCGTGGGGGATGAACGCGTCTGGCCACCCGAACTTCACGTCCGCGCCGATCTCCTCGCCAAACCCGCCCGCGACGGCACCGTTCTCGATGCTCACGATCTTCATGCCCGCCGCGCGCTGCTTCGCGAGAAGATCGCCGTCAAACGGCTTCAGGTACCTCGCGTGCACCGCGACCCCGCCGACGCGAGACGCGACCTCGCACGCCTTCCCGTACCAGTCGCCTGTCGCCCAGATCGCGAAGCGGGCGGTCGAGTCGGCGGGCTGAGGGGTGGAGGAGTTGGGGAGTGGGCGAGTTGGCGCCTTGCCGCGGGGATAGCGAATCACCGTCGGGCCGTTGCGGTCAAGCGCCTCCTTAAGAAGCGCCTTCAGGTCGTCGGCGTCCTTTGGCTGGCAGATCGTGACATTCGGCAGGCACCTGAGCATCGCGATGTCGTAGAGCCCCTGGTGCGTAACTCCGTCAGCGCCAACGACGCCAGCGCGATCCACGCAGAAGACGACGGGCAGGTTGGAGATCGCGACATCGTGCATCACCTGGTCTACGGCCCTCTGGAGAAACGTCGAATAGACCGCGACGACAGGCCGCATGCCGCCGGCGGCGAGACCCGCCGCGAACGCGACCATGTGACCCTCCGCTATGCCGACGTCGAAGAAGCGGTCCGGGAAGCGCGCGGCAAACGGCGCAAGCCCCGTTCCGTCGCGCATCGCCGCAGTCAGCGCGACGACGCGGGAGTCTTCCTTCGCGAGCTCGCACAGCGCCTCGCCGAAAACCTCGCTCCAGCCGGGCGCCGGCTGTGCCTTCTGGCCGTCCGTCGGAAGCGCGAGGTCGACTGTCTCCGGCGACGAAGGCCATGGGAACGGGCCAACGCCGTGCCATGCAGTCGGGTTTTTCTCCGCGGGGCCGTAGCCGTGCCCCTTCTTCGTGACGACATGGAGAAGAACGGGGCGGTCTTCCTCCTTCGCGGCCGTGAGCGCCGAGACGAGCGCCGTGAGATCGTGGCCGTCAACCGGCCCGAGGTAGTGGAAGCCAAACTCCTCGAACCAGACGTTGCGGAGCATCATCGTCTTGAGCCGGTTCTTGACCCAGTGGACGAGCCCGTAGAGGAACGAGAGCCGGAGCGCGCGGCCGACCTTCTTCGCCACGTTCTTGGCGCGGTTGTAGCGTATGCCGGACGTCAGGCGGCCAAGCGCCTTCGCAAAACTCCCCGCCGGCTTCGCTATCGACATGTCGTTGTCGTTCAGGATGACGATGAGCCGCTTCGTCGCCGCCGCGCAGTTGTTGAGCGCCTCGAAGCTCGTGCCGTTCGCTATCGACGCGTCGCCTATGACAGCGATGACATGCTCCTCGCCGCCGCGTCTGTCGCGCGCGGCCGCGAGCCCTTCGGCGACGGAAAGCGCAACGCCCGCGTGACCCGCCACGGCGGCATCGGCCTTCGACTCGGCGGGATTGGGGAAGCCCGATATCCCGCCCATTTTGCGGAGCGTGGCAAAGCTGTCTGCGCGGCCGGTGAGAATCTTCCATGCGTACGCCTGATGGCCGACATCCCAGACGACGCGGTCCTTCTCGGGATCGAAGACATCGGCGAGCGCCATCGCGATCTCGACCGCGCCGAGCGACGACGCGAGGTGACCGCCGTTCTTAGAAACGGTCTCGAGTATCCTGTGTCTCAGCTCGATCGGCTTCACCTGTCGTCAGTCCTGTCGGCTTTGCGCCTGAGTATGAGGAGCGCAGTGGCGTTCTGCCCGAACGCGTCCTCCTTCATCACGAGATCGTAGTCCTTCTTGAGAAGCTTCCAGTATTCCATCTGCCGCTCGACCGGGACTTCGTCGCAGCGCGGCGGGTCGATGGCGAACGAATAGCCCGAGAGTGCGGCGATTCTGCACGGCGCGGACGAGAGGAGCCTGCGCCACTCCTCGTCGGAGAGCATGCTGAACGGCCCCATCTCCAGCCCCTCCGGAACTTTGCGCCCGGTCTCGATGGCGAGGTAGAGGTCCTGGGTAAGGAGCATGTCGCCGTTGGGATCCTCCTCCTCGATGATCCGCGCGACGTCGCGAAGCTGGGCGAGCTCGCAGCGGTCCTTCTTGAGGGTCCAGAACCGGTCCTGGCCGTTGGTCATCCACTGCTCGAGAAGCGGCGAGCCGAACGTCGCCGCCCACGCGAGGCCGAGCGTCAGCAGAAGCCCGCGCGCGGGAACCGCCGCGGGACGGCCGAAGAAGACGACGGCGGCGAAGACGGCGAGAAGCCCCATCACGGGAACCTGGTAGTCCTCGTACGGGAACGGCGCGAGCATCTGTACGAGGAACACGGCGAGGAACCCGGCGAAGGCGAGCCGCGCGACGAGCAAAGCATCGCCGGATCCATCCGTCTCGCGGCCGCGTGCGAAGCCAAGCCCCAGGAGGACGAACATGGGCAGATACCACCTGACGAGGCGCGAGACGGAGCCCACGGTGAAGACGGGGTCGAACCCGCCGCGGGCGGCGTGATAGGCCTGCGCGGCGAGAAGCCCGGAGCGCGCCGAGGGATCGCAGAGGAAGAAGCCGTACACGACCGCAAGGCCGAGCGCACCGCCGAGGCCGAACCAGAGGAACGTCCTGCACCAGCTGCGCAGCGAGACGAGAAGCCCAATGCCTACGACGGCGAGAAGCACGCCGAGACTGATGCGCGTGCCGCACGCGAACGCGAGCGAGAGTCCTGACGCGAACGCGAAGACCGCGCCGCGGACGGACGGCGGGCGGGCGAAGGTCAGGAGAAAGAAGCCAATCGCGACGAAGAGCGAGGCGAGGGCGTAGGTCTTCGGGATGGCGACGAAGTAGAGGTGGTAGAGGTTGGAACCGAGCAGGAGAAAAACGGCAAGAGCGGCGATAGAGCGGCGGCCGCGGGGAACGAGCCGCGCGGCGAGGGCGCAGAAAAACGCGACGCCGGCCGCACCGAAGCAGATGGTGACGATTCGCGCGCCGAGGAGCCCGAACGAGTCCCAGACCGAGTTGAACGCCGCGTAGACGATCGGCATTACGGGCGCCTGGGTGTAGAAGAAGTCGCGGTAGGGAACCTTGCCCTCCGACACAAGCCGCGCGGCATAGAGATACCAGCCCTCGTCCTGATTGAGGGCCCCGAGCCACACTGCCGCAAAGGCAAGCACGACGAACCCGAAGGCCGCCAAAAACCAATATCGCTTCATTGGGTGATATTATAGCAAAACACGCCCCTGGGCGCGAGAGGAAACGGACGAAATTACGTGGAGGGTTTTGGGCGAGGAGGAGGGAAGAGTTGGAGTGGGAGTTGGAGTGGGAGTTGGAGTGGGAGAGGAGAGGTTATGGCCGTGTAGAAAATGTAGGGCGTGTAGAAAATGCGGAGCCGCGGCAGATTTGCCGCGGCTCGTGATTTGCGCAGTTATCTACCGACCGCCGATCAGTAGATCAGGAACATGACGCCACGGGCCTTGGCCTCGCCAACCGTCAGCACACCCGGCCCGACGAAGAGATCGTCACGGACGAACTCCGCCGCCGACTCCGACGAGCCGTATGTGCCCGAAGGCAACGTCGCCCACTCGTCCGACACAAACACATCACGCACCGCGAGCGAAGCGCAAGTCTGGTTGACGGGGAGTTCAACCTTGCCGAACGCGCCGCCAGAACCGTCGATCTTGAGCGGGTTCTTCGCAACTGCATTGCCGCTCGGCAGGATCAGCTTCGCGCCCGCGCAGACGCGCACCGGAAGGTTGTCCGCCAGCGTGATGCCGTAGTCGACGCTTCCGAGCGCGAGCGTGCCGCCGTTCACGACGATTTCGCCCGCAATGCCCGTCTGGTCGCCGCCGAGTTCGAGGTTGCCGGTGTAGGTGCTCACGAAGCCGCCTGCCGCCGTCACAGCGGACCAGATCCGGTTCGTGTAATTGCCGAATGCCTTGTTCCAGACGTAGGCCGGGTGCGACGCGTCGCCGAGGACGAGCTTGCCGTTGTCGTCGCGGCCTGGCAAGCCGATCGCCGAGCCGTTGTCGTGCAGGATGAGACCGCCGGATTTGATCGTGAGCGTCCGATTCGTGCCAAGCCACTGGTCTCCGTTCGACGCATTGTTGAGGAAGAGCGAGTTCACAACGATCTCCGTCGCGTTGCCGCGGGTGAGGGTGCCATAGTTGTTCGGGCAGACGGCGTTGGCGTCCTCGCCAGTGGCCGTGCTTATGTAGGTCGTTTTCCGATACGGCCGGACAAGTCGTCCGTTCGCATCGACAGCAGGAAAGACCAGATAGGAGAATTTGTCGTCGCCGTTCGCGACCATCCAGGGGATGATAGTGAAGTCATCGGACACTCCCGCCGCATCCAGTTCGCCGTAGCCCGACCCGCCAGTGGCGAGATCCGCCCAGTTTTCCACGGTAACCATGGCGTTCGTGACGGATTGGTTCGCCTTATTGTTGAGAGAGGGATCGTAGACGACGAGCGTGCCCTTGTCCGTTTGCGCAAGCGTCTTGGCGGTGACGGCGTTGATCGGCTTTTTGCTTCCGTTGCCGGCTCCGTTGACCAACGTGATGTAGTTGAAGCCTGCGCCAACGGAGAGAATGTCGAACGTTTTCTCGTCCTTGACGCCAATGCCCCACGACGTATTGTCGATGTTGTTCGCGCGGTAGGTGCCGCCGTGCATGTGCAACCCCTTGGCGGGACCCTGCGCGCCGCCGGCGGGTCCGACGCTCGCGCCGCCGGTGCCGAGCGTGCCGACGCTGAGGCCGTTGTAGCTCATCGCGCCGTTGCTATGGTTGTAGGAGCCATAGCCGTAGACGTGCGCCGTGACGTTCGAGGCGCCCGCCGCCCGCATCAGGACGCCCGCCGCAGGAGCGCCGATCGTCCCGGGATTCGGGCCGGACATTTCGCGGACGACGCCGGAGAAGCCGGAGAAGTCGTCGGCGAAGGAGATGCACCCCGGCCCCGTCTTGATGATTTCGCCCGTGCCCTTCCAGACGCCGCGGAGCGCGACGCCGTTGTTGTCCGCCTGGCCGCTGGCGCTCGAGCCGCTGGCGCTGCTGGTGGAAGAGCCGGGGAGCCCCTTGATCCGGAGCTTGACGCCGCTGAGCGTGTTCGTGCTGGTCGCGGAGTTCACCTCGAAGAAGCCGCGCGGGCCGTTGACGTCCGTCTCGGACGAGCAGCCGTCGATCACGGCGTCGCCCGCCCAGACCACGTCGATGTCGTAGCCGCCCAGGCGGATCGTCGAGAAGCAGTTGCCCTCGGAGCTGGGGCAGACCTTCACCTCGACCGGCTCACCGTCCGACCGCCCGAACGTGACGGTCTTCGTCGTGTCGTCCTTGTAGCGCTCCAGGACGCAGCGGACCCAGGTGTCCGGCCGGATCATGCCGGCGTAGATTCCGCCGAGCGAGAGGTCCGAGCGGTGGCGGACGTAGATGTTGCCGGCGGCGGTGTAGAACGGCAGGATCGCAATGTCGTCCACGTTCTGCGGGATGGAATCGTTTGTTGCGGCACGCGCGCCGTTCACGACCTTGTCCCAGCATTCGGAACGAGCCCAGTCGTCCGTGTTCTTTCGCTTCGATTCCTTGAAGACGTAGATCGAGCCGCTGCCGATCGCGTCGGGCAGGATCACGACGCCCATGACGTTGGTGACGGCGTTGGCGTCCACGCAGCGGATGCCGACGATGCCGGGCTCCAGCGCCGTGAGCGTGTTCTCCTCGACGGTCGCGAAGCGTTCGTTCAGGGACTGGTAGAAGCCGGAGCCCGCCACGGGGGGCAGAAGCACGACCTCGCCGGGTCGCATCCACAGCGCGCCCTCGGCGGAGGCGTGGGCCGCCACGTCGGACACGATCGATGCCGAGGCGCCAGGCATGACGGAAACCGTCCATGTCTTCGAAACGGTTTCGCCGCCCGGAAGCGTCGCGGTCGCGACGACCGTCGCGGTCGCCGTTTCGGCCGCCGAGGCGACGCCGGTCCACGAGAGTGTGGCGGGGGCGTCGGCCGACTTCGTCCCAATTTCGGCGCCAGCATAGGTGAGCGTTGCGGAGACGGTCGCGCCGTCGTAGAGGGCCGTCACGGGGAAGGAGAAATCGACCGTGTCACCAGTACCGGCGGCGAAGGAAAGTCCGCTTGCGGCAAAGGGCTCGGCGCGCGTGGCGGTATCCACCAGAGGCTCGTAGGTGACCAGGTTCCACCAGTTGCTGAGGCAGACGCGAACATGGTAGGCCGTGTCCGGGATGAGATTGGCGGCCGTGAGCGTCTCCTGCTGGTCGACCGTCGCATCCAGCCAGGGCGTGACCGAGTCGACCGTCGCGAAGTCCGCGGCCGTCGAAACCTCCAGTCGCATCCACGCGTTCCCAGACCCAACGCCGAAATCCGTCATCGTGGCGTTTGCCGAAACCGTCGTGTAGCCCGGATCGGCGTTCGCCGCCGTGCCGTGGGGCGGCCCGGGAACGAGCGTCGTGAAGCGGATGGCGTCCGTCTCGTAGACTTGCTCGATGTTGTTCGAGACCACGGCGCGGGCATAATAGGTCGCTCCAAGAGCGAGCCCCCAGGCGGACGCCGCGGCGGCACCGGTCGCCGTGACGGTCGTCTGGTCCGGGAACGAAAGGACGTCGCCCGTGAAGGCGAGGTTCTGCGCAACCTGGATCGAGACGGTCGCGTTCGCGGCGCCCTGGCCGAGGCTCGTCACGTCCACCGCGAAGACCGCGTTCGTGCACACCACGGACGAGAGCGAAGCCGTCGCTTCCGGGGCGCGCGGGTTGAAGAGCACGACGGAAAGGATTTCGGGCGAGACGCCCGCCGCGCCGCCGCCGTTTTCCGCGACGACGCGGACGTAGACCGTGCGGCTCACGCTGGGAAGCTCGATTTCTCCCGAGCCCGCGCCGATGATCGACGTATCCAGCTCGTTTGTGGTGAGGAGCGCGTCTTCCGAATAGCCCCAGATGGCGGAGACGCGGGCCGTCTGGTAGCCCGAACCGGCCCAGGCGACGCGGTAGTCCAGGGTCGCCTTGCTCGTTCCGGAATCGTAGTCCAGGCCGGTGAGCGAGACCGTCGGCGCCGTCGCGCCCTGTCCGTCGCCGCCCGCGCCGTAGCGGATGATCACGATGCCGTTTCCACCATCTCCGCCGAGATAGTGCGCGTCGTACGTCGAGCCGCCGCCGCCGCCGCCGCCGAGATTGTCCGTTCCGGGCGCAGCCTCGGCGCTTGCATCGTCGCCGGCATATTGGCCGCCCCGGCCGCCGCCGCCGGCGCCGCCGTTGCCGGCCGAGCCCCAGCCGCCATTCAGGTTGGACTGGTTGCCGCCGCCTCCACCGCCGCCCGCGTAGTAGACGGGAACGCCGGAAATGGCCACCTGCAGGCCGTCGCCGCCCGAGCCGGAGCTCTGCGCGCCGGTGACGCCCACGGCGTTGCCGCCGGGTTTCGCCGCGCCGCCGCCGCCGCCCGCGTGGTTCTGGACGCTGGCCTCGGACTGCCCTTTCTGCACCGAACCGCCCGCGTTGCCTTGCCCGGCCGTTCCGGCGCCGCCGGAAGAATCCTTCCAGGTCGCGCCGCCGCCGCTGCCGCCGGCGGCGCCGGCGAGCGTTGCGGTCTGGTTGTTCTGTTTGCCGTTGCCGCCCGCGCCGCCGCCAACGGCCGTGACGCTCACGTCCGTGCCGACAATCGACGAGTCGCCGCCGTTCGTGCCGTAGGCCGCGACGGACGTCGCATGCTCGCCGCCCGCGCCGACCGTGACCGTGTAGGTCGCGCCGCCGGTCACGCGCATCGCGTTCGTGTAGATCAGTCCGCCGCCGCCGCCGCCGCCGCCCGCGTAGTAGCCACCAGGGCCGCCACCGCCCACGATGAGTGCATCAACCTCGTTGACATCCGCCGGGGGTGTAAAAGAGAAGGTCGCCGTTCCGTCCGGCGCGATTACGAACGTGTGGACGAACTCGTCGAGCTGCCGCTCCACCGTTCCGCCCGTTCCAGCATCGCCGACGCCGCTCGTCGTGAACGCGTCCGATTCGACGTCGGATTCGTAGGGAAGATTGTTCACCGCCTTGATCTTGTAGGCGTAGCCCGTGAGGGGCGAGAGACCGGTGATCGTCCCCGAGAACGAATCGCCCGCCGCGAGGCCGGTGGCGATCGTCGTCCAGGCGTCGGGTTCCGGGTCGGCCGTCGGCCAGGCCTTTGCGAGGACCTCGCACGACGTCGCCGCGCCCGGGCCCTCTCCGCCGAGGACCGAGATCGATCCGGAGAACTGGACGAACGCCGCGCCGACGTCCGCGACCTCGTGCCCGAAGACGGGCTTGGGCGGTTCCTGGAACGAGACGACCTGCGCGGCCGCCAGGAAGGACGCCTTCGCGACCGTGTCGTAGTCGGCGCGGATGCGGTCGCCCGACGTCTTGCCGGCGAGGAAGCGCACCTCGTCGACTTCGCCCCAGAAGGCGCGCTCGACCGCCGTGCTGGAGAAGCAGCCGATGCCGAGATTGGAGGACCCTTGCGCGGCGGGCTTGCCGTCGAGCAGGTTCACATTCTGGTTGACGTTCGTGCCGTTGAAGTAGAGATCGTATTTCCCGGTCGTTCCGGACGTGTAGTAGACGACGTCGAGCTTGCCCCAGATGTCCTTCTTGAATCCCTTTTGCACGATATTGCCGGAGGAAACGTATTTGTTTCCATCGTTGGCATAGTTGTAGATGCGCATGGTATTTGGATCCTGGTTGAAGGAAAGCCCCCAGGTCGGCGTAGCGCTGGTCTCCTTGTGCCCGATGAGAACGTTCCAGCACAGGCCGTCGCCGCTCTTGATGGCTCCGTGCGGGCAGATCCACAGCGATACGTGGAACGTGTCGCCGAGCGTGTTGAACGTGTTCAGCTTCGTCGAGTCGGAGAGATCGACGACGACGCCCGTGTTGTTCCGGGCATAGGCGGTGTTCATGCGCCACGAACCGCCGAGCTTGCCGGCGGAAACGGACTGGGCGATGCCCTGCGCGTAGCCGACGAGGTTCTTTCCCGACGAGTCCGCGATCTCCGTGTTGCCGGCCCCCGAACCGGATTCGTTGAGGTGCCAGACGCCGGTGTAGGTCGCGAACGGGTTGCCGGCGCTGAGGGTCTTGCCGCTCTTCGACGAACGGTAGACCATGGCGAACTGCGTCGCGTTGGACACCGCCGGGAGCGTCACCCAGACGAGCGATTCGTCGTTCGCGCCCCGCCACGTGTCGATTTCGAACGGGAGGCCGTTGCCCTCCATGTCGACGAAGCCGAGGTCCTTGCCCGTGTCCGGGAACATCATGTCCGAATAGGCGAAGCCGGACGGCGACCCGGGCTTGATGCGCACGAGGACGGGAAAGTCCGTCAGGACCTCGCTTCCGGTGTATCCGCTTGTCGTGAGTACCGATGCGCGGTAGAAGCCGTTCGACGCGGCGAGCCCCGCGAGTTCTTCGTTCGTGACTGCCCGTGCAGGCAGGGCGAGCGCGATGACAAAAGCCGCAAGACCAAAGATACCACAGATTTTATTTTTCATACAATACCCCCTTCCAAGTTATGTAGTATTATACCAAATCTTGCGCAAAGATGGGCAACTTAAGAAAAGAAAATTGATGCGCCTGTCGTCGCCGCGTCGTCTCGACCTTCGGTCTGCGACAGGTGCGCGGCGGATTTGCCGCGACGGGGACTATAGCGGAGCAAGCTTGCTGTCGAGATCGGCAAAGGCGTTCTCAATGCTTTCCACATGGTATAGCTCGTACATGCCTATGGCATAGTCAAGCAATCCATTGACCTTCAGGCGATTGAGCATGACATCTGCAGTCACGCCTCTGCTTTCGGCATAGCGCTCAAGAAGATAGATGAAAAACTTGAATTCCCTGCTCATGTCAAGCCGTCCTCATATACACCGAACGCCGAGGCGACCCAGTAATACGCTCAGTCTCCCACATGTCAAAGATCCCGCTTGGGCCAAATTCCCACATTGCCATGTCGGGATTGGCAAGCATACGATATGTTTCAGAGTTGAGGAAAAGCTCAAGGGCCTCTTTCTCAGGGAAGGCGTACTTCTCGACAATGCGCTTCACTACCTCCTCGTCATAGTAGTCAAGTATCTCGGCATCAGTCTTTCTCATACAGCAACGGCCTCCTTAAACGACAGGCAAGATATTGCCAGTTCAGTCTTAAATGCGAACTGATCGCGCAATCGCTGTGGCAAAAGCCGCTGAAGTGCTTCGCTCTCCGTATACGCGCCTTTAAAGAACAAATTAAGAACTGGCATCGTGTTATCGTTTGCCACAGGTCCGGAAATTACATCTGCCTCGGAATCGTCCTTGTCCTCGATGCGGTTCCGGCTTACAAAACGCAACCATTCAGCGGTAGGTCCGTCGAATTTCAGCCACTGCAACTTGGCAAGTCTGGCTTCGTCAATTAAGTATGCCGAAACAGTTGCCACGCCCTCCCCCCGACGCAACACGGTAGTTTTGGCCCATTTCGTGGCCTGCGAGAAATCAGTCGTAAGGTAAAAAGCCTGACCAAAGTCCAAGGCTCTGGCCTTGGGCATGAGACACGGAGATTCGACAACTTGATTGCTGCCATGGAAAAGAATCATGCCTGTATGATACCAAATCCGTTCGGCAGGTTCAAGCAAGAGCATAAATTTTGCGCAAAGATGGGCAACTTAAGAAAAGAAATTTGCCGCGACGCGAGGATTGATAGACATCAATGTCTCCGGCGGCGGCTCAGCGGCGGGAGCGGCGCAGGAACTCGCGGACCTGGCCGCGCATGAAAAGTAGCGAAAGAACGCCGTAGACGACGGCACCAAGCGCGATGAGCACCACAAGGGCAATAAGCGCGGGGCCGTTGGCAACAAGCGGCTTGGCCGCCGCGACCGCAAACCCCATGAGGATCGAGGCCCCGAGCATCTTCAGGAGCGGACCCGGCGCGCCGAGCATGCCAAAGGCCTTGCGCAAACCAAGCGAGCCGTTGCGCCGCCGCGCGATGGCGACAAGCAGGGCGCACCCAATCGCCGCGCATAGCACCGTCGAGAGCGCGAGCCCGACGTGCCGCCACTCGACAGGGAGGAGCCACACGGCGAGGATGTTGAGACCGGCGTTGACGACGACGGTATAGACCGTGACGCGCAAGGGGGTCTTCATGTCGTTCTGCGCCTGGAACCACGGAACCATCGTCTTCTGGAAGCCGAAGAAGCCGAGCCCCACGGCGTAGACCGCGAGCGCGCGCGACACGCGCACAGTCGCCACCGCGTCAAAGGCACCGCCCTGGTAGATGACGGCCGTGATCTCCGGCGCGAGGACTAAAAGCCCCGCCGCCGCAGGGAGCATAACGAACATGAGCGAGACGACGGACGACGAAAGCGCCTCGCGCGCACCATCGACGTCGCCCTTCGCAAAAAGCCCCGCGAATGTCGGGAGAAGCACGGTGCCGAACGCGACGCCGATGACGCCGAGCGGGAGATCCATCAGGCGCTCCGCATAGCCGATAACGCCGGCGGCCCAGCTGTTCGCGAGCTGCGCGAGAAGCTGGTCGAGCATGTAGTTGATCTGGATCGCGCCCGCGCCGAGCGCCGCGATGCCGAGGTTCTTCCAGACGAGAACGACCTTCGAGTCGCGCCACCCCGAGAACGAGAGGCGCGGCGAGACGCCGGCCTTGTGCATGCACCAGAACATGAACGCCATCTGCGCGGCACCCGCGATGAGGATTGCCATTGCGACGCGGTGGATGCGCTGGTCGAGCCGGTAGTCCGTGAAAATCCCGGGGAGAAAGTCGGGGTAGGCCTTGTGGATCAGCCCGGAGAGCGCCAGCCACGCAAGGATGCCGATCCAGAAGAAGTTGAGGAGACATGGCATGAAGCTCGACGCCTTGAACCGCCCGAGCGCGTTGAGGACGCCCATGCCGAACGCCGCCCCGCAGATGAAGATCATGTAGGGGAGGAGCGTCTTGACGAGGCGGATCGTCAGGAGCAGGCGGGGAGTGTCCTTCAGCCCCAGCGCGTCGCGGAAGTGGACGACGGTCTCGAGCCCTCCCATGAGGAGAAGGACGATGGCGCCAAGCATCAGGAGCACCATCGTCATCACGGCCCGCGCGAGCTGGGACGCTCGCTCAAGCGAATCGGACTCGACCTCTCCCTTGAAGACCGGGACGAACGCCGCCGTGAGCGCGCCCTCCCCAAACAGCTTGCGGGCCATGTTGGGGATGGCGAAGGCGAGGGTGAAGGCGGCCTGCTCCATGCCGGCGCCGATGAGCCGGGACTGGAGCATCTCGCGGACAAGCCCGAGGACGCGCGAGAGCATCGTGAACGCCCCGACGGTAAACACATTTCTCAGTGTCTTCGGAGCGGACATCGGCTACCCTCCTCAGGCGATCGTCTTCGCGACGTTGTAGACGTTCTCGGGCGTGAAGCCGAACTTGACGGAAAGCGTCTGGTACGGCGCGGACGCGCCGAAGCGGTCGAGCGTGACGAACGCAGTGGTGCGGAAGTCAAGGCGGAAGCGGTCAAGCCCGTACCTCACGCCTGCCTCGACGATCACGCGGCGCTTCATCTCCTGCGGCATGACCTCGCAGCGGTACTCCGGCGTCGTCTCGAGGTAGAAGCGCTCGATGCACGGGAAGCTCGCGACCCTCACGCCGCGGCCTTCCGCCGCGAGGCGCTTCGCGGCCTCGATGCAGATCGAGACTTCGGACCCCGTCGCGATGAAGAGAATCGTCTCGGAGTCCTGCTTGCCCGCCTGGTAGACGACATAGCCGCCCTTCGCGACGCCATCGGGCGTCACACCCTCGAGGATCGGCAGGTTCTGGCGTGTCGTCAGGATGCAGCTCGGGCCGTCGGTGCGCATGAGCATCTCGACCCACGCGTAGGCCGTCTCGTTTGCGTCGGCCGGGCGCCACGTGCGGACGTTCGGCATGGACCTCAAGCTCGCGAGCTGCTCGATCGGCTCGTGCGTCGGGCCGTCCTCTCCGACACAGTAGCTGTCGTGGGAGAAGACGAAGATCGACGGGAGCTCCATGAGCGCCGCGAGGCGAATCGCCGGCTTGCAGTAGTCGGAGAAGACGAAGAACGTCGCGCCGTAGCCGCGCAGGCCATGGCCGAACGCCGTCAGGCCGTTGACGATCGCCGTCATCGCGAGCTCGCGGATGCCGAAGTGGATGTTGCGTCCCTCGTATGAGCCGGGACCGACGTCGCCGAGCCCCTTGAGGTAGGTCTTGTTGGACGGCGCGAGGTCCGCGCTTCCTCCGACAAGCCCGGTGAATACCGGCGCAAGCGCATTCATGACCGTGCCGCAGGCGGCGCGCGTCGCAACCGGCTTCGCGGGGTCGAACGCCGGGAGCGCCTTGATAAGCTCCTTGCGCGTGGGCGCAGGGGCGGTCTCCTCGGCGGGTTTCGCCGTCTTCTTGGCGAGACGGTGCTGCTGGGTCGTGCGGAACTTGAAGACGGAGTAGACTTCCTCCGGAACGTAGAAGCTCTTCTCCGGGTCGAAGCCGAGCGCCTTCTTCGTGGCCGCGAGCTCATCGGCGCCGAGCGGCGCCCCGTGGCAGTCTGCCGTGTCGTGCTTCGTCGGCGCTCCGCATCCGATATGCGTGGACGCGATGATTATCGAGGGCTGCCCGGCGACCTTCTTCGCGCGGGAAAGGACGCGGTCGATCGCGACGGGATCGTGGCCGTCGACTTCGAAGACCTTCCAGCCGTAGCTCTCGAACCGCTTTTTGGCGTCGTCGGCCATCGCGAGGGCGGTGTCACCCTCGATTGTGATGTGGTTGGAGTCGTATATGAGAGTAAGGTTGTCGAGCTTGAGAGCGCCCGCGAGGCTCGCCGCCTCGTGGGAGATGCCCTCTTCGAGGTCGCCGTCGCCGCAGAAGACCCACGTGCGGTTAGCTACGCCCTTCCTCTTCGCCGCGAGCGCGAGGCCGACGGCCATCGCGATGCCCTGGCCGAGCGGTCCCGTCGTCACCTCGACGCCGGGCGTCACGCCGCGCTCGGGGTGGCCGGCGCAGCGGCTGCCCCACTGGCGGAACGCCATGAGCTCCTCCATCTTAAGCCCGCCCATGCCGGAGAGGTGGAAGAGCGCGTATACGAGCGAGGAGGCGTGGCCGCCCGAGAACACGAGGCGGTCGCGATCTGCCCAGGACGGATCCTTCGGGTCGACGTTGAGGTGCTTGAGCCAGAGGACGGAAGCGAGGTCGGCCATGCCCATCGGAGCGCCGGGGTGGCCGGATTTCGCCTTTTCAACCATGTCAGCGCAGAGGCAGCGGATGGTGTTTGCGACAAGACGGAATGTATCTTCGGTAAGTTTCATAGGTGTGTATTATACCATAGATAGGAGCTTAGCGGCAGCCAGAGCTTCGGCCTCCTTGTGGCTGCGCGCCGACGCAGAGGCGGTCCCAAGGCCGTCTACAGCGACTTCGACGGTGAAAATCGGCTCGTGGTCGCTGCCCTCGGTCTTGACGAGCCGGTAGGCGGGGTGGCGCGGCGGAGTCATTGCCTGCGCGCGGATCTGGAGGTCGCCCTTGGGGTTGAAGCCGGAGACGTCAGCCATGCCAGCGAGCCCGAGCGCATCGAAGATCGTCCGCGCCGCGTCAAGGCCGCCGTCGAGGAATGCGGCGCCGATCACGGCCTCTACTGCGTCGGCGAGAGTCTTCGAGTTTTCCGGCAGCGGCGCCGCGCCCTTGTTGCGCCTAAGCCGAGGGGCGAGGTCGTGGCGTGCGGCCGCCGCGCAGAGAGCGGCAGAGGAGACCATGTGGGTGCGCTTCACGGTGAGAACGCCCTCCGGCGCGTCGGGCAGGGAGCCGTAGAGCCGCTCGGCCGCGATGAAGCCGAGAACGGCGTCGCCGAGGAATTCGAGCCGCTGGTTGTCGGCCGCATCCGGACTGCTCATCTTGAACGACGGCGTCGTCAGCGCTTCTTCGAGAAGCGCGGCGTTTTTGAAGGCGTACCCGAATATTTCCATGATGGACATCTCTGTGTTCTCAGCGCCTCTGCGTGAGACATTTGCGAAGGTTAGGTCTGGTGCCGGAGACGGGACTCGAACCCGTACGCCTGATTACCAGGCCGCGGATTTTAAGTCCGCTGCGTCTGCCATTCCACCACTCCGGCTCTTCGCGTAGTCTATCAAATCGCGCCCCTCGTGGCAATGCCCCGCAGTTTGCCTCGCGCTACATTTTGACTGCACTTAGCTATCCTGTGCTGGTTTGCCTTCCAACGTGCGGCCACGGTTCGGGTAACGGTACTCCCTGTGCAGGGCGGGCGATTTGCGCGTCCTTCGCCCCACTCGGCGTATACATATACGCCGTCGGGGGCGAGTCCTGCGCAACTCGCCTCCCCCTGCTTCGGTCCGTCCCGCTACGACCCGAACCGTGGCCGCGCATGGCACCTCTGGTCGAGTTCGTCCGCGCCGTCTCTCCCGGCGTCTTCACGGCGTTACGCGCCGCAATGCTTCGTCGGCGGAATACCGCCTTCTCGCCTTGCGACGTGTACCACCGCGCATCCGCCGAACCGAGCCGTCGCGTGTCGCTCAGCTCGCCACTCGGCACGCCACTCCGCTTCCTCACTACATGTTAAACCCCTTCAAGCCGCCGCAACAGCCACTAATTAACTCTACTCGGCCTACGGCCTCGTGGGGTATGCAGCTATTATTAAGCTCGCTGACGGGACGTCGGCGAGCGAAGATGCTACGAAGAAAAACGCGCCTTACGGAAGGTGAGGCAAGGGACGCGGGAGCGGAGGGGTGTTTCGGCGCAATGCGTTTTCTGCCGCATGGCTATCGCCAAGCCGAGCCGATGGTCGCGGGTGAGGCAGGCAGAAGGTCGCAGGCGTGAGAGTGACTTGCGTACGCAACCAGTGATAGACGCCGAGGCACGGCAGGCTAAACTCGGCTTTTTGTCTGATGTGCGAAAGCCGTCGCGACCCTGGAGCCGAACGAGAGCCCCGCGAGCCATCGGGCGGCGCGGCGATTTTTAGCCCTAAGCCGAAACATCCCCGCCGCGGGAGCGCTGCCAGTGTAGTGTCCGTCAGAACTCGGCGGCGTCGCAGACGAGCGACTCCATGATGTAGTCCTTGCGCTCGGGCGTGTTCGCGCCCATGTAGAACTTTATCGTCTTCTCGACGTCGGTGTCGTCGGAGCAAGTGACGGGCGTAAGGCGCATCTCCTCGCCGATGAAGCCCCTGAAGTCCTCCTTGTCGATTTCGCCGAGCCCCTTGAAGCGCGTGATCTCGCAACCGCGGCCGCACTTCCTTATCGCCTCCTCGCGCTCCTCGTCAGTGTAGCAGAAGTAGTGCTCCTTCTTGTTCCTGACGCGGAAGAGCGGCGTCTCGAGAATGAAGACGCGCCCGTCGAGGATGAGCTGGCGGTAGAAGCGCATGAAGAACGTCGTGAGGAGCATCCTGATGTGCAGCCCGTCGACATCGGCATCCGTCGCGAAGATGATCTTCCCGTAGCGCAGGTGATCGAGCGTCTCCTCTATGTCGAGCGTCTTGATGAGGTTGAAGAACTCCTCGTTCTTGTAGAGGACGTCCTTGTTGAGACCGCACGTGTTGAGGCACTTGCCGCGCAGGAAGAAGACCGCCTGGTTCATCGCGTCGCGCGCGCCGCCGAGCGTGCCGCCCGCCGACTGGCCCTCGGTGAGGAAGATCATCGTGTTCTCGCCCTCGGCTTTGCCAGTCTTCTTGTCGACCTTGTCGAGCTTCAGGTGGTTCTTGCAGTCCTTAAGCTGGGGAACGCGCACCGAAACGGCCTGGGACCTCTCGCGCGCCTGCTTCTTTATCGTGTTCAGCTGCGAGCGTATCTTCCCCGTCTCCTCTACCTTGGAGATGAGCTTCTCGGCCTCGGAGGGAGAGCGGTGGAGAGCCGCCTCGATCTCCTTCTTCATCTGCTGGACAAGCTCGGACTTGATGTCGTTCATCACGAACTTGATCTTCGTCTGCCCCTCGAAGACGGGGTTCATTATCCTCACCGACACCGCGCCGAGAAGCCCGTCGCGTATGTCGTCGCCGTCGAACTTCTTCTTCGGGTCGAAGTCGTTGAGCGCCTTGGTGAGCGCCTCCTTGAACGCCGTGAGGTGAGTGCCGCCGTCGGTCGTGTACTGGCCGTTCACGAACGTGTGGTATTCCTCGCCGAAGCGGTTGGTGTGCGTGAAGATTATCTCGAGCGACTTCGTCTTCACGTGGAACGGCTGGTAGAGCTTCTCGAACTGCGCCTCGTCGGCGATGAGGTCGGCGAGCCCGCGGTCGGAGCATATCTCCTGGCCGTTCAGGACTATCGTCAGCCCCGCGTTCACGTAGCAGTACATCTTCATGCGCCTGAGGACGTGCTCCTCGCGCACCTTGAACTTCTTCAGCACCTTGAGGTCGGGCTTGTAGCGGATGTAGGTTCCCGAATGCTCGTTCGTCTTGAGCTTGCCGCGCTTCTTGGACTTTAGCCGCCCTTCCTCGAAATACGCCTCGGAGAACTCGCCTTCGCGGAAGCTCCTCACCTCGAAGAACTCGGAGAGCGCGTTCACGGCCTTCGTGCCGACGCCGTTCATTCCGGCGGAGAACTGGTAGTTCTCGTTGTCGTACTTTCCGCCGGTGTTCATCTGCGAGACGCAGTCTACGACCTTGCCGAGCGGTATGCCGCGCCCGTAGTCGCGGACCGAGACCTCGCCCGTGTCGTAGTTGACGTTCACGTCGATGCGCTTGCCGAAACCCTGTCCGAACTCGTCGATCGCGTTGTCGATCACTTCCTTCATCAGGATGTAGATGCAGTCGTGGTACATCGCGCCCGTGCCGGGTTCGCCGACGTACATGCCGGGGCGCAACCGTATGTGCGTCACCGGATCGAGAGTCTTTATGCTTTTATCACCGTAGTCTGTAGCCATTAAGTGTATATTATACCATACTGCGGGTGATGCTGCTGCCGCTTTTGCGGGCAGTGCTTCGCGTTTGGTGTTAGTGCGCTGTTGCTTGCTTGTGCAGGTTTGCCTTCCAGTGTGCGGCTTTGTTTCGGGCAACCGTGCTCGCCCACGAGAAACGGCCGATTAGCGCGTCCTTGCGACCGCTCGACATATACATATATGTCTTCGGGTCGCAGTCCTGCGCTACTCGTCTCGTTTTCGTGGGTTCCGCCCGGCTTCGGCC
>ONVK01000082.1 GCA_900321255.1 uncultured Lentisphaerota bacterium | reverse complement strand
AGGTCCTCGCGCCACGCCGACGAAACCGCGGGCTTGAAGGTGAGAATCAGCACGCGCTTCGCGCCCATCCTCTCCGCGAGCTTGTACGCGGCGAATGTCTTGCCGAAGCGCATCTTCGCGTTCCAGAGGAATTTCGGCGTCTTCCCCTTCCGGTCCTTCTTCGCGGATTTGTAGTATGCGAGCGTGTTCTCTATCGCCCTATTTTGTTCCTCGCGCAGCTTGAAGTTCTGCGTCCGCTCCTCGACGTTCTCAATCCCCGCCTGAATGCCGAGAACCGCGGCCTTCACGTCGCCGAGCGAGCACCTGTACCACTCGTTGCGGTCTTCGCCTTCGTTGAGCTGTGCGAAGCCGTGCTTCAGCAAGACCGCGCGCACGTCATGGTCTCGGAACACAGTGCCGTCGTCGCGCAGGGCCGACCACGTGCCGAGAACCCTGAACTGGACGGCGACAGTGTGCGTCTGCTCCCTGATGCGCTCAGCCGCGCTGCGCGTCGTCTCCCCGACCTTGATGTAGCCCTTGTGCGACTCGACGCCCACAAGCTCGTAGGCGTAGATTATCGGCTTGATGTCCGACTTGTCGGGGAATAGTTCGCCAGAGTTCATTTGGGGCTCCTTCCTAATGGGAGAAAATGTATAGCATCTGATTGACATTGGGAGCACTGTATGGTACAATGCCATCCGTAAACGCAAAGAGGAGAAATTGTCATGGCGCAAGTCAACTTCAGGATCGACGACGAGACCAAGCAGAAGGCGGAAGAGCTTTTCGCCAGCCTCGGTCTCACTATGTCCAGCGCGATTACAGTATTTATCCAGCGCTCAATTGACTTCCAGGGGATTCCGTTCACCGTACGCAGGCAAGATGCCTTCGCTCGCCCGATGGACGAGCTCATCAGCCGTGTCGACGACGTCAAACATGGGCGCAACTGCCATTTCCACGACCTCATCGATGTCGACGACGCGAAGTCGTCCAAGCGCTCGCGCGGCACGGCACGCAAGGCATCGGCGCGTCGGCGGAGGACTGCATCGTGAAGAAGCTCTGGCACGACAAAGCGTGGGCGGAATACGCAGAATGGCAGACGCGAGACAAGAAGACGCTTAAGCGCATCAACATGATCCTCAAGAGCATTGAGCGCGACGGTTATCGCTGCATCGGCAAGCCGGAACCGCTCAAAGGCAATCTTTCCGGGAAGTGGAGTGTGAGAATAGACGACGTTAACCGTCTCATCTTCTCCATTGAAGACGGCATCCTTGAGGTCTATTCTTGCATGGGTCATTACGAATAGTCTCCCCTTCCCCACTTCGCTTCTCGCTCCAATTCATCTATTCGCCCACGCAGCCGACACTGCTCGAGCTCCAGCTCCTCGTTCTTGCGCCTTTGCTCCTCGTGCTCACCTTCGTTGTCGAGAACGCTGTCAACGATTTCCAAACCAATCAACCATCCAAGCAAGCTCATGAAGCCACTCCTCCCTTTCTCTTTTTGGGCGGCCAAAAGAGCTTTCTCGCCTCTGGGGCAAGATCACGTTTCTTGAGCTTGCTTGCTTTCAAGTACTTCTCCACTTCCCTTTTTGATGGCTTCCACTTCGGAGCAAGCTTCCTATCTCTAAACCAATCAAGCTCACCAAGAGCGTCAGCAGAGGGTGTGTTCCAAAAACTCAATCCCACATGACCATGGTAGAGTAGCTTCGCCGAAAGCGTCGAGGCGAACGTCGTAATCATATTCAAAAGGATTTGAAACTTTGCTTTTGGGTCTTTCGCGTCCCAATATAATTCAAACTCCTCTTCGGGAGGGCTTAGTATCGCATCTCGCGGCTCCATGTCGCCTTCAAGATAATTGTCAAGATCAAGCTCATTGTGACTAAACGGGCCTTCAAGCCATTGGTTACCAGATTTAAGTCTTCGTAGAAGCCGATATGGGCCAAAGAACTGCACTGCATAATAACATTCTCTCGATTTCTTCAAAAGCTTTCCAGGGCAAATGCTTAGGGTCAAGATCGGAAATGACGCGCACACTTTCTGCGCTTTTCCGCGAGAGTCACCATACAACTCATATCCAATACATGAAAGCAAGGACCAACCGTCATTTTCATCTAGATATTCAATTTCACAGCCGTCGTCATAGCCAGCATGATTGAGGCTTATCAATCCAAAGCAGCCAAGCCCAATTGATATTTCTGCAGTATTGAGCTGTAGACTCTCGGTCGGCATCCCTGTCAAGGCGCCCATCAGCGACAGCCCCAGATTTCTTTCCGAAGCAAATACCTGATCAGCGGGAATTTTCAAGCCACATGGATAAAATGGTTGCATCCTATATTTTTCGACAATATTCTTCATAGTGAATCAACTTCCCTTCTGCTTTTTCTTTGTCAAGTGATACCCTTCACAGTATTTGCAATAGTAATAAAACATCTCCGTTCCATATCTAAACGTCATTTTTCGCGCAGCGCGCCTTGCGTCGCTTTCAGTATTGTATCTGCCTTTCCGCTTGCAGCTCCAATATACGTCTCCTTTACGGGCGAAGCGCGTTTGCCTATAGAATCTCCCCTGTGCCGTTTCGAGACGCGGGTCGTACATTCTATGCGGCTTCACGCAATGAACATGCATGACCCTTCGTACGGCTCTTGGGCAGGGAGCGTCATCATGTTCCCACTTGCACTTGTCTCGCAGGAACAGACAGCATCCATCGCGCAGAAACGCACATAGCCGTTTAGGTATCATGGCAGTAAACAACCATCGCTCAAACTCATTGGTTACTCCATAGACCAATATCTTCAAATTCCTCATCGTCAGGATATTCAAATCCAACTTTCGGGTCGGGGATGGCGTTTTTATCTACTTTAGGCACATCATAAAATTCTTCAGCGGCATAAATGCGTCCCAGATCGACATTGCACGTACTATTTTCCTCTTTATGCCAGTTGCGATTGGCTTCCCATAATTCATTAAATCGATCCAAGCCACTCTGGCTTCCACTGTTCCATACATCACATTCTCTTTTGCTCAACACACCGTTTTTGCCGCGACATTCCTTAAATCTTGAACAACGGAATTTTCGGCACAAACACACACGCCTGCCATCTTTAGCATGTCCCCATGGATTGTCCCCTCTTGGCAGCTCTGGACATGGCAGTACACATTCAAATATCTCGCGCTGATAAGGCGTCAACTCCACTTCTTTTTTCTTCTCGAGGTTGTCGAGAATTCGCAGTGCGGCAACATCCCATATCTTTGACATAAACTCACGGTCGCCATGCTGCCATCTTCCATTCCACGGATAGATATTACTGTAAATAATAAGGTTGCTTTGCATTGTCCCTCCCATAATCTCATATCTGCGGAGCTTCATACACAAGCCGCATATCAGAATATTCCCAGACAGTAGCATCTCGCTCAGCAGCGCGATCACTCTTTATTTTTACGCGCAATACAAGCGAATCGTCAACAAGCACGGAAAATTCGATTTTCTCGCTCAGGAACCCATAGGCCCTTGCGACCACTGTCGCATCCAGCACTCGTATGTTTCTATATCCATCACGAGCAGCAAACACAATCCGAGGATATTCGGAAGTATCCATTATTCCGAATCCGAGCGAAATATTAAAGTGATTCAGACTGCTTGGAGATGCATTAAAGTACCCATGTAAAATCGGATAAAAGGTCTTACTCTCATCTCCGAGGATTATGCCGATGTCTTCTGCTGAAAACCACTGGCCCTTTTTCAAGTCTATTCGCGCAGATCCTTTAGCGACATTCCACTCCGCGTCCTTGGGAAGGACAAGAATGTCGCTCCTATCCGAAAACATTCGAGCAAGGCCTTCGACAACAGACCTCAACTTGCAGCTTCCTCCGACAACAAGTATCTTGCCTATGTCATCTCTTGAAAGCCTACTGTTGTCAATCGCTTTAGATAGGCATTCAAGAGCCTTCTTGACAAACGGCCGAGCAATAAGGGAAAGGTTTTCCCTTGTCAACTTCTCAAAGACAGTCAAGCCGCCGTAATCAGTAAGCAATATCTCCGTTTCGGTTTTATCCCGCAGTTCGCATTTGCCTCTCTCGCATACTTCTATCAGCGTTTCGCGCGCGAGTGACGGCATTTCCGAGAATGGCCTGTCAAGCCCATGAAACTCGCACAGCCGCCTGTGGATATCCTGAGCAACAGCCTTGTCAATATCATCGCCGGCAAGCTGCATTCCTTCTTTCGCAAGCTCTACAATTTTTCCATCTGCTCCGTTTTCAAGGATTGTTATATCCAGAGTTCCCCCACCCCAATCGAACACGGCTACATATCTTTCGTTCCGAAGTGTCCGATAGTTTGCAAAAAACGCGGCTATCGGCTCGGTCACGAACTGGACGATGCGGATACCCGCCATCCTCGCAGATTCCATGATTTTGTCGCGTTTTTTCCCTGAAGCCCCATTTGGCACAGCCACTACTGCATCCTTAAGAATGTAAGACTGCCGCTCTGCGAGAGTTTTTATCTTCTTGAATATCTCTGCGGCAACGTCAACGGCCCGCCAGTCTTTCCCTGCAATATTCTTGTGCCACCCATCATCCTCAAGAATCGTCTTTACCGACCTGATGTATTCGTATTTTTCAGGTTCACTTAAATGACGCTTCTTCGCATCAAGGCCCACATAGACAGCCCCACTCTCTTTGCTGATAGCCACAACACTCGGCACGGGCCTGCCGGCTTCATCAAATGCAAACAACGCAGGCTCTCGACTTCCGTATTGCCCGCCAATGTAGGCGGAAAGCGTGCTATTGGTCGTACCGAAGTCGATTCCCCATGAATCTCCGCTATAAAACCCCATTTACGCCTCCTCTTTTAAAAAGCATACCCATTCTTGGATAGTGTTTCAAAGACTCGCTTTAAATACACTTTCAATACCCGACACAATTCAGCGTCATCAGGTTTTTTTTCTGATGCTTCGAGTTGATTGTATATGGTAGACAATCCTTCATGAATGTTCTCTCTCACAGTCGCTTCCTTATTCTCGTTTCGCGCTATTGTGCGGCGTAGCCCATCAATCTCAATCTTCTTGCTCTCTTCTGCCTTCGTCAACTTGTCTTCTTCCGATTTAACCTCTTCTTCCAGCAATCTAATTTTCTCACGCATCGATTCCAGCTCGACTGTCGCATCACTAAGTTCCTTTTCGAGACAGCTGTTCTTTCGCTCTGCATCACACAGTCTTGTTTGCAATTTGTCTTTGTCTGACAAAGCTGATTTCAGCTCTTGCTGAACTGCCTCATCTGGTCTTCTGTTTGCGGATACTGCCCCTTGCCGTACACCAACCTGTCCTTGTGGAACGATCGAACAACATTGCGCAAGACTTCTAAGGACCAGGCGGTCTTCTTCCGTAAAGCCACAACGACACGCCCCGCTTATCGCCTCCTCGCCCCAGTATTTCACGGCACGAAAACCTATGCATTTCTTCAGTGCCTTGCCGCCGACTTTGCCTTTGCTTTCTGCATACGCAATGGAGGCGTTGAGCATCGTCGAGAATATTTTTGTGTTTTTGTCTCCAATGTTCAAATCGCGTAGGTTTGGCAAATCGTCTTCTCTCGTTATTTCCGATATGAATCGTTTGCCAAAATTCTCCAGCCAGTCTTTTGTGTATTCTCCCGCGCCAAATGAGACACCGCATGAAGCCTCAATCCAAAAACGCAACTCATCAGCACGTCTGGTTGCGCTATTGACCTCTATCCGCATTGCTGAGTATGTCAATTCTTGTGCGCATGACCCAATGCCCATCCGCTTTGCCGCAGAACGGACTATGTCTACAGGCATATCATTTCGCTGTGGTCCATCATTGCGCAGTTTACCGACTCCGTCAATAAACTCCTTTACTTTATTCTCTGTCAGAATATCGTCTGCCATATGTTCTCCCAAAATTGATGCTGCTGTTTGTGATAAACTTAATGCAATCTGAAACGCGAATCTCTTTACTCCATCGGTTTGATCATCGACTCGATAAACGCTATCTCGTCCTTTGTCAGCTTGTACTTCTTGTAAAGCTCAACATCAGTCCACGGTTTCGAAAAATCCTGCATTGGGACGAAAGTGAAACTATATTTGGAGATGTGCTGCGTTGTTGCTATTTGTGCAACAAGAAATCTTGCAAACATTGTCTTCAAATACGCGAAGAGATGTTCTGCTTGTATCTTTGTGGGGAAAACACCTACAACAATATATGTCTCCGTACACACGAACTTTGGTGGCAATATTTCCATCGATGAAAATATTCGCCTTTTCCCTTCGCTGTCAGCTCGTCCAGCATGATCAGCCGTCAGATAGGACATTATTATTTTCCACTTATCAATCCATTCGGTTTTATCTAAGACATTCTTTTTGCTGAACGGGCCGGTCCCTTTGTTGTATCGCAGAACTAGATCGCCTCTTTTGTCTGGCTTTACGTATGTTCGCAAACCAAAGGGTTTTTGAGAGCTCACAATGCTGCTAACTGAGGTTTCATGCCTTTCAATCACTTTCTTAACAATAGACAATGCTACTGGGTGTCTGATAAATGTCGGAAACTCGCCAAGATCACGATATGCCTCGACTCGCGTTTCGCCATGAATGGTTGTCACAATGCAATTCCCATGATAATGCGAATCCCTCAAGAAATAACATATTCCACCGGCAACATCCACGCCAGGGAAGCAATCCTCAGAATCTACATAATCCACCAACTTGCTTATGGAATTGTCATTCAGCATCATATCGCGAAATTCATCAAGGCCACGCCCGCCAGAATACCATCGCGCAGGAATAATCATCTCCAAATATTTCGGATTCAATCTTTTTGCCTGCTCAACAAATTTCTGATAAATCGGAATCGCACTTGCAGAATTTCCTCCATCGCTCAGCTGGTACGGTGGGTTGCTGATAATGACATCGAACTTCATCTTGAAAATCTCCTCGGGCTTTGCGGCGTGGATGAACTCGTAGGCGTGGCTTTCAAGCTCGTCGCCTCTGTTGTACTTCTGCTTGGGCGCGCCGCAGAACTTGCACTTGCCGTTCACCCAAGTGTGCTCGATTGGCTTGAACCTGATGTAGCCGTCGATTGTGTCGAAGTCAGCCACGGAGTAGTTTCCGTTCGCGGTCTTCGAGCAGTAGACGCTGCGGCGTGAAAGATGTGATGTGAGCTCCGTAATGGAAATGCCATAGAGCTGCTTTTTGAAGATGTGGTTCGCCCGCTCTTGAAGATCGGGGATCTGCGTTTCGAGTCCCTTCAAAAGGCGCTTTGCGATCTCGCGTAGGAATACGCCGCTCTTGCAGGCCGGATCGAGAAACGTCGTATTCGGATCGCTGAAGAGCTCCTGTGGCAGCAGGTCGAGCATCTTGTTGGCGATGACGGGCGGAGTGAACACCTCGTCGTTGGAGAGATTGGCGATGCACGAAAGCACATCGGGATTGTATATCGCATTGTAGAGGTTATCCGCCATACTCTGCTATCCTTGCGTAGTGTGGAAGAATCGGAAACTCGGAAACGATGTCTCCTTCGTCATTTGTCGCATCGTCGCGCGCGTCGAATAGATCGGCCTGCACTGCGCCCTTCTTCGCAGGTTTTTCCGCGCCGTCCTGCTTCGCCTTGTATTTTCCCGCCAGCATCTTGTCGAGACGGTAGTCCGTGCGCTTGACCTTGTATTCGCCGATGAAGCTCCACTCCGAAAACACAATCGGGTCCTCAAGGTCGTTCTGCCGGTCGTCGACTTTCTTCATGCTGAGGGAGTTGCCCTGTATGATGTTCCGGGCGAGTATCACCTTCGCCGCGTCGCACACCAGTTCGCTGACGCTCCGACGGCACGACTTCTTGTACGCCTTGTGCCAGATTTCGTAAAGCCGCTCTCTGCATTCCGCGACGTTGTCGAACATAAGGTCGACGCCGTAGATGCTCGTGAGGACTACGATGCTGTTGCGCTCGAACTTTGCCGGAATCGGCGTCTTCTTGCCGTCCGGGATCGACGCGCGCGTCGCCGCGTCGAGTTTCCGAAGCAGAATCTCCTCAAGGAAATTCCCCGTTCCGCAGGCAGGTTCGAGAAACCTGCTGTCAAGGCGCTCGGTCTCGTGCTTGACGAGATCGAGCATGGCGTTCACCTCCCGTTTGGCAGTGAACACCTCGCCGCGCTTTGAAACGCGCTCGCGCGACTTTATCTGCGAATCGGCCATGTCTCCAACAACGCTTCCCCTGCGCAAAAACCGCCGCGGAGACCGCCTCGCATGCATGAAAAAGAGCGCATTATCTTCCTCATGCACTCGCGTAAAGCCCGACCAAAGGCCCATCCAGAATCCATGAAGAGACAATGCGCCCAGACGGGCGCATCATCACATACATGTCGTTCTGGATGAAAATATTTGGTCGTATTTTACGCGAACGACGTGTAGCGTTGATGCTACATTGATTAAGCGCCCGGCGGGAGAGGGGAGGATTGGTGGAGTGGAGGAGTTAATTTGCCGACTCCCTCACTCACCCACTCTCAACTCACCCACTATCCTTTCCGTTTTCCGGACTATGACCCCGCGCCGCGTGGAAGAGTTTAAAGTTGAAAGTGAAAAGTTGAAAGTTATGGAGCGGCTAAGCCGCGACCTCCACAACTTTACACTTTACGTTTTACACTTTACACTCGTTTCCCCGCCTCACGGGATGTGGGTATTATAGCGAAAACGCCGCGCGAAAATCAAGCACGGCGAAATGAGATTATGGCGCGGACGAAATCGCGACGGATTTGCCGCGCGGGAGCGGAGGGGGTGTTTCGGCGGCATGCGTCTTTTGCCGCAAGGCAGTCGCCGCGCCGAGCCGATGGTCGCGGGTGAGGCAGGCGGAAGGTCGCAGGCGTAAGAGTGGCTCGCGTACGCAGCCAGTGATAGACGTCGAGGCACGGCAGGCTAAACACGGATGATTGTCTGATGTGCGATAGCCGTCGCGACCCTGGAGCCGAACGAGAGCCCCGCGAGCCATCGGGCGGCGCGGCGATAGCGAGAAGCCGAAACACGCCCCTCCGCGGACGCGCTTCCGCTTTGCACAAAAAAAATCGGCCGCATATCCCCCGAGCCGTAGGCGAGCCGCAAAGCGGTGGCTACAGGGGTGCAGATGCGCCGCGGCCGATTTTTCATCCGTTGTGACGGCCGTTAGTCGGCCATCGGGCGGACCTTGCCTTCCTTGATGCGCTTCTCGACAACTTCCGCCGCGATGTTCTTCGGGACGGGCTCGTACTGCTTGAAGATCATCGTGAAGGAGCCGCGGCCCTGGGTAACGGTGCGGATTGCGTTCGAGTAGCCGAACATCTCGCCGAGCGGGACCGTCGCCTTGAGGAGCTTGACGCCCGCGCGGTCCTCCATGCCCTCGATGCGCCCGCGGCGCTGGTTGATCGAGCCGTTCGCCGCGCCCATGTACTGCTCGGGAACGACGACCTCGACATCCATCATCGGCTCGAGGAGCTGCGGCTTCGCCTTCATGAACGCCTGCTTGAAGCACTGCATCGCGCAGGTGATGAACGCGAATTCGTTCGAGTCGACCTCGTGGTACGAGCCGAAGTAGACCGTCGCCTTGACGTCCACGACCGGGAAGCCAGCGAGCGGACCGGACTCGAGCGCCTTCTTGACGCCCTTCTCGACCGCCGGGATGTACTCCGTCGGAATCACGCCGCCCTTGACCTCGTTGACGAACTCGAAGCCCTTGCCCGGCTCCTGCGGAGCGAGCTTGAGGCAGACGTGCGCGTACTGGCCGCGGCCGCCGGACTGCTTGACGTGCTTGTACTCGTTGTCGACCGGAACCGTGATCGTCTCGCGGTACGCGACCTGCGGAGCACCCACGTCGCACTCGACGTTGAACTCGCGCTTCAGGCGGTCGACGATGACCTCGAGGTAGAGCTCGCCCATGCCGGCGATGATCGTCTCGGAAGTCTCCTGGTCGAAGCTGACGACGAACGTCGGGTCCTCCATCGCGAGCGCGTGCAGCGCAACGCCGAGCTTCTCGTTGTCGCCGCGGCTCTTCGGCTTGACGGCGACCGAGATGACGGGCGCGGGGAAGTCGATGGACTCGAGCGTGATCGGATGCTCGGGGTCGCAGAGCGTGTCGCCCGTCCTGGTCTCGGTGAGGCCGACGCACGCCACGATGTCGCCGGCATGCGCCTCGTCGAGAGGCTCCTGCTTGGCGGCGTGCATGCGGAAGAGACGGGAGATGCGCTGCTCCTTGTTGATCGTGGAGTCGAGCATCTCGGCGCCGAGCTTCATCGTGCCCGAGTAGACGCGGACGAACGTGATCTTGCCGCCGGACTTCGGGTCGTTCATGATCTTGAACGCAAGACCGCAGAACGGCTCGTCGTCGCTGACCTCGCGCTTCTCGTCGGGGTTGTCCTGCGAAACCGCAGCGCCCGTGTCGAGCGGGGAGGGAAGATACTTGCACACGCCGTCGAGGAGAGGCTGGATGCCCTTGTCCTTGAACGCCGTGCCGCAGAACGCAGGGGTGATGGCGCGAGAGAGGCAGCCCTTGCGGAGGCCCATCTCGATCTCCTCGTTCGTGAGCTCCTCGCCCGCGAAGAACTTCTCCATGAGCGCATCGTCCTGCTCGGCCGCGCTCTCGAGCATCTTCTGGCGCCACTCCTTGGCCTTCTCGACGTACTCCTCGGGGATGTCCTTCTCGAGGACCGTCTTGCCGAGCGACTTCATGTCGAAGTAGAGCGCCTTCATCTTGATGAGGTCGATGACACCCTCGAACGACTCCGCCGCGCCGATCGGGATAACGACCGGAACCGGGTTCGCGCCGAGCTGGTTCTTCATCTGCTCCATGACGCTGTAGAAGTTCGCGCCGACGCGGTCCATCTTGTTGACGAACGCGATCTTCGGCACCTTGTACTTCTCGGACTGACGCCAAACCTGCTCGGACTGGGGCTGCACGCCGCCGACCGCGCAGTAAAGCGCGACAGCGCCGTCGAGAACGCGGAGCGAGCGCTCCACCTCGGCCGTGAAGTCGACGTGTCCGGGAGTGTCGATCAGCGACAGGCGGTAGTCGCCCCACTGAACGCACGTCGCGGCGGACTGAATCGTGATGCCGCGCTCCTGCTCCTGCACCATGAAACGTGGTGGTCTTGCCACCGTCGATGTGGGCCATGATGCCGAAGTTTCTCACGTGATCGAGCGGAATGTCGCGCTTTGCCATTTTCTATTTGTCCTTTTCTTTGCAAAATGAGTGTATATTATAGCGAAAATGTGCCTCCGCTTTCAAGTGCGAATTTTACGCAAAATTTGGCGCTTACCAATTTACGTCTATAACCTTGCCGTCGCGCGTGCGAAGGCCCTTTGCCGAGCCATGGGGCCAGGAGGAGGGAATCGCCCTCTCAAGCAGAATCTCGCACACGGCCCCCACCATGCCGAGGTTGCCGTCTATCTGGAACGGGGGGTGCGTTGCAAACATGTTGTCGAGCGTATTGTACCTGAGAAGCGACTCGAGCATGTCGCCCGCCTTGTCGCCTTCTCCAAGACGCGCCCACAGGGCGGCGCGCCAAGGCCAAGTCCAGCTGCGGCGCGAGTCGCCCGTAAGAGTGCGGCCTGCAAGCGCGACCTTGGCGGCCTCGGCGAGTTCCGGCGTTGCCTTCGGCGAAATAGTCGAACCGGGGTACACGGCGTAGAGGTGGCTCGTGTGGCGATGCTGGTCGCCTTTCTTGTCGCGGTCGGTCTCCCATTCCTGGAGCTGGCCCCAGCTGCCGATCTTGTCCTTTAGGAGCTTGGGCTCGATGCGCGCGACTTCCTTTACGAACGCGTCGTCGATCTTGAGTTCCTTTGCCGCGGCGAGAATCGAGCGGAAAAGCTCGCGCATGATCTGCTGGTCGTGCGCAACGCCGTCCTCGCGCGGGCCGTGTTCGGGGCTCCAGCCGTTCTTCACGACGATCGTGCCGTCCTCGCGCTCCTTGAGCTGAGTCGAGATCATGAACTCCGCCGCGCCCTTCATAAGAGGCCAACAGACTTCCTTGAGATACTTCCTGTCTCGCGTGAAGAGCCAATGGTCGTAGCACTGCGCCGCGAGCCACGGCGCACCGGCGAAGTTCCAGCGCCAACCGCCGCCGCCAACGGCGTTCGCGCTCGTGCGATAGGCATAGCCCTTCGAATTCGGGAAGACCGCGCGAGTGCCCGCCTCCGCGACGGGGAGGGATTTCATCATCCAGTCGGAAAGCGGCGTGAAGCAGTCGGAGAGGTTCGCAGAATCCGCGCCCCAGTAGTTCATCTGGATGTTGATGTTCGTATGGTAGTCGCAGTGCCACGGCGGGTTGTTGGAGTTGTTCCATATCCCCTGCAGGTTCGCGGGGAGAGTGCCCGGGCGCGAGCACGATATGAGCAGGTAGCGCCCGAAGTTGAACATAAGCGCGACAAGCGCAGGATCCTTCGCGCCCTTGCGGACGCGGTCGAGGCGCACGCGCGTCGGAACCGTCTCGTCGCCCTTCCCGAGGTCGAACGTCATGCGGTCGTAGTATTTCCGATAGTCCGCAACGCTGCGATCGAGCATCGCGGCGGCGTTGCCTCGGCGGAACTTGCCGAGAGACTCCGTGCCTGTCGCAGCGCGAAGAATGATCTCAGCCTGCATTTTTGACGGATAGAACAACTGCGCGCATGCAGCGTAGGCAAGGCCGTTCGGCAACCGCCCCGAAACGCAGGCGGGCGGCGCGTCCACGGCCGTAGCGGAATCCGGCTCGCCGTGTGCGCCCTTGAGCCGAAGCACAAGGTCAAGCGGTTTGTCCTCCGAACGCACGACTATGACGATGCAGTCGCTCGGGGCACTTGCGAACGCCCGGCGACTGATCTTCGCATCGCCGATCTGGAATCTATCAGAATACACGGCCCTCGCGATATCGAGTTCGCGGCGATAGCCGACCGACTCGCCTTCAGGAAGTCCGCCGAGCTCAATCTCAAGCTCGCCAAAATTCTGGTAGGCGCCCATCGTGTTGTAGTTCGCGTCCGCCCGGTCGTCGCCTATGTCCTTTGTCAGGTTTTTGTCGCCGGTCCAGAGGGAGTCGACGTTGAACTGTATGCGCAGCTTCCTCGCACCGCCGTCGACCATGCAGCCGAGCCGTCCGTTGCCGAGCGGATACCACGAATTCTCCCATTTGTCGCCTGGACGGTCGTCCCAGATCTTGTCCTCCGCGCA
>ONVK01000041.1 GCA_900321255.1 uncultured Lentisphaerota bacterium | reverse complement strand
TGGTCTGCGCCGATTCCGAAGACACCTTCGGGCGAAAGGGCTTGCTTTGAGCAGCTCTGGGTGAACGGAAGAAGGGCGGATCGTGCGCGTCTTCCAAACGGCGATTCCGCGAATCCAATCGCCGGATGCCTTCGCATCGCAAAGGCATCGATAACGCCCGTCAAGGATGCGGCGGGCAAGACGACTTACATCGAACATGTGACGCCGTCCAATGCCGCAGCGCTTGCCGCGATGCAGGCGGACGAAATGCCGTGGGCGCAGATGTGCGTCGTTCACAAATGGGCCTTCTCGCGACGGGTGATAAAGTCTGTCAATCCCGTTGCCGGCGAGGTCGAGACGCATTCCCCGGTGAACTGGGACGGCTGGAAGAAATGGAATTCAAAGGAGACGCTCGTCTGGTTCGAGAACGTGCGCGGCGGATTTGACGCGCCCGGCGAATGGTTCTACGACGGGAAGAACGGACGCATCCTCTACCGTCCGCTTCCAGGAGAGAAGATCGAGTCGGTCGTGGCATTCGCCCCCAGCTCCAAGCTAAGCCGGCTCGTGGAGATAAAAGGCGATCCCGACAAGAAGGAGCTTGTTCACGATATCCTGTTCAGCAACCTTGTGTTCGCCGTGACGGACGGCTGGGGCGAAGGGCGGGAGAACAATCGTCCGACACAGTCGTACCAGCATCAGGCCGCGGGCGGAAGCGACGGAGTGGTAACGGCGCAGGGAGCCTGCCGCCTTACTTGGGACAGTTGCGTGTTCCGGCACACGGGCAACTACGCGCTCAGGTTCAACGACGGATGCGTTTCAAATACGGTAACGCGCTGTCTCATGGAGGACCTTGGCGCCGGCGGCGTGATCATGGGCTCATGGGCCGGACATGTTGCTGACGGCGAGACGCTTTCCCGGCGCGTCATATCCAAGACGGCGCCGCATTCCGTCGCGTTCAACCGCATCGAGGACTGCATCATACGCGGCGGCGGTCGTTTCAATCCCGAAGCAACGGGAATTGTCTTTACCCACGTCTCAGACTCGAAGGTGCTTCACTGCGACATATACGACTTCTTCTATTCGGGAGTCTCGGTCGGATGGACGTGGGGGTTCCGCGGCTCGGTCGCACAGCGCAACGAGATCGCGTACAACAGGATATACGACCTCGGGAAAGGCGTCATGAGCGACATGGGCGGGGTCTATACACTCGGCACCAGCTTCGGGACTACGGTTCACGACAACGTCATACACGATGTGAACAGCTATTCGTACGGCGGATGGGGCATCTACTTCGACGAGGGAAGCGAAGGGGTTGTCGCGGAGCGCAACCTCTGCTGGAATACGACCGACGGGGGCTTTCACCAGCATTACGGCACAGGCTGCATAGTGAGAAACAACATCTTCGCCTGGAACCGCACACGCGGAGCGGTCAGGATGGAGCGTGCGGTCGTGCAGGACGTTCCGTGTACGCTTAACTTCCTGAACAACATCGTGATCGTGAAGGGGAGCCCTCTTGCCGGACGCGGCGTGCGCAACGTCGGCGGCATCTGGGCAGGAAACCTGTGGTACGACTTTTCGGGCAAGCCCGATTTCGACGGTCTCGACTGGAACGGATGGGTCGCGAGCGGGAAGGAGATTCTCGGAAAGTACGCCGACCCGCAATTCGAGAATCCCGAAGCCTTCGACTTCCGGCTCAAGCCGACCTCCCCGGCCTTCGCGCTCGGTTTCAAACCGTGGGACAGCTCAAAGGCGGGCTCGTCAGGCAGGCAATAACCGGCATCTAACTAAAAGCATACAAGAAAGGAAGCAAAAATGAACCAGACAGTGTTTACCCACAACCCGTTTCCGAAGGTGGGCATTCGCCCGATAATCGACGGCCGCAGGCGCGGCGTTCGCGAGTCGCTTGAGGACCAGACGATGGCGATGGCCAAGGCAGCCGCGAAGCTGATCTCCGACAATCTTCGCTATCCCGACGGCTCGAAGGTGGAGTGCGTTATCGCGGACACGACGATTGGCGGCAGGTTCGAGGCCGCGCAGTGCGCGAACAAGTTTGCCGCGAACAATGTCGGCGTATCGCTTTCCGTCACGCCTTGCTGGTGCTACGGTACCGAGACGATGGACGTCGATCCGACGATTCCGAAGGCCGTCTGGGGCTTCAACGGAACAGAGCGTCCCGGCGCCGTCTATCTCGCGTGCATGCTCGCGGGCTACGCGCAGCGCGGAATGCCCGCCTACGGCATCTACGGGCGCGAGGTGCAGAACCGCGATGAGACGACGAAGATTCCCGCCGACGTCGCAGAGAAGATCCTTCGCTTTGCAAAGGCGGGTCTCGCTGTCGCAATGATGAAGGGGAAGAGCTATCTCTCGATCGGAACTTCCGCGATGGGCATCGCTGGCTCCTTCGTTGACGTCAACTTCATGCAGGACTATCTTGGCATCGCTCCCGAGAACATGGACGAGTGCGAAATCCTCCGCCGCATAGAGGAGGGCATCTACGACAAGGAAGAGTACAAGAAGGCCCTTGCGTGGATGAAGAAGAATCTCAAGGAAGGAAAGGACTACAATCCTCCGAAGATTCAGAAGTCTCGCGCCGAGAAGGACAAGGACTGGGAGTTCATCGCCAAGATGGCGATCATCGTCCGCGACATGATGGCCGGCAATCCCAAGCTCAAGGAGATGGGCTTCGGCGAAGAGGCCGTGGGCCGCAATGCGATCGCAGGCGGCTTCCAGGGCCAGCGCCAGTGGACCGACCACTGGCCGAATGGCGACGTCGCCGAGGTTATGTGCAACACGTCGTTCGACTGGAACGGCAAGAAGATGCCGCAGATTCTCGCGACGGAGAACGATTCGCTCAACGGCATCTGCATGCTTCTCATGTGGCTCCTCACCAATAAGGCGTCGATGTTCGCCGACGTTCGCACGTACTGGAGCGACGCGGCCGTGAAACGCGCGACAGGGAAGGGGCTTCCGAAGGACGCGAAGGCGGGCATCATCCATCTTCTCAACTCCGGCTCTTGCTGCCTCGACGCGGCGGGAGAGATGAAGGAGAAGGGGAAGTCGGTCTTCAAGAACTGGTGGGAAGTCACTCAGAAGGACATTGACGCCACCTTGAAGGCGACGAAGTGGGTTCCCGCAGGAGTCGAATACTTCCGCGGCGGCGGATTCTCAAGCTCGTTCCTCACGCCGAAGGGGATGCCTCTCACGATGATCCGCATCTCGATCGTGAAGGGCCAGGGGCCTGTTCTTCAGATTGCCGAGGGCTATTCCGTCACTCTCGATCCGAAGCAACAAAAGACGCTTATGGAGCGTACGAACCCTGAATGGCCTTGCACTTGGTTTACGCCGCGCCTCACCGGGAAGGGCTTCTTCAAGGACGTCTACTCGGTAATGAACGCATGGGCGGCGAATCACGGCGCGATCGCCTATGGTCACATTGGTGCCGATCTCATCACGATCGCATCGATGCTGCGCATTCCGGTCGCCATGCACAACGTTCCGGAAGAGAAGGTCTTCCAGCCGCATTGCTGGGGGCTCTTCGGCGCGAGCGACGATCCGACTGGAGCAGACTACCGCGCCTGCGCGAACTTCGGCCCGCTCTACGCGACCAACCGGTAGCGCGGGAGCGGCGGGGCGAGTTTCGGCTTGGGGCTCGCTAGCTTTGCCGCGAATACGCGGCAAAGCAGCCTCTCGGCAAAATGACGACGCGTCGAAATCGGGTCGCTTCCGTCTTTTTCGTCGTCGCGTCGCATTGCGCCGAAACACCCCCTCCGCTCCCGCGCGGCAAATTCGTCGCGATTTCGTCTGCACCATAATCTCATTTCGCCGTGCTTGATTTTCGCGCGGCTTTTTCGCTATAATACTCCCATCCCGCGAGGCGAACGGTAGTTCCCCCAATGGTAGGGGCGGCACTCCGTGCCGACCGCACGCGGCGCGGGGTCATAGTCCGGAAAACGGAACGGTAGGGGCGCCTCTCCGAGGCGACCGCATCAATCCCGCCGGGCGTTTAACAATGTAGCATCAACGCTACACGTCGTTCAACAGAAATACTAGCACTGTTTCAAAAACCGAACGGCATGTAAGTGGAGATGCGTCCAGTTGGGCGCATTTTCTCTTTGTGTATTCGGTTTGGCCTGTGCTAGGGCTACTGTTGAGTGCATGAGAGGGAATGCGCTCTTTTTTATGCATGCGAGACGGTCTCCGCGGCGGCTTTGCGCAGGGTCAATCCATCGCGGAATATGCCAGGCAACAGCAATCTGCACGATTCTTCGCGGAACAAGCAGGACGAGTTCTACACGAACCTTCAGCTGATCGAGGACGAGCTGAAGCACTATCGCGCTCATTTCAAGGACAAGCGCGTTCTCTGTAACTGCGATGATCCGTACGAGAGCAATTTTTTCAAGTACTTCGCGATGAACTTCAACGCGCTGGGGCTCAAGAGTTTGACCGCGACATGCTATGCAGCATCTCCGTTCGCGCAGATGGAACTTGACCTGTTCGGCAATGGAGAATGTGTTAGCCGCAAAGAACGCAAAGGAACGCAAAGAAGGAAATCCGCATACAAGATCGTCATAACCGAGGTGAAGGACGAGAATGGCGACGGACGTGTTGATCTTGCGGATGTGGAGTGGCTCATCAAGAACAAGAAGAATGTGCTGACGAAATTGAAAGGCGACGGAGACTTCCGCTCGGTAGAATGTGAGAAACTTCTCGACAACGCTGACCTTGTCGTTACCAATCCGCCGTTCTCGCTCTTTCGCGAATACATCGCCCAGTTGATGGAGCACAAAAAGCAGTTCCTCGTAATCGGCAACATGAACGCCGTGACCTATCGCGAGATATTTCCGCTCATCAAGGACAACAAGGTGTGGTTGGGCAACAAGGCAGGGCATTTCTGGTTCAAGGTACCGCCGCATTACGAAGAAAAGGCGACAGACTTCAAGATCGACGAAAACGGACAGAAGTGGCGACGCATGGGGAACATCTGCTGGTTCACGAATCTTGACTTCGAGAAGCGGCACGAGAAAATGCTCCTGTGGAAGAAATATACACCAGAGGAATATCCCAAGTATGACAACTACGATGCAATCGAAGTAGGTAAGACGGCGGATATTCCCTGTGATTGGCACGGAGCGATTGGCGTGCCGATTACTTTCATGAGCCAATACAATCCCGAACAGTTTGAGATATTGGGTTTGGATGACCATCGAGTAGAATGGGTTGGACATGGACCGAAATTGAATGGAAAGACTATTTATCGGCGAATAATAATCCGCCGCTGCGAAGAAGGAGCCGAGAGATGAAGATCGAAGAACGCAAGATCCCCGTGAGGAAGATATTCGATGGGTATATCGATTCCGCCGAACTGGGCGTCAAGGCTTATGGCGGGCGACTCAACGTGAGGCCCGCATACCAGCGCGAGTTCGTGTACAATCCGCAGCAACGCGATGCGGTAATCAACACTGTGCGGCACGGATTTCCGCTCAACGTCATGTACTGGGTGCGGAACGGCGACGGCGGATACGAGATGCTGGACGGACAGCAGCGCACGATATCGATCTGTCGCTATTTGAACGGCGAATTCTCCATCAATCACCAGTCTATCGGCAACCTCACGGCGGAGGAGCGTGAGACGATTCTCGATTATGAACTCGTCATATACATCTGTGAGGGAACGGAGCGCGAGAAGCTGGACTGGTTCGATGTCGTGAACACGGCGGGCGAGAAGCTGACGACGCAGGAGAGGCGCAATGCAATTTATGCGGGGCCGTGGCTGAACGAGGCGAAGAAGTACTTTTCCAAGACGGGATGCCCTGCGGTCCAGCGGGCGGAAAAATATATGAACGGCTCCGCGATACGGCAGCAGATACTCGAAACGGTACTTGGATGGATTGCAGACCGCGACGGAGGGGAGATAGAAGACTACATGTCTGCGCATCAGCACGACAAGGGCTGCGAAGATCTGTGGAGCTACTTTGATGCTGTCGTAAGGTGGACGGAGGAGACATTCATAAACGCGCGCGTCAAGTTGATGAAGGGTCTGCCTTGGGGCGTGTACTACAACAGATACGGGCAGCGAAGTACGACGCGAATGCGATAGAGTCGAAGATCGCGAAGTTGCTCCGGGACGACGAGGATATCGGCGACATAACCAATCAGCGCGGCATCTACGAGTATGTCCTCGACGGAGACGAGCGGCATCTGAGCATCCGCAAATTCTCCGACAAGATGGCGAGGACGGCATACGAGCGGCAGAAGGGCGTCTGCCCGAAGTGCGGCCGAAAATTCGCAATAGAGGAAATGGAGGCCGACCACATCAAGCCGTGGTCGAAAGGCGGGCGAACCGTCGCCGAAAACTGCCAGATGCTTTGCGCCGACTGCAACAGGCGAAAGGGTGGGAAATAGCATGTGCTACATCATTAGGCTTGGGAGGCGAATCTCATAAGTCGCGTACGCGGAGGGTATGTTTCGGCGGCATGCGTCATTTGCCGCAAGTCATCGCCAATCTGAGCCGATGATCTAGGCGAAGCGCGGAGGCCGGAGAGCCGACTGGCGCACGAGAGCAAGTTTGCGGGCCCGGCGTGATTTTGACCGCCAGCGCAAAAGGCGCGCGTGAAGGCGCGCGCGTCAAAATCATGCCGGTGGGGTGCCCGCAAACTGCGGGTCGGGCGAGCAGGTCGGGCGCAGGCCTCACCATCGGGCGGCGCGGCGATTTTCCGCCCTAAGCCGAAACACAGCCCGAAGCGGGCGCGACGCAATGCCGTCAGGCGCAGTCCCTAATATCAGGTAGTGGGAATAAGCCAGTCGGAATCAGCTCCGTTGATTTCGACTGGCACTACATAACGGTCGCCCGATGCGCTCTTCGCATCGACGGCTTTCTTTGCCTCTACTGGAGCCGAAACTGGTTTTGCCTGCTTTGGCTGAGGTTTGGCCGCAGAAGGGGGCGTGGGCTTCTTTGCGGGAGCCGCGGGCTTCTTCGCAGGAGCGGCGGCAGCCGGCTTGCTCTTTGGCTTTGAAGGAACGAGATCGTCAAGCTCATCGTCGTCGAGTTCGTTGTCATATGCATTGAAGTAGCTGACAGGCTCGTCCAGCTCATCAAGCGGAGACTGCTTCTTATCCGCGGCGGCCTTGTCCGCGGCGTCTTTCTTTTCGTAATACTCGGGATATAGACGGCGGCGCTGGCGTTCGACTTCCTCGCGGCGAAGCTTCTCTTTCTCCGCGTCGATTTTATCCTTTTCGGCCTTGAGAAGGGCTCTGGCCTTTACAAGCTTTGCCGTATCCTCGTCAATCTTCTTCTGGAGCGCGAGCTGTTCCTTGGAAGGGCCCGTTGTATCCTGTGCCTTTGCCGCAGCCGCTGCAACCGCCTTGAGCTGCTCTTCGGCCATCTTGGCGCGGTTCTCTTCGAGCTTTGCCTGCTGCTCGATCATTTTCGCCTGCTGGTCGGCCATCTGCTTTTGAAGGGCGGCCAGGGTGTCGGTCATCGCCTTGATGGCGGCGTCGTTTGCGGGGTTGTGCGCCGGAGCCTGGGGCTGGACGACTACCGGCTGGCGTTCACGCTCCTTCATGGCAAACTCGACGAGCTTGTCGTTCAGCGCCTGGTTCTGCGCAGTTGCGTCGCGGAGCAGCAGCTGATTCCTCTCGTCGGCCTCTCTAAGCATGATCATGAAGACGACTATGACGATGGTCATAAGGAATCCAAAGAACAGGCAGAGCATGATCATGCGCTTGCGCGCCTTGCTCTGCTCGGCGTCAATGTACTGCTGAAAAGCCTTGAGCACCGGGAAGTCGTCAAGACCTTCCTGTCCATAGATGCTGACGGCGTTGTTGGCGGTAGGATTGTCGTTCATGGGCAGATTATACCATTTTTTCAGTTTATTCGTGGTTCAAACTTAATTATTGCCTTGTGTCGCATAATGCGTGTTATGTCAACTACGTTCATTTCCCCACAAAGCTCCCTCAGTATCCACAGTCCATTATCGACATCTCAAAGCCGAACGTCGCGGCGATAAGAGCCGCACGGATCCACATGCCGTTGCGCATCTGTCGCCAGTACATCGCGCGAGGGTCGCGGTCGCAGCACGTCGCAATTTCGTCGCGGCGCGGCAGCGGGTGAAGAATGACGCCGTCCTTAGGAAGAAGCTTGAGCTCCTCGGCGCCGAACTTGAAGCGGGAGGTGTCGATCTTCGCCGAGGCGCCCTTGGAGGAATCCCACTCGTCCTGGATTCGCGTCATGTAGACCGCGTCGGCTATGCGCACCGAGGCGCGGAGATCGTCAGTCACCTCGAAGTCGATCCCCTTCTTCGCAAGGATCATCACGACGTCGGCCGGCACCTGCAGCTCCTGCGGCGCGACGAAAATCTGCCTGACGTTCTTGAAGTTGGTGAGGAGGTAAGAAAGCGAGCGGACCGTGCGTCCGCGCATAAGATCGCCGCAGAACACGACCGTCTTGCCGTCTATCCCGCCGCGGTTCTCGAACGAGCGGAAGAGCGTGTATATGTCGAGGAGCGCCTGCGTCGGGTGCTGGTCCTTGCCCGAGCCGGCGTTGAGGATCGGAATCGGGCGTGACGAATTGGACAGCTCCCACGCCATCTTTTCGGCAAGCCCCTGCTCCGGCGAGCGCATTATTATCATGTCGAAATACGACGAAAACGTGCGTATCGAATCCTCGTGGCTCTCGCCTTTGAATTCAGACGAGGTCGCTGCGTCGCGAACCGAGCCGGTCGTCACTCCGAGGATCTGGCACGCCGCGAGATGCGAAAGGAACGTACGCGAGCTCGGCTGGGAGAAGTAGAGCATCGCGCGTTTGTGGGCGAGCACGCTCTTTAGGTATAGAGCGCCCTCCTTCGACTTGTTGATGAAACGTATCCTGTTGGCAAGTGCGCAGAGCCGTTCGAGAATGGGCCTGTCGAACTGCTGGGCGAAAAGCGTGTGATACGGCATCCCCTCGCCATCCGCCCTTTCAAGATACGGGCGCTTCGCCTCGAGCGGCAGCGCGTGAAACTCGTTCCAGCCTATGTCAGTAAGTCTTGCCATAAAAATCCCTGTAGAGTTTTCCTATATTATACCAAATTCCCCATGCCCCCTGCTCTATCCGCGCGGATGGAACCGGCGGTGGATGTCGCCAAAGCGCGTCGCGTCCACATGCGTGTAGATCTGTGTCGTCCCGATGTCGGCGTGCCCGAGCAGCTCCTGTATCGCGCGAATGTCCGCGCCGTGCTGGAGCATGTGCGAGGCGAAGCAGTGCCTGAGAACGTGCGGCGATATCCTCTCCGGCGCGATTCCGGCGGCGAGAGCCCTTTCCCTTATGAGCTTGAAGACCGCCTGCCTCGTGAACGGCTTCTTGAGGCGCGTCACGAAGACGTGTCCGACGGAGAGGTCGCCCTTGGTGAACACGTCCCTCGCCGACGCAAGATACGCGACGAGCGCGCGGCCAGCCGCCCTTCCGATCGGGACGATGCGCTCCTTGGAGCCCTTCCCGATGACCCGCAGAAGCTCGCCGTCTGCGATGATGTCCTCCGTCTTCATTGCGCAGAGCTCGCTCACGCGCAGCCCGCAGCCGTACATCACCTCGAGCATCGCGCGGTCCCGCAGGTCTCGGGGGTCGGTTCCGTCCACCTTGTCCAGCATCCTGAAAGTCTCTTCTTCCGAAAGGACGCGCGGCAGCGCCTTCGCCTTCTTCGGCGGTTCGAGAAGCTCTGCCGGGTTCTTGGCGACGAAGCGTCGCTCCCTCAGGAACTTGAAGAACACCTTTATCGCCGTCGCGCGGCGAGCGCGCGTGGTGGACTTCCGCCCTTCCGACCTCTGTTCGCCGAGGAACCCGGCTATGTCCTCGCGCTTGACGTCACCCGCGGCGGATATGCCGCGCTTCTTCAGGTACTGCGAAAAAAACCTGAGGTCGCGGGCATACGCCGCGCAGGTGTTCTCCGCCATCGACCGCTCGTATCTGAGCGAGCCGATGAACTCGTCGATGTCAGAGTCGATCAATGAAGTCCTCCACGAGAGTGCGCATCGCGGGCTTCGCGGCTTCGCCTGCGGCAATGACCTCTTCGTGGCCGAGCGGACGGAGGGCGATTCCAGCCGCGAGATTGGAGACGAGCGACAGGCCCGCGACCTTCATCCCGCATGCCTTCGCAAACACGGCCTCGGGAACTGTCGACATACCGACGACATCCGCGCCCTGCGCCTTGTACGCGCGTATCTCGGCAGGCGTCTCGTACGCGGGCCCGACGTTGTAGGCATAGGTGCCGTCCATCACGCGAAGGCCGAGCTTGTTCGCGCCGGCGTGCAGCAGCTCGGCGAGGTGGCGCGTGTATATCTCGGTCATGTCGGGGAAGCGTTCGCCCCACTCGGGTCGATGCGGGCCGACAAGTGGATTTGCGTTGATTAGATTTATGTGGTCACGGATGATCACGAAATCGCCCGGCCTGAGGGCGGGGTTGATCCCGCCCGAGGCGTTGGTCAACAGAACCGTCCCGCATCCCATTCGGCGCAGCATCTCGATGGGCAGGACGACAGGTTCCCAGCCGACGCCCTCGTAGTAGTGCCTGCGTCCGCACCATGCGGCGACAAGCCTGCCGCTGCGCCTGTACATAACGAACTCGCCCGCATGTCCGCGGACCGTCGACGCCCCGAGACCGGGGATGTCGGCGTAAGACGCGCGGAAGACGATCTCGTCCATCTCGAGCGCTTCGCCCCAGCCGCTGCCGAGAAGGATGCCGAGGTCGACCGCCCTTTCAAAGCACTTGTCCGGGAAGTAGGATGCCGCCTTGTCGAAAAATGAAGTGTCCATATGGATAAAATGTGTTTGGTTGATGTCGTGCGAACAACCTAATTATACCATAATCTCACCGGTCAGGCGAGAGGCCAGCAGACGGACTCCATGCCGTCGTACGGGCAGTTGCGCGAGAGCGAGGCGAACTTCGCGACTTCGACGACGCGCCGTTCCCCGACCTCGACCGTTGTCTTGCGCGCAGAATCAAGCCTCTTCGCAGCGCACGGCGAAAGTATCGATCGCGGCATCTTCCACCACGCCTCGGCCCAGGCTTCGGGCGTCATCCCCTCGTCCTCGACCATCGCCATCCAGGTGAGCGGAACCGCCGTTTCGAGCCCGATGATGCCGTTCGCGCTTGCCTCGAAGCCAAGCGACTTCTTCGCCGCCGGATGCGGCGCGTGGTCCGTGGCGAACATGAGAACCCCGTCCTTCACTGCGCGGCGGAGCTCCGCGCGGTCTTCGTCATTTCCAAGCGGCGGCGCCATCTTGTAGTTCGCGTCGTTGCGCGGAATCTCCTCGCACGAAAAAAGAAGATGGTGCGGTGTCGCTTCGGCTGTCACGGGGAGCCCTTCTTTCTGCGCGGCGCGCACAAGCTCCACCCCTTCCGCCGTCGAGATATGCTGGATATGCAGGCGGCAACCCGTGACGCGGCAGATGGAAAGATCGCGCCGTATCGCAACCGTCTCTGCGGAGACGGGTATGACCGGCAGACGACACTGACGCGCGAGATCGCAGTCGCGGATAACGCCATCCTTTACTTCCATCGGATCCATCGCGTGTTCGCAGATGCACATTCCCAGTCTCGCCGCGCGGCGCATCGCCTCTTCCATCACCTTGTCGTCGGCGACATACGAGCCGTCGTCCGTGAAGAACGCCGCGCCCGCCTCGGCAAGCGCTTCGAGCTCTGCGACCTCATGTCCGAGCCGTCCCTTCGTTATGCATGCGGACGGAAGAAGAATCGTTTCCGCGCCAGCGTCACGCGCGGCCTTCCGCTGATAGTCCATCCACTCCGGCGAGTCGCAGGCGGGTGTCGTATTGGGCATCGTAACGACCGCGGCAAATCCGCCGCGCCGCGCCGCCTCAAGCCCTGACGCAGTAGTCTCCGCCCCGGGAACGCCGGGATCGCGGAAATGAACGTGGACGTCGATGAAGCCGGGGAATGTTAGTGTCTTGTTCATTAGCCGAAAAGATCTCCTTGAACGGGAGCGGCCGGCGCGGATTTCGCTTCCTCGGCTGGCGGCTCGGCCTTGCCAGATGGAGTTGACCCAAGAAGTTCGAGAAGCCGAGCTTCGTCTATCACCTCGGTGCCGAGCGCCCGCGCCTTCTCGGTCTTCGTCGCGCCGACGTTCGCGCCTGCGATAAGATACTTCGTCTTCGAAGTGACTGCGCTCTGGACGATGCCTCCCGCCTTCTCTATGAGCGCGGCATATTCGCCGCGCGGACGGCTTAGCGTCCCCGTGAGGACGCATCCTGCGCCGACGAGCGGGCCTTCCGTCGCGACCGCGGCGCGTGCGCCGCGCAGGGGGTCGATGCCGAGCGAGAGCATGCGATCGAGAAACGCACTTCCGTATTCGCTCGAGAAGAAAGACAGGACTGCCTTTGCCGCCTCGACCTTGATGGCGAGGATCTTGCGCTCCTTGCCCTTCTTCGCATCGTTCTCGATTACGTTCTTGAGGACAGGGCTGTCCTTGAGGTCGCTGAACTTCTCGTGCTCTGCCGCGATGTCCTTCGCAACTGTGACGCCAACCTGCGGAATGCCGACGGCGAAAAGCCATCTCTCGAGAGGAAGGGATTTCGCGTCCGAAACGGCCTTCCTCAGGTTCTGGGCGTTGAGGCCGAACTTGCGAGGTGACTCGTCGTCGCCGATGTTGAGCGAGGCGAGCGCGTCATAGTCGAGGTCAAAGAGATCGAGGGGGTCTTTCACCACGCCCTTAGCGACGAAGATGTCGGCAATCTTGCCGCCGAGCGCCTTCAGGTCGAGCGCATTGCGGCTCGCGAAATGCTCGAGCCTGCGGCATAGCTGCGCGGGGCACGCCGGGTTGACGCAGCGCGTCGCGACTTCGCCCTCGAGACGCGCGACTTCGCCGCCGCACACAGGGCAGGCCGTCGGCATGACAAAGACCTTCTCTGCGCCCGTGCGCTTCTCTGGTATCACGGAATCCACGGCGGGGATCACGTCACCGGCCTTGACGAGCCAGATATGGTCGCCGACTCTGATGTCCTGGCGCGCAATCTGGTCGGCGTTGTGGAGGGTCGCGCGGGAGATGACCGACCCAGCGAGCGGAACGGGCTTCAGCTCCGCGACAGGCGTCAGAATGCCGGTGCGCCCAACCTGCACCGTGATCGCCTCGACAGTCGTCTCCGCGCGCTCGGGCGCATATTTGTAGGCGCGCGCCCAGCGAGGGCCGTGAGCGGTCGCGCCGAGGACTTCGTAGAACCTGCGCTCGTCTATCTTGATGACGGCGCCGTCGATCTCGAAGCGGAAGGTGTGTCGGAGTGACTGCAGCTCGTCGATTGCCGCGAACACCTCGTCCATCGTCTTGCAGGACTTGGACCACGGCGCGACGGGGAAGCCCCACTTCGCAAACGCCACGATCATCTCGCTGTGCGAGGCGAAGCCGTCGCAACCGACGCCGCCAGCGTTGTAGACGACGACATCCAAAGGACGTTCGGCGGTAACGCGCGAGTCGAGCTGCTTCAGGGAACCGGCGCAGGCGTTCCTCGGATTCGCGAAAGTCTCGAGCCCGGCGGCCTCCTGACGAGCGTTGAGCTCGACGAAGCCCTCGCGCGTCATGTACGCCTCGCCTCGCACCTCAAGCTCGCGCGGCGCGTCCGGCGGGAGCGTCTTGGGAATCGTCGCGATTGTCGACGCGTTCGCCGTTATGTCGTCGCCAACGAGCCCGTTGCCGCGCGTCGCCGCGCGGACGAGACGCCCGCCGGAATAGCGGAGAGAGAGCGAGATGCCGTCTATCTTTGGCTCGACGAGATACGTGAACCCCTCGACCGTCTTCCTGACGAACGCGTCGAATTCGGCGAGCTCGCCTTTCGCGTGGGTCTTGTCGAGAGACTGCATCGGCGGGTCGTGCGTGACCTTGGCGAACCCCTCGGAAAGCCCTCCCGCGACGTTTCTGACAGGCGAATCGGCGGTGGCGAATTCCGGGAAGTCCGATTCGAGCTTCAGGAGCTCGCGCTCCCACATGTCGTAGTCGCGGTCGCCGACAGTCGGCTGGTGAAGGTCGTAATAGTCGTGGTTGGCCTTCTCGATGAGGGCCCTCAGTTCCGCGATCCTCGCCTTTGCCTTTGCCTTGTCCATCAGTCGTTTGCGCCCTTGTAGCGGATTTGGCGCTTTCCGGATGGCGAGACGCGGCGAGGGGACGGGGCGTATTGCCGCTGGCGCTCGAGGGACATCTCCTCCTCGGAGCGGACGTGGCTCTCGGCGCGCTTTTTGGAGACGAGAACCGACCGCGTGTAGCCATTGTGCGCGAGCAGCCCCATAAAGAGACGCGCCGGACGGAGATTCTGCTCTGCGTCCTCGTCGATGAGGATGTGTATCACCCTGTCATGCGGCACGTCGTAGCTCTCGAGAATCGACGGGACTTTCGCCGGGTCGACGTAGCGCTCCCCGATCAGAAAGCCCTGCGCCGAATAGCGTATGGAAGGATGCGCCGCATCGAGCGTAATGTCGCCGTAGTCGGTCGACATGCATCCCGTGCATACGAGGCACATGTAGAGGACTGTTCCGGCAACGATGCTGAGAAGCGCGTTTTTCCTCCAGAGCTGAAGCGCAACGACGAGCGCACCGGCAAGATAAGGCCAGGGCGTGCGCCACTGGAGCCCCGAATACGAGTAGACGATCAGCGCGGCTATGATCACCGGCGAGACGAGATCGCCGAAGCGCGAGACCCATTTCGGCAAATCCCTGTCTCGCCCGGCGAACACGAGGAACGGCAGAGCCCTAAGCGCATAGTTCACGAGAAAACCCGCGGCGACTATGCCGAGCATGTATAGGACTTCAGCCTTCATTTCCCGGCGCGCGACGCAAGTATCTTTCCGACGCGAACGGCGTCTTCTGGCGTGTCGACCCCTACGCCTTCGTCGTCTGTGCGCACTACCGCGATCTTCGCGTCCATCCAGAGCGCGCGGAGCTGCTCGAGCTTCTCGGTCTTCTCCAATGGGCACGGCGGCTCCTCGATGTACTTCTTGAGGAATGCGCCGCGGTAAGCGTAGATGCCGAGGTGCCTGACATAGAGCGAAGAGGAGCCGAATTGCGGCTCGGCGTCGCGGTCGCACGGAATCGGCGCTCGCGAGAAGTAGAGCGCACCGTCATCGCGGTCGAGAACGACCTTTACGACGCTCTTTGCGGCGAAGTCGGACGCCGAGCGAATCGGCGTCACCGCAGTCGCCATCGACCAGCGGGAGTCGTTCTTGAGCTTCGCGGCAAGCTGTTCGACGAGCGCAGGGTCAATCAGCGGCTCGTCGCCCTGGATGTTGACGAGGATGTCGTCGTCTCCGAAGTCGCATCCGAGGAAATTGCGCGCGGCGCAGGCGATGCGGTCTGTTCCGCTCGGGAGATCCGACGGCGTCATCACGGCCTTGCCGCCGTATTCCTCTACGGCTTTTACGATGCGCTCGTCGTCTGTCGCGACGAGGACCTCGTCAAGCCCCTTCGCCTTCTTGACCGCCTCGACGACCCATGCGACGAGGGGCCTGCCCGCGAGAACAGCGAGGGGCTTGCCCGGGAAACGGCTCGACCCGAAGCGGGACGGTATTATTCCATAGACTTTCATGCGGTAATTATACCATACATGAGCGTCAGACGGCGAACGGGTTCTCGCCGGGATAGAGCTCGCCCGCGGGCTTCGGAGTGTTGATGTCGTCGACGCCAAGGAGCTTCAGCGCCTCGAAGAGCGTCTTGCCCGCATGCTCGAATCCGTACGCGCCGTGGTGCGGGAAGCGATTCTGGATAAGCACGTGGCGGTAGAACCGCGCGAAGCCCGGGATCGCCGCGACGCCGAGCGAGCCGAACGAGCAGGGGTTCACGTCGAGGAACGAGCCCTCCGCGATGTAGGAGACGAGCTTCGAGTCGCTGTTGGACTGGATGCGGAACATCGTCGCCGCGCCGGCCTTTATCTGCCCTTCCATCGTGCCGCGCGAGATGACGGGCTTGCCGCCGCCCTCGAGCCCGCGGTTCATAATGAGCTGGTACTTCATCGACGGCTTCTTGAGGCAGCTCATGCAGGTGTTGCCGCAGTGGAAGCCCATGTAGAGGTCGCGCTTCTCCGCGCCGGCGAGCTTGATGCCCTTCGGGAGGATGTCGTCCGGAACGGAGTTGTTGATGTCGAGGAGCGTCGCCGGCTTTTCGGTCGCGCACTCGACCATGTACTCGGAGACTGCGCCGTAGAGGTCAACTTCGCACGCGACGGGGATTCCGCGCCCGGCAAGGCGCGAGTTCACGTAGCACGGGACGAAGTGGAAGCTCGTCTGGAACGCCGGCCAGCACTTGTTGGCGAAGACGGCGAACTCGGACGCGCCGCGCTCGCGGTCGTACCAGTCCATGAGCGCAAGCTCGAACTGCGCGAGCTGCGGGAGGAGGTCGGGATACGGGCAGTTCTTCCCGAGCTCCTTCTTCATGTCCTTCACGATCGCGTCGATCTCGGATTTCCTCGACGCCATCTTGTGGAAGTGCTCGAAGAGGTCGAGCTCGGAGTTCTCCTGGACGTTCACGCCGAGGTCGAAGAGCGGCTGGATCGGCGCATTGCAGGCGAGGAAGTCGTAGGGGCGAGGGCCAAAGCCGAACACCTTGAGGTTCTTGATGCCGAGGACGACGCGGGCGATCGCCGTGAAGTCCTTGAGCTCCTTGACGGCGCCCTTCGCGTCGACGACGGGATACTCGGGGATGTAGACCTTGAGACGCCTGAGGCCGACGTTGTAGCTGAAGTTCAGGACGCCGCAGAGCGCATCGCCGCGGTCGGACTTGAGGACGGCCCTGTTCTCCTCCTTCGCCGCGAGAACCATCGCGGGGCCGCCGAACTTCTGGACGAACATGGTGGTCGGGCCTTCGGGGCCGAAGTTGCCGAGGAACATGCAGCAGGCGTTGACGCCTTCCTTGCGCGCCCACTCGAGCGCCTTCATCGCGTCGATCTCGTTCTCGATCGTTACCGGGCAGTCGACGACGGCGAGCTTTGCCTTCTTGGCCTCCGCCATAACGGCGGCGACGCGCTTCTTGGTGAGCGACGCGGGGAAGCAGTCGCGGCTGACGCCGACGAGGGCGAGTTTGACTTTGGGCTGGTTGATCATTGCTTTCTCCTTGATTGATTGTTTCTTAAGCTTGGATTGTCAGAAGACGACATCAGCCGACTTCACGTTCTTCGCGAACCCCGGCTGCCCGCCGCCGACGAACACGGTCGTCGCGCCCTGCGGAACGAAAGTCGAGCCGTCCTCGCGGAAGACCTCGAACTGACTACGCGAAAGCCGGAAGGCCACTTCTCCGCTCGCTCCCGGGTCGAGCCTGACGCGGCTGAAGCCCTCAAGGTGGTGACGCCGTCTGTCGCCGGCGGTTTCGGGCGCGCGCAGATAGAGCTGCACGACCTCCTCGCCCGCGACCTTGCCGGTGTTGGTCACCTTGACCGTGACGCCGACGGAGTCTCCCGTCTTCTCGACGACAGGGTCGCCGTACGCGAAAGTGGTGTATGAAAGACCATGACCGAAGGGATATTCCGGCGCCTTCGTCGCGTACCTGTATGTCCGGCCGGCGAGCGAATAGTCGGTGAACGCCGGCAGGTCGTCGTAGGACTTCGGGAACGTCACCGGTAGGCGCCCCGAAGGATTGGACTTCCCGAAGATGGTGCGCGCGATCGCCGTGCCGCCGGCCTCGCCCGGATACCACGCGACGATTACGGCGTCGCTGAGCTCTACGATGGGCTTCAGGTCGAAGGGACTGCCGCCGAAGACGATGGATACAACGCGCTTGACGCGGGCGTTCTTCCTGCGGCACTTGCGGAGAATCGCAAGCTGGCTGTCTGTGATTGAATAGCGCGAGCGGTCGCCCGACTGGTTGTCAGAGCCACACCCCTCCTCGCCCTCCTCCTCTGAAGTGATGCCGAGGCAGACGATCGCGGTGTCACCGTCGTCCCACTCGTCGACTACACGCACCGCCGGGCCTGCTTCCGCAGTGACGGCGGCAATGACGGAAACCGGCGCGGCGGCCTGTCCGTTGTAGTTGCCGCGCATCGGCAGCTCGCTCGCCGCGAGCGGCCCGACGACAGATATCGCGCCGGCGTCGAGATCAAGCGGCAGCACACCGTTGTTATGGACGAGCACAAGCGACTTCTCGGCCATTTCAAGCGCGACGGCGCGGTGTTCGGGCGTCGCGATGCGCTCTGCGCCATAGTCGTCCCACGGCGTCTTGTCGAACTCGCCGAGGAGAAAGCGCGTCGTGTAGAGGCGCACGAGATGCTCGATGACGTCCTTCTCGTCCAGCAGCCCCTGCTCGTTGGCGGCCGAGATCCCGGTGAAGTTCCACTCGGACTGCAGATCGAGACCGGCGGGAAGCGTCTTCGCAGTCGCCTCGGCGTATGTAGCGGCGTAGTGATGGCCGGAGAAGATGTCGTCTACCGCGCCGACATCGCTGACGATGTGCCCGGCGAAACCCCATTCTCCGCGGAGAAGATCGGTGAGGAGCCATTTGTTGGCGCAGCAGGGAACGCCGTTAAGACGGCTGTAGGCCCCCATGAACGCCTCGACCTTGCCCTCCATCGCCAGAGCCCTGAATGCGACGAGGTAGTACTCGGCGAGATCGCGAGGCGAAACGACGGCGTCGAAGCCGTGCCGCAGGTTCTCCGGGCCGGAGTGCACGGCGAAGTGCTTGGCGCAGCCGGCCGCCTGGAGGAAGTCGGGATTGTCGCCCTGCAGGCCCTTCACGAAGGCGACGCCGAGACGGGAGGTAAGATACGGATCTTCGCCGAACGTCTCCTGCCCGCGCCCCCACCGCGGATCGCGGACGAGGTTGACGTTCGGGCTCCAGTAGGTGAGGTTGACGTATCTGTCCTTCGTACCCTTCGCCCTGTGCAGGTTGTACTTCGCGCGCCCTTCCTCGGAGATGATGCGCGCCATCCTGTATTCAAGGTCGGTGTCGAAAGTCGCTCCCGCTCCGATGGACTGGGGGAACACCGTCGCCAGACCCGTGCGGGCGACGCCGTGCAGCGCCTCGTTCCACCATTCGCGGTGGCGTATGCCAAGACGCGGGATTTCGCGGGAGCTCATGAATATCTGCGTAAGGCGCTCCTCCGGCGTCATCTTCATGACGAGCGCACGTGCACGCTCGGCGCACTGTGCGCGCCGAGCGGGTCCGGGCTGGGCGCACGCGGCCACAGCCATGACGGCGACCGTCGCCGCCGCGAATGTTCTGGCTTTCATTTTTCCTCCGTGTTCTGCGTTCATGTCAAATTGCCGGGCGCGGCGATGTCAGTCGAGCCATGTCCAGAAGTAGGCGTAGGCGGCGATTACGCAGCCGACGACGAAAAGGGACGCAGCGACGTCGACCCAGTTCCAGCTCTCGCGGTTCGCCTTCTTGTATTCGGGGGAGAGGCAGCTGAAGTTCAGCCCGTCAAGATGCGCGTAGTCCGGCGCGGGGGCCGTGAGCGACGCGACGACGACGATGACGAACGACGTGACGAGCAGGATTCCGGAGAAGTAGAAGTCCTGGATGAACGCGGCCTCCGTCGGCATACCCCAGATCGCGTTCGCGGCGAGCTTCGCCATGCCGAGGACAAAGCCAAGCCCGAGGCCCCAGCACGCGCCGCGCAGGTTCATGCGCTTCCAGAGAAGTCCCGTCAGGAACACCGCG
>ONVK01000154.1 GCA_900321255.1 uncultured Lentisphaerota bacterium | reverse complement strand
GGTCCTGCGCACCAGAAGGCGGCGGTGGAGTCCGTCCACTTCCCGCTCTGGACGTACAACCCGACGACCGGCAAGGTGAAGCTCGACAGCGCCGACAAGTCCGACACCGTCTCCTTCGCGGCGAACGCCGTCTCGAAGGAGCTTGGCGAGAACCGCTTCAAGCAGCTCGTCAAGAAGATCGGCCAGGACAAGGCGATGGAGATGCTCAAGGGCGCCGAGCAGGGCTTCAAGGACAACTACGCCCTCCTCAAGAAGCTCTCCGAGATGTGAGCAAAGCTCATCCTCCGCAGTCGTCGTTAGGCGATAGGGAGGAGAGAACCAAAACGCTGGGCGCGGCACTTGTGCCGCGCTCGCGTTTTTTGCTGTCGACTTTCAGCGTTGATTTGCGTGCCACTCCTGGAGCGACAGCGGCGCGGCGCCCGATTCGCGGCGAATCGCCTCGAGCCCACTAACGGCCTCGGCGAAGCCGGCGAGCGTCGTCGTCACCGGAACGCCAGCCGCGACCGCGGCGGCGCGTATCTTGACGCTGTCGTGCGCCGCGGACTCTCCGTCTTCGCGCGTATTGACGATCCACTTCACCTTGCCGCGCTTTATCAGGTCGATGGTGTTCGGACTCCCGAGCGGAATCTTGTAGAGTGCGTTCGACTCTACGCCAGCGCGCCATAGCGCGGTGGAAGTTCCGCGCGTCGCCCATATCTCGTAGCCCATCGCGTCGAGCCGCTTCGCAAGTTCGACGACTTCGCCCTTGTCTTCGTCGCGCACGCAAAGGACGATTCCGCCCTGGCCCGGATGCGGGAGCGGACTTCCCGCCGCGGCCTGGCTCTTGTAGTACGCCGTCGCCGCGTCGTGTCCGAACGACATAACCTCGCCCGTCGACTTCATCTCCGGCGTCAGCGTGATGTCCGCACCCGGGAACTTCACGAACGGGAACACCGCCTCCTTGGCGCAGAAATATGGGTGAGTTGGAGTTTTGAGTTGGAGTTCGAGAGTGGAATTATCAACATCCTTTCTCGAACTCGAACTTTTAACTCCAACTCCGCCCGCCATCGCCATTGCCGCCACGCCCGCAAGCGACCAGCCGACCGCCTTCGAGACGAACGGCACGGTGCGCGATGCGCGCGGATTCACCTCGATCATCCAGATTTCAGGCTTCTTCTCTACACGTTCTACATGTTCTACACGGCTAAAGCATCCCGTTACCGCGAGCTGAATATTCATGAGTCCGACGACGTGCAGCTTCTCCGCGAACGTGCGCGCGATGCGTTCTACTTCGGCAATCGTCTCCTGCGAGAGCGAGACCGGCGGCGTAACCGCTGCGGCGTCGCCAGAGTGGCAGCCCGCCGCCTCGATGTGCTCGAGAATCGCGCCTACGACTGTCGTCTTTCCGTCCGAGACGCAGTCGACGTCGAGTTCGATGGCATTGGTGAGGAACTTGTCGATGAGGATCGCCCGTCCTTCGGATATCTTCACGGCCTCCTCGACGTATTCCCTGAGGCGCTCCTCATGGTAGACGATTGCCATGCCGCGTCCTCCGAGGACGAACGACGGACGCACGAGAACAGGATAGCCGATCTCCTGCGCGATCTTGAGCGCATCGTCAACCGTGTGCGCGATGCCGCTCGGCGGCTGCTTCACGCCGACTTCGTTCACAAGCGCGCGGAAGAAGTCGCGGTCCTCCGCGAGCGCGATGTCCTTGGGCGAGGTGCCGAGGATGTTGACTCCAGCCGCCTCGAGTCTTTCCGCGAGGTTGAGCGGGGTCTGACCGCCGAACTGGACAATCGCGCCGTCGCATTTCTCGCGCTCGTAGATTTCCATCACGTCTTCGAACGTGAGCGGTTCGAAGTAGAGCGTGTCCGAAGTGTCGTAGTCGGTCGAGACTGTCTCGGGGTTGGAGTTCACCATCACGACTTCGATGCCCATCTTGCGCAGCGCAAAGGCGGCGTGGCAGCAGCACCAGTCGAACTCGATTCCCTGTCCGATGCGGTTCGGCCCCCCGCCCAAGACCAGGATCTTCTTTTTGACAGGATTTACAGGATTCACAGGATTAGAAGAATTCGTTGGATGTGATAATCTTGTAAATCTTGTTAATCCTGTCGAAAAACCGTAGTAGCTGTAATAATACGGCGTCTTGGCCTCGAACTCGCCGGCGCAGGTGTCGACTTCGCC
>ONVK01000001.1 GCA_900321255.1 uncultured Lentisphaerota bacterium | reverse complement strand
GCGAAGAACCGAAAGAAAAGAATCGAGGCGAATGCCGCCTGCGCCGTTCTCAAGGCGAGAAAGCGCATAGCGCGACAGGCCGGCCTTCGCGGCCAGCTCTCCTTGCTTCATCTTCGCAGAAATGCGCAAATACGCAATTCGGCGCCCAACCTCCTTCAGCAGGGCTTCATCTGATATGTCATCTATCCTATTCATTAGGCCTCACTCCTGTGACATAAACCGCATCTTCCAAACTTTATGCCTTGAAGATGTGACATATTAAACCAAATTTCCCTTCGCAATGCAAGGGGAAATCATCTCGATTGCGCCTTTACGCGGCGGCGATCTTCCAGCAGAGCCAGGCGGACAATGTCTTGGAATCGAAGATCGTACCGCCGCGGATGGCGTCTTCGACCTCGGCTTCGGAGAGGACGACGGGGTAGACGTTCTCGTCTGGATCCTGGTCCTGGGCGTGCGCGGTTTCGGACAACTCCGCGAAATAGAGGTGGATGCGTTCCTCACAGTAGCCCGGCGTGCAGATGATGGTAGTGAGAAACTTGATGCTCGTCACCTCGTAGCCGGTCTCCTCGGCTGTTTCGCGCTTCGCGCCCTTGATCGGGTCTTCGCCCGGCTCGAGTCCGCCCGCGATAACTTCGACGAGCGCCTCTTCCGCCGCCTTGCGGTACTGCTTCACGAACACGAACTTGCCGTCGGGACGTCGCGCGAGGATTGCGACCGCGTTCCCGTGGCGGATCACCTCGCGCTTCGCCCTGCGTCCGTCGGGCAGTTCGATGTCGAGAAGATCGACGCTGATGATCTTCCCCGTGTACTTCCGCTCCGTCGCAAGCGACTTTTCTGTCAAGTCTGTCATTTTACGATTCCTTACATCAGTTCCTTGCCGCAGGAGAAAGCGGGGGCGACGGACGCGCCCATGAGACGGTAGACGTGCTGGCAGGTGTCAAAGCAGATGGGCTTCATCTTCCTCGCGTCCGGATTGCCATCCGTCATGGCGGACTCTTCGACGGCGCAGTTTACAATCTTGCCCACCACATTGCAGTTCTCCTCGTTCATCGAAACGAGTCTGCACTCGAGGACAAGCGGCAGCTCGTTGACGACCGGCGCATCGACGAACTCGCTCTTCGTGACGGTAAGGCCACTCTTCGCCACCTTGCCCGGCGTCTTGTTGCCGCTCACGATGCCGAGATAGTCGCAGGCCTTGACCGCGTCGGCTGTTCCGAAGGCGACCGTGAACGCCTTTCGCGCGGCGATGTTCGCCCAGGTCTTGTGCGACGTGTCGATGCAGATGGTTATCTCGTCCTCGAGCGTGATGCCGCCCCACGCCGCGTTCATCACGTCGGGCGTGCCGTCCGCGCCGTAGGTGCCGATCATCAGCACCGGCATCGGGAACACGATCATCAGCACCGGCATCGGGAACATCCAGTTCTTTACTCCAAGGTTCTTCTTCATGGGATTATCTCCTTGCCTGCGATTTCAGATTCCAGGGCTCGAGCCAACTGGTCGGGGCAAGAGGTGCCGTTGCGGCACTGTATGCCCTTCAGTAGTGCGACAACCTCCTCGACCTTTCGTCCGACGACGAGCTTCGCGACGCCCTGCGTGTTGCCGGGGCATCCCCCGACGATTTCGCACTTCGTCACCACCCCGTCCGCGACCTCATAGTTGATCGCCCGCGAACACGTCCCTTTCGTGTTGTATGTCGTCATTGTTTTCTCCTTGACATATATGTCGGCAGCATGGTCACTTGAAGATGTCCATCGGACTGGTGGCGCTGGCGGTGGAGCGTTCGGCGGGCGGGCCGGCCTTGATGCCGATCTCCGCGGCCTCGACTGCAAGGGCAAATGCGCGCGCCATCTGGACGGGATCGTCCGCCGCGGCGACGGCGGTATTGGCGAGGACGGCGTCCGCACCGAGCTCAATGGCCTCGGCTGCGTGGGAGGGAAGTCCGATGCCCGCGTCCACGACAACTGGAACGTGGCTCTGCTCGACGATGATCTCGATCATGTCGCGCGTGCGGATTCCGCGGTTCGAGCCGATGGGGCTCCCGAGCGGCATGACCGCCGCGGCACCCGCGTCCTCGCAGTGGCGCGCAAGCACGGGGTCGGCGTTGATGTACGGAAGCACGACCATGCCGAGCTTCGCGCACTCCTTCACTGCCTCCAGCGTCTCGACGGGGTCGGGCAGCAGGCGTCGGGATGCACCTCGATCTTGATCCAGTTGTAGCCCGCGGCCTTCCCGAGCTTCGCGATCCTCACCGCCTCCGCCGCGTTGCGCGCGCCGGACGTGTTGAGCATCACCTCGACCTTCGAGCGGTCGATCACGCCCAAGATGTCGTCATGCTCCGCGTCGCCTTCGTGGACGCGCGTGAGCGCAGTCGTCACGAGTTCCGTTCCACACGCCGCAAGCGCGCGTTTGAGCATTTCGCCCGATGCGAACTTGCCAGTTCCGAGAAAAAAGCGGCTCTTGAACTTGCGGCCGCCGATTATTAGATCTTTCATTTTGTTTCCTTTCAAATCTGTGTCTCTTTGTTAAAATCTCCCACGCTACAGTTCCTTGCCCAGCAGCATCGCGACAACGGCGTTCGCCTCCATCGCCGCGGCGATTCCGACGCGGGGGGAGACGGGCGCAGCACCATCGCCGACGGACGTCTCGCCGTCGCCGATGGCCACTATATTGCCCATCTTCCTGACCTTCATCGCGTTGGAGCGCCCCCATCCGGCAAGCCCGCTCGCGGTGACAAGCTTCTTGCCCGAAGACGCGAAAGCAGATACAAGCATCACCTTCGCGTCCACGGCATCGAACGCCTCGACGACAATCGCGCAGTCCGCGAAAAGCTCCCGCGCAGAAGATGCGTCAAGCCGCATGTCCACGGCTCTGATGTCCGCATCCGGCTCGATGCGCAGGAGGTTCTCCTTGATCGCCTCGACTTTCTTTTGCCTCGACTTTCTTTTGCCCGAGCTGGTCTCGGAAGAAAAACTGCCTGTTGAGATTCGATTCGTTCACGACGTCGAAATCCACTACGGTGAGATGCTTTACTCCCGCACGGACGAGATGCATCGCGCAATTGGAGCCAAGCCCGCCTACGCCCGCAATCCCGACGCGCGCCGATTCGAGCGCAGCGCGCTCCTCGGGCGTAAGATATGTGTTTGCAGCCATCTCAGCCTCCAGCCGTCAGCTTGAACACGTCGAGAGGCGCTTCTGCCTTTAGCGCAAGCGCCGAAAGATCGGCTCCTGGCGCATACACTTCGCCGTCGTATTCGACAATCGCCTTCGCTGGGTCTACGCCCTGGGCCGAGAGAAACTCGGCAACCGTTTTCGCCGTCGTATCGACTGGCTCGCCTTGGTACTTGATCTTCATTTTTCTTCCTCCGCCGGCATTACCCGGTTCAGGTTCGCGGGTATGATCTCAGCCGCACCGTGCGACGCAGCACCCCGTTGGCGTATATTTTATCAAAAATCCACGGCGTACCGCCAGCGGTCAGAAGCCAAGAATACTTCCTGTTGCCAGACTCAGTCAACGTAGAACGCAAGTCGGCGTTTTGCGGGCACGACCTCGGCCGGTCCCTCGACAAAGAGCAACTGGTTGATGACGGCGCGTTCCGACCCGTCGTCTAGGTAGCACATTGTATAGTAGTCTGCGGAACTCGAGGACGTCTTCTGCGTGTCGCAGATGTCCGATGCCGTCATAAGGTCTTTCCTGATCGCCATCGTGGTCGAGCCGCCGCCATCGCAGCATACGCCGTACGTGCAGCCAAGCTGGATCTGGAGCGCAGCGACCTCGTGGTAGCCGAGTCCTTCTGAGACACCCTCGCGACGACCGTCAACAGCGCATGCCCACAGGACGCCGTCTGCAGTCGTTCCGAAGAAAGTGTAGTTGGCGCGTGGGAATGTCGCGCCTGCGCCCCACGTCGCCACGCCGTTGTGGATCGTGTATGCCTCGTGAGTTACGACGTTGTCCCAGTCGTCGGCTTTAGTCTTTCCGGTCTCCTGATTGACGACGGTCCAGTCTTTGTCAAACGTATAGCTCTTGTCGTCGTTAAAGGCGAATCCTGCCTTCGTGCCCGTCGCTTCCGCGCCGTTGGGAATCACCGCGCCGTTCGCCTTGGCATAACCTTGGGGCTTGGGGCTGAAATATCCAAGCGCGCCTTCGCGATACTCCATCGTCATGTTGATTGCAAAGAGCGCATTATACTGCGCCGCGGTCTTGGAAGTAGTCCAACGTTTCGTCGACTCCTGCGTATGGTCGACGAACTTCATCTTCACGGGTGCGTGTCTGTAGTCGATGCGGAGCATGTGGAGATCGTTCTTCGACCAGTTGAATCCACTGACAGTTCCAAGCAGATTCGAGAACCGGCCATAGTAGTACTCGACGCCGTTTGTGAGCTGCATCCACTTTGCCGTATGGAGCCCCATGGCCTGGAGACTCGCGGGGAACTTCGCAATGGCGGCGTCACCAGTCAACAACTCCCCGGCAACGGCAAAGTTTGCATACGCCGCGACTCCAACGCAGAAAACTATCAGACTCTTCATGTTCTGTGCATTTCAAATGACGATTTCAATGTTCTTTGGGCATTGTAGCAAATGCGCCGCCGCGACGCAATTATACTGCTGTATAGCTCAACGGAAATCAACGGCGTCAGTCGATGGAAAACACCATGCGTGGCTGCTTTACCACCAAGGGGATGGGCTTGAACACCCATGTGCCATAGCCATCTGATTCAATCGTCAGCTGAGAATCCGAGAGAGTGTATTCCCGTCCGGAGTAGAGCTCACGAACCTTCTCCACGCCACTCGGAAAAGTCAAGGCGTGCGCGCCAGCCGTTCCTGTATGAAACATGGTGACGTCGCCGTGTCGGCGGACCACTCATCTCGACTCCAAGCTCCGTCAATCAGAAAAACGGGCGGTATTCTACCATCTGGCCCGCCGCCAGGCAATTATACCAAAGTATATTTATTTCATTTCCCACGAGCCAGGGAGGTCGGTTGCTACGCTCACGCCTTCGGGCCACGCGTTCTCCTTGTCGAGAATCGTGACCTTCTTGGCGGAAACGGAGCCGATCAGCTTCCCGTGGGCGACAACTGTGCGCGCGTCCCCGTTCCACTTCGTCCTGCGCAGCGCGATAAGCCCCGGGAGATTGTCGGGGTTCGTCGACGGATCGGCGTTTGCTGGACGGGAAATTGGACGGAGGTCATGAACGTCGACGAGACTTCCAGCTCCCGCCACCGCGCAGCCGTCGAAACCGATTTTCCCGACTGTATATACACCAAGCTTAAGGAACGGCGCATCGCCGTGCGTCTCGATCCTGCAGTCCCTGAAGATGATCTCCGACGGCTTTTCCCAGTAGTTTCCCTGCACGATCGTCTTCTCGAACAGGCAGCCCGACATCCTTACAGTCGCCGAATCGAATCCAAAAAGCGAGCAGCCCGAGAAATCGCAGCCCTTCGCGTCGAAAAGGCCGCCGAAGAACCGGCCCAGCTTCGTGTTCGAGAAGTGGCATCGCTCCCAGAAGTTTGTTTTGTACATCCTGGTGAAGTTTGAATCCCTGACGGTCACCTCGAACCAGCGCCCGCCCGGGAAGGCCGTGCGCAAGCCTTCGTTCGAGCAGTTCTCGAAAGTACAGGCGTATGCGTTTGCTATGCCGACGGACATGTTCCTGAGCGTACAGTTCACGATGCGGCCCGCTCGACCGACATTGAGCGAGAAAGAATCCTTCGCTCCGTCGCAGTCGAGGCCCGAGAGCACATGATCCCAGCTGTCCACCCGACCCTTGCCGTCGTTCTCTCCAAGATTTACGCCCTTCGAATACACATTGCCGTCGAAGCGCCCGTAGCCGGAACGAAGCCGCGAGTCGCACCAGTACGTCGCATGCCCGATGGCGTTGCCCCTTACGCACGGCGAGTGGGTGCGGCCCCAGAGATAGATGTCGCCGTCGTTCCCCTCCATTATGAAATTGTGTCCGGCGCATGTCAGAATCGAGTTGTTGCGCGGATTGTCTCGGAAGACGTTCTTCAGGAAGTACACGTCCTGCATCTGGTCCCAGCCGTCTTCGGCATCGAAGGCGCAGCACGCCGCGCTCTCGCCCGACAGCGTGAAGAAGTTCCCCTCGAAAAGCATGTTCTTCATGGCGGAGGCCGCATATCCAACGCAGCGGCAGTGTTCGAACCGACAGTTTTTCACCATGCAGTTGACGGGGATGCGGAAGGCCGTCAGCGAAAGCGACGAGCTTGCGGCGGACTCCGCGCTTTCGTCCTCTACCGAAACCCGGAGGAACGCCGCCCCGTCGGGGATCCACATCTCGCGGTACTGCCAGGAAGTTTCGGCCGAAATGAACTTTTTCTCCGCGTCGTACCATGCAACGGTCATCTGCCAGGATCGCGTCACACGCCCCTGATAGCCGAGCTGCTTCGAGACCTGGAGCCGGCGCAGGCCCTTCCCGAGGATTTTGTCGAGAGACTTGAAGTCGGTCGTAAAGCGGAACTTGTCCTCCGCGTCGACGGTGCCCGTCCTGGCGTCAAGGCCGCCCGCCGAGAACTTCGGGAGAGTCTCGTAGAAAAACGACAGCCCGCCCTTCGCGTCGGCGCGGATTCCGTTCTGCCCGCCGTAGCCGGTTATGTCGACGACCTTCACGCCCTCGACCGAGCAGTACCACGAGTCGCCGCCGATCTCAAAGCCGGCGGGCCACTCCGAATTGTTCGGCGAGTTCGCGTAGTCGTGCGACCAGTAGTCGCCCTCGAGCGTCCCGCCGACGAGATGCGCGTCGACCGCGCTCGCGAGGCGCACCAACACAGACCCCGCTCCCGTGAAACCGTTCTGCTTCAACGTCGCCTTCCCGAGATCAAGCGTCATGTGGCTCGGGACAAACACGGAATTGGTCCACGTGATTCGGTAGGTGCCCGGCAGCATCTCGAGCCTGCGGAAGCCCGCCGCGGCCTTTTCGTCCAGGAGCTTCTGGAGCCCTTCCGTAGTCGCAACGGCTGCAGACTCGGCGGCGGCCTTGTCGTAGCCCTCGTCGTAGGCGACCTTCGCCTGCTTCCACGCCTGCCATGGCAGCTTTCCCGTCTTCGGGTCAAGGGGAATGGTGACGGTATAGCCCGGAACGCCGCCGCGCTTCTCCTTCACCACCTTCGATGTGCCGTTCGTCTCAAGATAGACGATCTTCTCGACGTCGCCGTCGTTGCGGATGCCGTACTTCGCGAGGTCCGCTTCCGTCATCCGGTAGACCTTGTCTGCGGGAATCTCAAGATCCGCGGCGGATACGACGCGGAAGTCGTGTATGACTCGGTGCGACTCGCGCCCCTTGGCGTCCTTTGCCCAGATGCGCATCTCGTACTCGCCAATGCCAAGAGCGCCGAGATCGAACTCGGCGTCGCCGCTCTTCAGATTCTCGAGCGCAAGAACCTTGGACTCTCCGCCTTTCAGCCGATACTCGAGGAAGGCGGTGAACCTGTGCGAATCGTCGAGGAAGCGGATCTTCGAGGAGTCGAAGTCTGTCACGAAAAAACCGACCCTTACATTCTTGCCCGCCGCAACCGTCGGCTTCACATAGTATGTCGAGATGTATGGATACTTCAAGCGCTCCGGAGGCTGGTAGCCCTTCTCCTTCTCAAGAGCCCCTTTCATGACAGACGGATCTGTGAGGTAACCGGGAAGAACCGCCTGCGCGAAAGTCGGCAGGACGGTAAGGGCGAAAGCAACCGCAAGAATGGCAAAGCGGACAATTCCCGGCAACGGCATAGATGTCATGTTTACAGTTCCTTGGTATAACGACTATTTGTTTGTGATAATTATATCATGAAACGCATCGCTTAGTCATTTATACCAAAGTATAAATTAGATTCTATACCACCGTATAAATCTGAATCGGCCTGGAGCAAAATCGCAAGACAGGAGGCGAAGGCATGGTTGCAGCTTGCCTCGGGACGGTCGTGTTCCCATAGCGTGCCCGTCGTCTCCGCCATCTTGAGATAGTAGCCGCGTATCTCACGGGCCATCTGCTCGCCGTGGCCTTCGTTCCTCAATACGATGAGCCGCAGAAGATTTCCTATGAAGGCGTTTGACGGCCAGACATCCTTGTGAAGCCCCTTGGCCTGCCGCTCGGGTCCGAATTCGTCCGTAAGCTTCTTCCACAGCTCGGGATGCGTCTTCGGTGTCGCTATGCCGTGGAAGAACGCATAGTACTGGCACGTCTCCGTAACGTCGGGATGCTTCGCGTTGTCACGGAACCATACGCCGTCGTACGCGCGTTCACGGATGAGCGACTTCAGCTTCTTCGACTGCTCGGCAAGCTCGGGTCGGTTGTAGAGCCGCGCCGCCTTGGAGAGGACGTCCGAATACGTCATGTTCGACGGCCAGTTCACTCCGTCCTTGACCAGCTTCGTGTCGTTTGCGTGGCTCCATTCCACGAACACCCATGCCGGCAGGTTCTCAAGCGCTCCGTCGGCGTTCAGGTACTGCGCGTAGAACTTGAGCAGCCCCTCCACGCGCGGACGAAGCAGGTCGACGGTTTCGCGGTCGCCTGTCCGGTCGAAGTAGTTCGCAAGCTCGAGGATGAACCACATCGACCAGTTCGGGATGTAGTTCTTGTTTATGTGGTCGCCCGGATAGCACATCGGCACCATCCCCTCGGGAAGATGCGGGAACTCCTCGGCAAGCGCGAAGTTGCGCAGAAACGTGCGCTCGATCTCGTTCCTGCCCGTGAAGAAATGCTCTGCCGGGCCCGTAAAATAGCTGTCGCAGAGCCACCCCGCGCGCTCTCGGCTCGGGCAGTCCGTGAACACGTCGACAGCGTTCTGCGCAAACGTCTCGCGCGCCGCCTCGAAGATCTTGCGGTCGGCTGGATCCTTGAGCGTGCACGCACGCGTCGCGTTCGGATTCCTGTAGGTGCGCATCTCAAGCTTTTTGACCGTCGCCTCGCCCTCCAGCATGATCACCTCGGCAAACTTGAAGGTGTACGGCTCGAACGACTCGAATTCGTACGCGCCAGGCTCCTTCACGTCCCACAGAACAACATTGTTGCACCCGAATCGATTAAGAAAATCAAGCTTGCCGTTTACGAGTATTTCGTCAAATCCGACAAGCAGCCGCCCTGGCTTCGTCACATCCACCTTGAGCCGCAGGAACCCCGTGTTGTCGATTGCGCCTTCGTAGCGGACGCCCTGCGTTGCGTCGATCTTCGCCACTCCGCCTTCGAACTTCGCCTTCGGCTCGATTGCCCGCTTCCACCAGTCGACCGACGGAGTGTACTTCAACTCAGCGGTCGGATAAGTGCGCCCAAGAAAGCTCGTCTTCTCGCCCCAGAGGTTCGGCGCCTCGCCGAGATCTCCCGTCCGCACCCTGACCGAAAGGACGTCGTTCGGATGGTAGGAGCCGTCGATCTCGAACTTCGGATACGGCGAGCCGCGCTCAAGGAGCTTCACGCTCGGCGCATTGGTTATGATGAGCGACTTGCTCGTAAGCCCGTCGCGCTTCCACCATTCCCAATAGTTGTGCCCCGGCACCTCGTACACTTCGCTCTGCGCACGCTGGAGACTGTAGCGCTGGGCCTTGCGAACGCGATCCGTGAAGTTGGCATCCCACTTTCCGTCGCCCGTCGCCCGCACGACCTTGCCGGCCGCCAGCACTTCGGCCTGTAGAAACGGCTCGTGTTCGACGATGTAGTAGGTCGTCGTATTGTAGGCGACGCCGACGATGTTCAGCCGATTGTCGCCCTTGCGCGCAACGCGCGAAAGATCCCACTCGTCCATCCTGAACCATCCGTGCGGACCTCGCGAAGGACCATACGCGGCGAACTCGCCGTTTACGAAGACCTTGAATATCGAGCAACCCGCGAGCCGCAGCTTGAGCGGCACCTTGCCGTCCCACTCGAAATGCGTCGTGAAGGCGACGGACGAGTTGACCTCGCCCTTCTCCGCCGTCGTCCAGATCGGCTCGGCGGCGTCAAACTGAACCGCACGCGCAGAAGCGCTAGCACAGTACTTCTTGAAGACCGCGAAGACGGCTGGGTCGGCGATGATCGAATCAATCTCATGGACGGAAAGGTACTCGGCGCCGGACTCCAGCACCGCGCGAAGTTCGCAGTCGAGGTCCTCGGGCGTCTTCCTGAAATCGGGGTCGATGTCGTTCGCCCATGGTCCGTAGGCGACGAACGGCACGCCGTGGGCGAACGGCCAGTGTTCGCGCTGGCCGCGAACGACCGTCTCGGCGTATTTCCGGACCTTCTCCGCCGGACAGCGGAAATACCAGGCGCAGGTCTGCGCGCAATAGTCGAGCTTCAGCCGGCTGCCATACAGCGGATCCGGCAGGAACACGGGATAGAGGTGCGCGTAGACGACGACGGACGGATCGTATGCCTTCACGGCATCGTAGAGCGCGGCATAGTACGCGACGATCTGGTCCTCGAAGAAACGGTCGCGGTTCTCCTCGGTGTCGGCGAGCCCCTCCCGCTCCAGCCACGCCTTCAGCAGGCGCAGGCAGTCGGGATGGCGGCAGCCACGGTAGTTGGCGTAACCGATGTAGTCGAGGCACACCGCCTTCGCCTCAGGGTTCGCCTTGAGCCGCTCCACGAGACTGGCGGCCCCTTTCGCGCAGGCGTTAGTTCCGACGAAGCAGCCGACGTTCTCAACGAAGACCTCCGTGTTCCCGGGTTCGGGTTCGCCGCCGAGACGGTAGTGCCGCGTCCGCCAGAGATCGGTCCGCCCCCGGTCTCCCGCCTCGCCTTTTGCCTCGGACGCGACGAACCTGCTCTGCAGCTCGGACTGGAGCCGCGCCTCCTCAGACGAAAGCACCTGGACATGCGAATCGCAGAACGGACCGAACGCGACATAGGGCACGATGCCGAACCGCTTCGCCCGTGCGATCTTCTCAGGGTCCGGACGGTTCGCGGCATCGCAGCAGTTCGCGGCGAAGACGTTCAGTTCAGCGAGCTTCGCCGCGTGTTCGTCGTCACCTATGTCGGTGAACGCGAAGACTTTCCGAAACCGCTGCTCCCCGCCCAAAGGCGCGTCCGCCGCGTCGTTCGCCCAGACGGACGCGGCAAACGCCGCCAGAAGCGAAACACCCAAAACACCATATCTCATTGTTCTACACCACTTCCCTTTCGTGTTTTGGGCAGTATATCAAAGCGAACTTAAAGCCGCAACGACAGAATCACTTGCGGCAAACGCGCTTCAGACGCAGAGCTCCCTTAGTTCGGCCGCGGTCTTCTCGGCAAGGGCCTGGTCTGGAAGGACCAGATCGGGCAGTCGAGAGAACGGAATCATCTCCGCCGTGAACGTCTTGCTGTAGCCGACCTTCATGAGCGCGGCGAAGACGGCCTTGTAGTCGACCTCCCCTTCAAGAAGCGAGTCGCCGAAGCCATGCAGTCCGCCGCCGCAGTCGTCGCCTTTCCAGTTCTTGACGTGAACGGCCTTGATGCGTTTCGAGCCGAGGAGCTCAATATAGTCCTGCGCCGGAGCGTAGATGAGACAGTTGCCGATATCAAGATACATGCCGATGCGATCGCTCTTGAACTGATCGAGAAAAAGCTTCCATTCCATCGGCGAGAGAAGGAATCGCATCCAGACGTTCTCGAGCGCAATGTTGACGCCGAGCTTCTCGGCAAGCGGGATTAATTCGTTGATCGACTTCGTCGAGTTTTCCCAGACTGTCTTGTACGGGACAACCGGCCGTGAAGGGTCCCACGTCACATGCGTCGACCCGGGGACGACGAGAATCGTCTCCGCGCCGATCCACGCGGCGATCTGCAGATACTTCTTCGTGAAGTCCACCGCACGAAGACGCTCGCCTTCGTCCGCCGCACCAAGCGACTCGGCGCCGTAGTGTCCGCTCGCAAGCGTCCTGAGGCCGACGCCCTTCTCCTTCGCGTAGGCAGCGATTTTGCGGCACTCCGCCTCGTCGACGTCGATCGAAAGGCAGTCGCCGACCGTAAGCTCGACGCCGTCGAGGCCCTGCGCCTTCGCGAAGTCGATAAATTCGTACGGCGTCCTGTTCGGACCAAACCCGCCGAAAACCCAGTAGTTCAGAGCTTTATACATTTTCCCTCCTTTGCGGACTTCTCCTCGGCAAAGATGATCTTCATCGTGTCGGCAATCGAGTCGATTGTCTGGGGACGCAGTCGACGAAATACGCAAGCTCCTGGTGCCAGCCGGTTGGGCCGTTCTTGACGTCGAGCTTCGGCGTCACTTTCCTGCCGTTCTTGAGGAAGATGTTGAAGCCCGTCGAATCGAGCTTCAAAGTCGCCTTCTCGCAGACGATGGTGAAGCTCATCTCGAATGTCGCGCCTTTCGCCTGCTCCCAGCCGCCCTCGGCCATCACGAGACGTCCGTCGCCGAAGTCGTAGGTCGTCACGACATGGTCTATTCCGCCGTTCTTCGAGACGACGCTCGCGCCGACAGCCGTCACGGACTTGGGCTTGCCGAAGAAGTAGTTGACCTCGTCAGTGTCGTGCACATGCAAATCGAGAAGCGCGCCGCCGGACATCTTGTCGTCCATGTACCAGTTCTTCCATGAATTGCCGTCGACTCCGGGTGAAATGCGCTTGAATGTCGCGGTGAGCATCTTCCCCGCCTTGCCGCTCTTGAAGTGTTCCCAGGCGGCGCGGTACTCCGGCCATGCGCGGACGCAGAGTCCGACATTGAAGAAACCCTTTGCACGCTTCGCCTGCGCGACGAACGCGCGAAGTTCAGCTTCGGTACGGCAGAGCGGCTTCTCGCAGAAGACGTGCTTACCCGCCTTTAGCGCCGCAATGGCGTACGCCATGTGCATCGCAGTCGGCACGCAGATGTCGACGATGTCGACGTCGGGATCGGCGATCAGATCCAACGCGTCCTTGTAGACCTTGACGCCCGAGAGATCGACCGGCTTCGAGTTGTCGCCCCCTCCGATGTTGCCGACGACCTTGGAGATGTCGCCCTTCCGCTTTGCCGGATCGACATCGGCAAGCGCGACCACCTTCGCGCCCTTCACGCCCTTGTAGACGCCCCAGTGGGTTGTGCCCATGAATCCAAACCCAATGATTCCAACGCTGACTTTTCCCTTCACTGTTTTTCCGTCCTTTCCTATGTGGATTTCTGCCTGACATTATACAATGGATCGCATGACCAAAATATAAAAATCGAAAACCAATATTGTAAAAATCGGACGGACATGCTATACTAACCCGCGCTATGGACAGGCCCGCGAACGAAAGACGCATACTCGTCGTGATACCGACCTCGACCCTTACGCAGCGGCAGCTGCTGGAGGGGCTTCTCGAGTACGCCCACAAGTCGTCTCCAGGCGAGTGGCAGTTCCACCTCGACCTGCACGACTTGAACCGCCAGCATGTCAAAAGCCTCAGATCATGGGGCTGCAACGGAATCATCGCCTACATCCTCAGCCCTCGCGAGCGTCGCGACTTCATCGCCTCGGGCCTTCCGGCCGTCTTCATAGAGCCGCTCCTTTCGGAGCCGCTGCCGTCGCAGCCGCGAAACGTCGTGACATTCATCAACGACCACGCGGCGGAAGGCCGCGCGGCGGCCCGCTACTACATCGAGCGTCGCTACCGCGCATTCGCCTACATAGGCACGGCCAAGCCGACATTCTGGAGCGACGAGCGCCGCAGGGGATTCGTGCGCGAGCTCGCGGAAAGCGGCTTCAGGCCCCGCGTCTATCCCGCGCCGCCGCCCCGCGAGCAAAACGACTTTGCGCTCGAGTCGCGCCGCATCGCGCGGTGGCTCAAGAGTCTTCCTCGGCATACTGCCCTCTTCTGCGTGCACGACCGGCGCGCACAGCAGGTACTCACGACGGTCGCTTCTGCGGGAATCCGCGTACCCGAGGATCTCGCCGTCCTCGGCGTAGACAACGATGAGCTACTCTGCCGGATGACTGTCCCGTCCATCTCGTCGATTCCTGTAGACTATCACACATGCGGGATGGACGTCGGCCGTGCAATGGAAGACCTTCTCGAGGGGCGCAGGACGGAACGTACGCGCATCACGCGGCACGAGACCGTCATCACACGGGCGTCGACAGACGCGCAGGCGATAGACGACCCTTTCGTGGCGCGGGCCATTGCCTACGCGCGGTCCCGTCTCCGCGAGCGGAACGCCCTTCCCGACCTGGCGGCGATAGCGGGCTGCTCGAAGACGACGCTCAACCTCCGCGCCAGGCGTGCGTTCGGGCATACGCTCTCGGACGAAATCACGCGCATCCGGCTCGACGCCGCAATGGAGCGCCTTGCAAGCACCAGTCTCTCCGTCGACGACATCGCGCGCGAATGCGGCTTCTGCGGCGCATCCCACCTCGCCCTTCGGCTGAAGGCCGCCCGCGGCGTAACGCCGTCAGAACTGCGGCGCATGCCCTCGCCTTGATTTGCCGCGGAATCGGGAATCAAGTGGTGCATCCGCGTCGGACTTCCCGCGCGCGGCGAATGCGCCGCGCCCTTGACTCACGGGAAGGAGACGGAGCTCGGCTCAGCCGCAGGCGCGCCAGCTGCCGAGTATGCGCTTCTGCAGCGCCAGGGCAACGGCCTCGGAACGGTTTGCGACTCCAAGACTCCTGAAGACCGCCGAAAGGTGCTTCTTGATCGTGATTTCGGAAAGACCGAACTGCTTAGCGATGTCAGAATTAGACTGGCCTTCCGCGACAGAGGCAAGGATCCCTATCTGCCGATCCGTCAGTCTGAACAGCGCGTTGTCCTCCTCGATCTGCGAAAGCAGCCTCTGCGGAATCGCCTTCCGCCCAGCCGCTACGTCGCGGATGGTGCCGAGGAGGTTCATGTCCGCCTTTTCCTTGAACACGACGGCGGACGCGCCGTCCGACACCGCCTTCGCGAGCTCCACCGAGGTGCCGTATGCGGTGAGTATCAGGACCTTGATGTCCGGATGCGACTCGTGGATGATCCTGGTCGCCTCGCTGCCGAGCATCTCGGGCATCATCAGGTCCATGATGACGACGTCTGGCTTCAGCGCATCGGCGAGCTCTACGGCCTGTCTTCCGTCCCTCGCCTGGCCTACGATCTCCATGTCCCCGGCAGTCGCCACGAGCGCCGCAACCCCCATGCGGGAGAGCATCTGGTCGTCGGCGTGCAGGATGCGGATTCTGCCGCGATCCTGCCGCCGTCTGGCCAACGCGAATGCCGGAGATGCTGTTTTCATACACTCAGCGCCGCTTCGTCCTTCTTAACTTCGCTAGAGTCAAGCCCCATCTTCCTGAGGTCGACGTTGACTACGCCCCAGGGCTTGACGTTGCACCAGTTCCCGCGCGTGAAGTCGGGGATCGACACAGGTTTCGAGCCCTTGCGGACGGAAGTCTCTGTCAGCTCGCAGAGGCAGCTCGTCGCTGCGAGATCGTAGACGTCCATGTCGAGCGGCTCGCCGTTCTGCAGACACCACGCCCACCTGAGATCCATGATGAAGTCCATTCCGCCATGTCCGCCGACCTTCTTCGCCATCTCCGAGACGTCGCGCCACATCGGATGCATGTACTTCTCGCGAACCTTCGCGGCATCGGCGTCGGAGAACCAGTTGTGCGCCTTGCGGTCAAAGCACTTCTCCTCGAACGCGCACTGGAAAGGATAGTCGCGGACAATGCCCCGCGTGCCGCTGATGAGGTTGACGCGGCTGTAGGGACGTGGAGAGCTCACGTCGTGCTGCACCATGATCGACTTGCCGTTTACAGTCTTGATTAGCGTCGTGTTCATGTCGCCCATTTCGGCCGGCGGATCCTTCTTCCGTGGATCGTCATCGCCCAGCACCTCGCGCTTGAACACCTCGAAGTTGACGTTGTGCGGCCCGTTTTCGAGCGACACGAGGAAGTCGAACCTGTCGCCGCGGTTGATGCCCATCGTCTGGCAGATAGGGACGAGTCCGTGCGTCGGGTAGCGGTTCCCCTTGTGGACCATGTTCTCGCCGTAGCGCCACTCGTGCTCGAGGTTCATGCTGTTGTTGACGGACGGGATCATCTCCCTGAGGTCGTGGATATACGCGCCTTCAGCGTGGTTTATCTCGCCGAACATGCCGAGCCGCGCGAGGTGGAGCTCGAGAAGCTCAATCTCGCCGTATACGCAGTTCTCGAGCTGCATGCACGGAATGCGCCACTTCTCGCTCGCCTCGACGAGCTCCCAGCACTCGTCGACAGTGAGCGCGCTCGTGACCTCGACAAGCGGAATCTTCCCTCCGTTGAGCGCGCGGAGCGCCACCGGCTGATGGAGCGCCCAGGGCGTCGCGCAGTACACTACGTCGCATTCGCCGAAGTCGCACAGCTCCTTGTACGCCTCGTCTCCAACGTACTTCTTCGGCACGGAACGGTACTTGTGGTCGGCAAGCCACTTGAGGTTGCGCTCGACCGCGGCCGGATTCCTGTCGCAGAGCGCGACGATCTCGACACCTGGTATCATCGAGACGCGATGGACCGCCGCGGTGCCGCGCTGCCCGACGCCGACGAATCCGACACGCACGGTCCTGCCCTTCAGCCCCTGAAACGCATAGTCCTGCATCTGACCGCCCTGGCCGAAACCAAAGCGGTTCATCTGGCATCCGGCGACCATGGCCGCGGCGCCCATCCATGCAGTGCCCTTCAGAAAATCACGACGATTCAGATTTGAATTCATTTTGTCCTTCCTTGTTTGGATTTTTGAATGATGATTCACTGTTTGAGAGGAGAATAGCTTGTTTCCGCATCCTTGTCAACCAGGAATCTGAATTTTTCGTATCCCTTCGACTCGCCGCCTGCGTGTTGTACGAAGAACACGCGCGCAACGCCACTCTCGCGATAGGCGCAGCCCCAGGTGGACCACGCACCGCCGTGCGACATCACCTGCCTGTCTTTCGAAACCTTAGCCCCGAAAGAATAGTCCTCGCTGACGCACTCTGGAGTCTGCTTTTCAAACCAAAGCGCCACCGTCTCGGGTTTTAGGACGCGCTTTCCGTTAAGGCCGACGCCTCCGCTCGCGACCATGGCGAAGAACTTGATCATGTCCATGGGACTTCCGAAAAGGCCGCCGCCGGCCTCGGGATAGCGGGTGTGGAGGGAATAAGGATACTGAAACTGATTGACAGCGACTTCCTTCGCCGGATTGTCGTCCGTCAGCACATACCCCTTCGCCATCCTCGCACACTGCTCCTCGGTCGGGAAGAACGTCGCGTCGCACATGTCAAGCGGATCGAGTATCCGTTCCTTAAGAAGCGCCTCCCACGGCTGTCCCGCCACGGCCTCGACGCAGGCCATCGCAACGTCGATTCCCCAGTTCGAGTACTGGTACTTCTCGCCGGGAGCTGCCACGCGTTCGCTCTTCGCGGCAAGGCGTGACAGGAGCTGCACAGGGCGCCTGTCGATAGGCATCTCGGGAAAAAACTTCAGCCCCGACGTGTGCGACATGCACTGCCTCAGTGTCGGAACCTTCTCGCCCTTCCATTCGGGAAGATAGCGGGAGATCGGCTCGTCCAAGGCGAGCTTCCCCTCTTCAACATACGAAAGCACAAGCGCGCACGCAATGGCCTTCGTGTTCGACGCGAGCCATCCGACCGTGTCAGCGGACATCGGCATCTTCGCCGCGACATCCGCATAGCCGAAGCACTGCACCGTAAGTTTCCCACCCACACAGCCGACCACAACTGCGCCCGGGACTTTTCCCGGACCGGAGCCGATGTAGCTCTCGTAAGAACTCGCGGCGCTTGCAAATTGACATGCAACGGCGGCATACATAAGCAATGCGTTTTTCATTCTTCGCACTCCTGCTGTTTCATCGGAAAGAAATGCGCAAACCAATCGGGGAATACTTCGATTCTGCCGCGCCAATGTCAATGTCAGCGACACCCTTACGCGAAACATGCTTCACGCGCGGCTGCCCATAGAAGTCAAGCGTTCCCACGAGACTGTCGCACCCAAGGGCGGATGCTCCCTTGTCCGCATCGCCGGCGCTGCGTGCAGGAGACCCGCGCCTCAGGTGGAAGTCACCGGACTCCAGCGACTCGAATAACGGATCGCCCGGCTGCGCATTGTCGATTGCGGACTGGATGTCGGCAATTGTCGAGGTGTTCGGCATGACAACATCACCATTCGCGACGAAAGCAGCCGCGACGACCAATGAACACACGATTGATTGATTTAGATTTTTCATAGTCATTTCCTGCTTTACAATATTATTGCAAATGCCAGCGGAGTCCTTATAAGACATAAATTATCACGCCATTTTTCTGATCTGCCGCGTGCCCAACGGCTTCGATCTCTGCATAGTACTGCGCAAAATTATTGGGTTTGCCGAATGTGATGCGGATAGCCGTCACGTTTTGACCAAGGAATCCGGTTTCCGCGTCCGCAAGCGTCGCGAAGAGTGCGCCGCCCTGCGCATTGCCACCGGCATAGTCCAGCGGCACGACACCAAGGTCCGCCCAGGAGTCGGATCCAGCTGTCTTCACCTCGACCTTGGAGATTTTGATGTCGTCGTACTGGCGACCATCGGGAATGTCACACGTCGTAAATCTGATTCTCTCCAGCGTCTTCGGCCCGTCAAAAGACCATTCCACCGCCCGATTTTCACCTAATCCACATGTCTGTTTCGTCACGCCCGAGACCTCGCCGTTCGTCAGCAGTTCTACGCCGCCGCCGTATCCCGAGACACTCCCCCCTGACACGGCGCCTGTCTTGTTCGCAATCAGATTGTCCGCAAGCGGCGAAAAGTCGCCCGGAACACCCTCGCTCGTCGTCCAGAACGCGGTCGACGCATCAGAGGCCAGCGTCATGAAGTCGCCGCTTTGCACCGTTCCCCTGGATGTCGGGGCGTTGTTGGAGACCGAGAGCTCGTAGGCATAAGTCGTTCCCGCCGTCAAACCCAGAATCTGGTGCTCGAACAAACCAGTTACGCCCTCGGCGATTTTCGTCGCCGCACCGTCGTCGAGCGCGAGATAGACATCGCACGCGGTCGCGTCCGTGCCGGGATCGGTGATTGTGCCGGAGACCATCGCCTTTGTCTTCGCGGGGGCGATGGCAAACGAACCAATGACCGGGCCCGTCGCACCGGCGACCCCAACAGCTTCGATTTCGGTATAATAATTCGCAAAACCAGTCTCGCACATGCCGAATGTAATCCTCAGGCCAATAATGTTCTGCACCACGGGGCCTTCTCCATTGGTCAAAACGGCGTAATTGATCTTCCCTGCGGAACTCTCGCCGTTATACTGAGACTCGCCGGCGACCTGCGTCCAGCTGGATTCGCCAAAGAACATCGCTTCCACCTTGGCAATGTGCACTCCGTCATACGCAGTGCTACTCAGGTAACATGTACATATTCGTATCTGCTCGAGGGTCTTTGGCGCGGCAAATGTCCAGGAAATGTTTTCGCCATTCTTAAACCCGAAGATGCCGCCCTTGTTCTCCGAAGTAGACGTGGGCACGCTTCCATTCGTCAGGACCGCAAGATCCGAGCTGTCGTAGCCCGTTGCGCCAACCGACGCAGATGTGCCCGTCACATTCAGGAGAATGTTGCCGTCCAACGGCTGCCAGTCGGCCGGCGCGTACGATCCAGTCGTCCACGCAGGTTCGGCATGGAGGTTCAGAGTAAAGGCGACCGCGAGAGCGGGCAGCAGTGGAGTCACAATCGTCTTGCTCATTTTAATCACTCCTTTTTAAGGCATGACAGCATAGAGTTCGTGTTGTTTGTTCGCTTAAATTATACACCCGCACACCAGTAGGAGAAAACCCCTCCAACTGGAGGGTATATGATTTGGACGGTTGCACAGGCATCACGTGCAACCGTCCAGCTTGGTATTTTGGCTCTTCGGTACTTCGTCTATTTCGTGGTTACCTCACAACTCCATCGCCGCCCTGAAGAATCGGCAAGTGGATACCGGGACTTGATAGACGCCATCGCCGATCTTAGTTGTCGTCAACGCACCATAGTTGCCGTCGACTGTCTCACTGCCGAGGATCGTAACCTCGCCGTCTGCCGGGACCATCACACCGAACTCTACCGCCTCATCATGCACGGAGATGCTTGTGATCTTGAACGCAACGCCCCAGCCCGTTCCGTCATAGACGTACGTGACGCCCTGCACCACGATGCGCGCACCTTTACCCTCATCATTACCCTTCTCAATCGTGATGAGCGGCGTGCAGTCATCAAGCGAAAGGTTACTGGGGAATTTCAAAAGCGACTTAGATGACATTCTAAATTTTCCATTAACCTGAATCTGACTACCAGAAAGCGCCGAAAGATCCAGAGTTCCGCCGGAGATGTTCATTCCGCTAGGCTGAATCGTGAACAATCCAGACCCAACTGGCATACCGTTATCGACAATTGTGACGGTGCAACTTGTCAGCCACCCTTCGGCAAAGCCCAGATCACGTCCGTTGAGGTCTATCGTGACCGACTTGTTGATCACCCCCGGGTGATTCCCATCCGTCTGATCAATCACGGCATTTGTGCCAACCGTGATTACTTCGTCGACATTCGCATTGCTATATGCGTTCGTCCAGCTGTCGTAACCTGTCTCTCCGATATAGAACATCGGTTCCGGGTCTGCGCGAAGGCCTAGGGCCAAGACGCTCGCGGCGACGAACAACAAGGAACGTATAGTTATTTTGCTCATTTTGGTTACTCCTTTTTTGGCCATTTGGAAATATTTTCTGGGTTGTCTTTTGACGACCCAAATTATACAACACCCCTTCGCCGCTGAAAACCCCGCCAACTGGAGGGTATAAGGAGACCGGCGAATGCGCTGCCAACGCACTGCCGCAGGCGCAGAAACGGCGCAATGAGAATTCCTGCGCAGGCAGGATGCGAATTCCGCCGCGCGGTCTCTATCTGACCCTTGTCATCTCAAGCGAATGCTGAATGACATAGGGTATGCCTCGATGCAGCCCAAATCGGGCTTCTTGCTGACCACTCGGGGCTTCCCTGCTAAATCCAGCGCCATTTCCATCCAATCCTCCAGCAACCCAGCATTTATTGCAGGAGATCCTGTCGCAGGAGAGTAGTCGCCGCTACTCGGCCTGCGAAATATCCTTGCGCCAGCGGCAACGGCGATGTTGTGGTTCTCCGCCGTGACAAACGTCGTATCTCCCGCGCGGTCATTGACAAGCGTGTAGCTGATGCCTGTGGCGATGTCCCGGGTGTTGTAGATGTTCGACACGGTGCCTGGATCTACGGACCAGTTGTCGGCAACAATGCAGTTCACGAGTGTGCCGCCGTTCACCATAACACCCGCCTCGTGGCGATATTCACCTTTATCGTCGGAGACTTTCACCTGCGCATTCGTGTTGGCGACGATCGTGCAGTTGACGATGGCTCCGCCCGGGAAGGTGCCAGGCGTTCCGCCGTCCTGCACGCCTGCGCAGACAGGAACGGTGTGCGCAGTTGTACACCGTGTGACGAGCGAATTCCGAAACACTGCATTCTTCAGTACGGCGACAATGTCCCCAACGCCACCAGATCCCGTGCTGCTATTGGAGACATCCCAGCACTCCTCGACACGGATGCGATCCGCAAGGCCACCGCTAAGGCAGATTACACCGCCGTAGTGCACGGCTCCAGCTGAGGTGTAGTGGTCGATGCGCGTGAACAAGCAGTCGACGACGGTGCCGGCGGACATGTTCAGCCCCGTGCCGGGGTTGCCGAAGCCCGAGCTCACCTCACTGCATTTTTGGTCGCGAAAGATGCAGTTCGTGACAACGGCACCCGATTGCTCAACTTTGACGAGGCCGCAGGACAAATACATAGCACCGTCATAGTCGGGGTTGGGACGTCCACCAGTAATCGTCACACCGCTGACATAGGCGTCCCCGCGATTAAGCCTAAGGCCATAGTTACCGCCTGACCTGAACTTGTCGTCGTCCGCAATCCGGATGATCGTCTTCTCTGGTCCGGCGAGCGATTCGATTCGCGAGGCATATGCACCTTCAATATTAAGAGGATTGGAGATCACATATCTGCCCTCCGCGATATAAAGCGTACCGCCGACGCTGACAACGGGGAAAACATCGTCGATGGAAGGCGACCCCTTCTCCACGGTGTCATAGGGGAACTCTCCTCTCCCGTTAGCGTTCGCGTACGCCTTGCTCGCGCGCACGATGACGGCAGAGGTCTGGGTGCATTCCGCCGACGCCCCGCCTCCAGAGACGACAAGTCGTGCATCCCAAGTGCCTGCAGTCAACTGGATAACTTCATTGGCTCCATCCGCCGACACAACCATTCCGTCCTGCTGCCGTGTGAGCGTCCAGTCGATCGAAGACGCAGTAGCAACGGGGCATCCGATATATTTGCACTCAAGGGATACTGTCGCCAAGTCGGGGGTATCATCAGAAAGAATGCTCATTGCGCAGGAAAAGCTACTCTGCGCGCCATACTCGTAGCACCCCACGTCGACAGTGCCGTTGATGATACGGGAATTGCCGTCGAGATCGACTGCATTCGTCATCCATTCCTGGTTCAAGCCCGTGTCGATGCAATAGGTGTAGCCGACATGGTAGTCGCCGTTGGCCGCGTCGGCAAATAGCGGATCAACAGAAACATTGTTCAGACCTATTGTGAGGGCCGGTCTTGTGTCATTGCGCTCAACAATTGACGTTGCTCCGTCCATCGCATCGAGGTTGTAGTTCATCTCCGACACACCGTCGGCTGCAAGGTTACCCCACACGATATTGTTGCGCAAGACGATGTTGTACGATTTGGCAGCCCCATGGTCTAGACCGATGTAGATTCCACACGCAACCGAATCGACCAAACTCCGTTGGTTGCCGACTATTGTGCAGTTCTCGACGACGCACCGGGGCTCGCCCCTGTCTTTATTGGGGCCAACGATAGTCACGCCCGTACCGCAGTTTCTGTTCCTGTTGCCTGCGACTAGGCATCCACGCAATGTTCCCTTGCCCTTTATGCAGACGGCACCACCCCAGCCGGTATTTCCATACCCCATCATTCCATTTCCCGTGATCGTGCAGTTCTCGACAAGCCCGTCAGTCATGTAGATACCCTCTCCCGACATTCCGGCACCACCCGAGTCGCGTGCATCGCAACCCGTGATGAGACAGCGGCGCACCGTGCCGCCCGTCATGTTTACGCCCGCCCCCGAGGCGCTGTTGTTCTTTGTCACGATATCCCGGACAACGCAGTCCACGAGAAGCCCGGAATCCATCACGACGCCGCTAAGCGGATCCGAGCCGGCCGTCACCGTCAGGTTCGAGACGACCGTATCGCTCGACCCCACGATGACGATGGCATTGGTCTTTGAACCGTCCACCAGCGAAAGGACAACGTCCGCAGGCTTTGAACCCGCCCCTACCAGCGTGGTGCCGTTGGTGATCCTAATCGCCGCGTTGAGCGCAAAGGTCCCAGAGGCGAGCGTCACCGTGCCGCCCGGCGCGTCATCGACCGCGCGCTGTATGGACGCCGTGTCCGTTTCGGCTACGCCCGTTGGATGAATGGAATCGGCAAAAACAGGCACCCAGGCAAATACTGTAGCAGCAAGTATGACAAAGGCAAGTCTGTTCATTTGCATCTCCTATTTTTCTTTGTGACAGAGAAATCATAGCAAAAAGGACGAAGCCAAACAATTATACGAAAGTATCATCATGCAAAGCAATGCTAAATGCCGTCTCCAAGCGAAAATTACACACATAATATCCAATACGCAACACCGCAGCATAATTACCCTCAAATTGCGAGCGCCTGCTTCGCCGCCCCAAATTACCTCACAAATCCAGCGTCGCCTTGAAGAAACGGCAGTCCGACACCTGGACGCTGTACACTCCGTCGGCGACTTTGGTCGTCACAAGAGCACTGTACGTACCGTTGACTGTCTCGCTGCCCAGAATCGTGACAGTGCCGCCGGTTGCACCCGTCACGCCGATCTCCACCTTATCCGGTTTGACGGCTATTCCTGTAATCGCGATTTCCGCCTGTCCGCCCCAGCTCGTCCCGTCCCATGTGTATGTGACGCCCTGGACGACAATCTGTTCGCCTACCGGTTTCGACCCCATGTCGATCTTCGCCGTGCTGTCCGCGAACGACATGTCGCCGGGGAATTTCAGCACTGTCGCTCCGTTCGTCCAGAATTTTCCCGGCCCCGTGAGCTGTGCAGCCGCGAGGGCCGAAAGATCCACCGTGCCGCCCTGGACGTTTCGATTGCCTGTCGCCAACTTGAGTTCGCCTCCTCCGACAGAATCGACAAAAGCAAGACTGCCGTACATCCAGCCGGACGACTCCCATTCCAGCGTACGCCCGGCGAGGTTGATCGTGAGCTGCTTGTTTCCGCTCATCGCAAAGCTGGAATCCTTGCCGACGACAATCGTGTCGCCGTTCTTCGCCGCGGCATAGACGTCTGCCCAGGTGTCGTAGCCCGTCTCGCCGATGTAGAACGCATGGTCGCCCGACGGAGGATCCGGCGGATCGACGGGCTCTGTCAGCGTGTACGTCGCGGACGAGATTGCGCTTGGATTCATCTCCGCCTTGTAGGCGCGGGCCCTGATCGTCGTCGTGGCGGAAAGCGCGATCGGCGCCGTGTATTCAGCGCTCTCCGCTGTCGGGTCACTGCCGTTAAGCGTATAGCGGATCGTCGCGCCGGCGGTCGCGCAAGTGAGCGTCACGTTGGTCGACGGGAAAAAAGAGCAGGAAGCGGGGCTGAAGGCCGGCGTCGCGACCGTCGGAAGCGGCGCAGGACCGCCCGCGAGCGCCGCGGTCAATACGCCGCGGAAATGCGGGGAGAGCCACACCTCGTGATATTCCGCGGAAGGATGTCCGAACGACGTCTCGCCAGGAATGATCGTCGCGGGGCAGTCGCGCGTGTAGCGCTGCGCGAAGGACCCTTCCGCCGTCGGATTGTCTGCTATGTGGTGGAAGTCGAGCGGGTCGTCCGGATTCTCCGTCAGCCAGTCGTAGAACGCGATGCCGCGCTGAGCCGCAACGGCTCTGAGCGTCTCGTTCGCGCGGACATGCGCCTCCGTGACGACGTTGTAGTAGTATAGACTTCCGACAAGGACGAGCTTCGCGTTCGGAGCCTGAGCCTGGACGACGTCGATGGCCTTGTTCATGTAGGCGGCAAGCGTCTCCTTGCCGCCTGCCAGAGTATCGGTCGGCGCGCCGGCATCGGCGGCGTTGCAAACCAGTCCCCAGTCGTTCACCGAGCCGAAGATCGTCACGACGTCGACGTCGGACGGAAGCGGATTCGCCAGCAGGCGCTGGTAGAAGCACTTGCCGCCGTCAACGTTGTACTTGTTCTTGTAGCCCGTGCTGCCCACTCCGTTGGTGTAGACAAGCTGGATGCCAGTATCGGCGGCGACGAAGTTGTAGTAGTAGTTGCCGATTCCGGGGGCGAGCGTCGGGTCGGTCAGCGAATCGCCGATCACCGCCCACTTGTAGCCCGACCAGTCGGGATGCACTTCGTCGGTCGTCGTAAATGTTCCGCTTGCCTCGCAGCCCATGACGGTCGCGGCATTGTTGGAGACGGAGAGCAAATAGCTGTAATTCGTGTTCAGCGAAAGTCCCTCGAGTTCGTAATGAAAGGCGCCGGCGTTGCCAGAGTAAATCTTGACCGGTGCACCGAGATGATTGGCATCGGATCCGTACGCGAGATAGACGTCGCATGAACTCGCGCCCGTACCGACAGACGCGATCAAGCCGGAGAACTCCGCGGACGTGCCCCACGGCTTGACCTTGAGGCCACTCATCGCAGGCGGATAGGCATTGCCGCCAGTCCTGCCAACGGCCTCGATTTCGGCGTAGTAGTTTGCAAACGCCTCGACAGATCCGGAGACGAACTTCAGGGCGACCACGTCAAGAGCGAGATAGCCGAGCCCGGGATCGCTGAGAAGCGCATACTGTGCGCCATTGGCGCTGGCGTTGCCAGACCGGGTGATGCTTACACCGAGCGAGACCCATTCAGTCGATCCAGAGGTCTTGACGAGAATGTCCTTGACGCTGATTCCCGCGTAGATCTTGGAAGACCAGAGAGACGAAAAGCGGATTTTCTCAAGCACCTTCGGCTCGCTGAAATTCCACACGAGCTCAGCGTCAGGACAAAGTCCGACGATCTCCGTGGAAGCCGCAGTCGCAGACACCGCCCCGTCGGTCAGCTTCGAAAGGTCCTTGCTCGCAGCAAACGAAATCTTGCTCGAGTCTGTAGCCACAGCCGTCAAACCTGCGAGAATGTTGTTTTCGAGACCCGTCCAGGTAGATGGATCATAGTCGCCCGTCGTCCAGGTGCGGACGGATTCGCCCGACGGAGGTTCGTCCGGCGGGTTGCCCGGTTCGGTGTACGTGTAGGTCGCGGTCGCGACGGCGCTCGCGTTCATCCCTTCCGCAAAGGCGCGAGCCTTCACCGTCGTCGTGGCGGAAAGCGCGATCGGTGCCGTGTATTCCGCGCTTGACGAGGTAGGGTTGCTATCGTCGAGCGTGTAGCGGATCGTCGCACCAGCCGCCGTGCAGGAGAGCGCCACGTTGGTCGTGGGATAGAAGCTGCAGGCAGCGGGACTGAAGGTCGGCATCGCAACCGTTGCGATTGGCGCTCCCGAAGAATCATATCCGGACGCCTCGATCTCTGCGTAACGGCATTTGCCAAGGTTATTCGGATTGCCGAACGTCATCCGCAGGCCCATCACGTTCGTTGCAAGACGGCCGGTAACTTCATCTGCAAGCGTGGCATAGAGCGACTGATCGGAGCCATACGAATCGGGACCGTTGAAAGCGATGCTGACGCCGATCTGGTTCCATTCTCCATTCTGGAGGACCTCGACGGACTCGACGAGGATCTTGTCGTACTTGTACATGTGATTGTAGCCGCATGCCGTAAGACGAATCGTCTCAATCGTCTTCGGTGTCGTAAACGACCAGCTGAGAATCGCACCGCTGCGGATGCCGATGCCAACCGTATCGTCATCGAGGTTCGAGGAGACACTGCCGTCCGTCAGACAGACGACGCTACCGTTCCAGGGATCGAGCGAGTTGGCTCCATAGGAGGTGGTCAGACCCGCCAGGAGGTTATTCGCAAGTGGAGTCCACTCGGCGAATATGTACATGCCCGACTCCCAAAGCGGATCCGGTTCCGCCGCCGGAGGATCGCCGAGCGTGTAGGTCGCGAAGACGATGTCGCTCGGATCCTTGTTCGCGGCGAAGGCGCGGGCCTTCACCGTCGTTGTGGCGGAGAGCGCGATCGGCGCCGCGTAGGCCGCGCTCGACACGGTCGGCTCGCTGCCGTCGAGCGTGTAGCGGATCGTCGCGCCGGAAGTCGCGCAGACGATCGTCACGTTGGTCGACGGCGAGAAGAAGCAGGAAGCCGGCGCAAGCACGGGGTCCGTGACCTGTTCCGACGTGGCCGGGTCCTCAACCGTCTGCGGCGCGACAGGCGACATCGGGAGCCCCGCCTCGTTGTAGAGATTCAGGCGCTGGCCGTCCTCCAGCAGGGTCTCGCGGGTGACGCACCAGTATCCGTAGTGGAACTTAGTCGGAGCAGGAACACCGTTGGCGCGCAGGACGATCGTCTCACCCTCGACGGTCGCATCGGCATCCTTCCAGACGTTGTCACTGCCGCAGAGCGCAAAGCCGCGGATAGGGTCTGTGCCCTTCTTGACCCATTGGCTCAACGAGACCGACGAAGCCGGCTTCATCCGCCCCGCCGTAAGTCCCTTCGCCGTGCCGGACTTGAAGAAGACGCGGACGGATCCGTCGGACTCACGCACCGCGCGGGTGAAGACCGGTCCCTCCGCCGGAAGGTCCGTCTCGCCGTAGATGTCCCTGCGCGCGAGGAGAGAGAGGCGACGCCCGACGAAGTTCTTGTCGGCCGGATGAAGGGCCCCGTTGCTCAAGCAGTCGACGCAGTCGACGATGGTGACGAGGCCGTGCCTGCCCGTGTCGGTCATGTTCCAGAGCCGCTGGCATTCGCGGATGGTGGCGTAGTTCTCTCCGGCTATGACCTCGGTCGGCGCCGGATACTGATCAAGGCCAATCGTGCCGGAGGCCGCATTGTAGTTGGGCGCGCCGATCTGCACTGCATAGAACGGCAAATCGCCGTTCTCCCCCCAGCGCTCGCGGCGATCCCTCACGAGGATATCCATCATCGTCTTGTATACTGGCACACAATCCGGCCTGGAATCAGAGCAGCCCTGGTACCAGAGAACGGCGCATATCTTCGCGCGGAGGATCGGGGCCATCATGTTGTTCCAGAACCAGCCGTCCGAGGAAGACGCAGAGCCTGGGGAATAGATGCCGTTATCGTTGAGGACCGACGGGGCGATCCACTCGCGGATGAACGTTCCGCCGGACGAGGCATGGATGATGCCGATCGGAATGTTCTGCCCCTTCTCCTCGTTCGCCCTGCGGATGTAGTGGGCGAAGTTGAGCGCGACGCTGCTGACGTGGTACTTGTTGCTTGCCGCCCCGCCCATCGTCGCCGGAGCCCAGTCGAATCCTTCGCCGTAGTACTTGATCGTGTCGTTGACGGGCTTGATGGGGGGCAAGTCGAAGAGCTTCTCCTCCGTCGCGTCCTCTGCGCTGCGCGCAATGCGGAGGAAGCGGATGCCGTCGTCGTCCCGGCAGAAGTCCTTTACCGACTGAGGCTCGTCAAAGGCCTTGTCCTTGTCCTTCAGGCGGCGGTCCATGTTGCTCTGCCCGGCAGCGAGGTACACGTCGCCGACGAGGACGTCCGAAAGCGTTATGGACTCGCTCGCGCTGTCGGTGATCGTCAGCGCCTGCGGCGTGGCCGAGAGCGCGAACGGCTGCGCGAACGTCGTCTCCCAGAAGCCGTCGGCCCCGGTCGTGGCGTTCGCGGTCTGTCCGGCGAACGAGACGGTCACGGTGCGGCCCGCGGCGTCCTTGCCCCAGACGGTGATCTTCTTCCCGCGCTGGAGGACCATGTGGTCCTGCCAGTAGGCGGATACCGCGAGGTCTCCCGCCGCCGCAAAGCCCGCCGCCAGAGCGCCGAGCGCCATCGCCAACATTGTCTTGAACTTCATGTCGTGTCCTCTTTTTACGTGTGTGATCGCTGCATCACCAGCGTCGCCAAAATTATACACCCGACCTCTCTTCATTGAAAACCCCTCCAACTGGAGGGTAGTGGATTTACTGTTTGGCGCATCAATATATGATATAATTTTCGGCATGAAAAAATGGACACAGATGCTTTTGTGTGCAGCCGCGTCAATCGCGCTTGCCGATCTTCCTGGAGCCGTGACGAATACGGAAATCAGGTCCATGATGGGCATCTGGGACAGCACTACGCCGGGGACGCACAATTTTTTCGCCCTCACGGGGACGGTCCATACAATCCTGTCATCCGCGACGGAAACGACTCCTGCCGCGTCCTTCATCGTCGACGACGGCGAACTGCTCATCCCCGTGTTCAACAGAGCGCCATCACCAGTCGCGCTGCAGCAGGGAGACCGCATTTTCATCTCCGGCATCTTCGGCCTCCAGAAACACGACTACGGCAACGAGCCCTACGCGGTCGCACATGAAATCCAGCTTCTCTGGAGCGGCGCCGTGGTCAAGCCAGTTCCAAGGAAGCTACATGACCTCTCGAGCATCAACGACAACCTGCGGCTCATACGGGCTACTGGAACCGTCATCGACTGGCGCACAAGCGAAGACGACCCCAACTTCATCTGCCTTACCCTCAAAGACGGTCCGACGACCATGCCGGTTCTCCTCCCTTCAGTAGCCCCGGACGCCGTCAACCAGCTTCTGGAGTCCCAGGTGTCTGTGGTCGGCACGTTCAACTGGGCGCTTCCGTCCGTACGCCGCTACGCAAGGCCCTTGATCGTGTCGCAGATCGAAGGCATCAAGGTTCTCTCCCCGCCGCCCCCGCCGCAGAGCATTCCCTTCCTCGAACGCAAGATCTACCAGACGCCCGAGAACATCCGCTCGCTCGGCAAGCGGAAGATAAGCGGCGAGATCATCGCCGTATGGCAAAAACGCAATCTTCTACTCAGGGACTACGACGGACGAATCGTCCGCGTCAAGCTTTCGCACCGCAACGAGGCGGTTCCGCGCCCGGGCCTGCACGCGACGATATGCGGATATCCTGAGACGGACCAGTTCAACATCATTCTCGGCACGGCGACGATTTCCTCGTCCGCGCCAGAGGCCTCGCCGCCGCGACCCCCTGTCCGCCTCATGTCGCTCGCAGACGTCATCGTCAAGAGTCCCTCCGGCTCCATCACCTTCAAGCCCTCCTACTACGGGAAGCTCATCACCCTGGGAGGCACGATCCGCAATCTGCCCTCGCTCGGCAACGCGGAAGGCCGCATCGGGCTCGACTGCGACGGACTTCTCATCCAGCTCGACACAAGCTCCTGCCCCGAGGCGACCGAAGGGCTCGAGCTCGGATGCCAGATCGAGGCGACGGGAGTCTGCCTTCTTGAGACCAACGACTACGACGCCCAGGCCGACATGCCCCATATCAGCGGACTGACGCTGATACTGCGCGGGAGAAACGACATCGTCGTCATATCGCATCCGCCATGGCTGACTCCGGCGAGGTTCCTGATCATCCTCTCCGCGATGGCGGGCGTGCTTGTCCTGGTTCTCATCTGGAACGCCTCGCTACGCGTCCTTGTAGAACGGCGAGGCCGGGAACTCGCACGGAAGCAGGTCGAGGCGACCCACGCCAAGTTCAAGACGATCGAGCGAACGCGCCTCGCGGCCGAGCTGCACGACTCCGTCGTGCAGAATCTGACGGGCGCGGCGCTCGAGATACGCGCTGCGCAGGTGGCACTGCCCGCAACGGACGAGGAATCTGCACCGCATCTGGACATCGCCCTCAAGACGATAAACTCTTCGCGTTCCGAGCTCAGGAACTGCATCTGGGATCTCCGCAACCAGGCGCTCGAGAAGAGCGACATAGACGAAGCCATCCGCATCACCCTTCAGCCGCATCTTGTTGACGCCCAACTCCAGGTGCGCTTCAACGTGCCGCGGAGAAAGATACCCGACAGCGACTTCCACAACATTCTCTGCATCATCCGCGAACTCGTCGTAAACGCCGTGCGCCACGGCCATGCGACGACGCTCAGGGTCGCGGGAACAATCAATGGCGGACGGCTGCTTTTCTCCGTCGCGGATGACGGCTGCGGCTTTGACCCCATGACGCGCCCGGGCATGGAGCAGGGGCATTTCGGGCTCGAAGGCGTTATGGAACGGGTCAAGGCGCTGGACGGCACAGCCGACATCGCAAGCGCGCCCGGCAAAGGAACCCGCGTCGCAATAGACATTCCACTTCCCGAGGAGACATGACAATGAACAAGATTTCCATTCTGATTGCCGATGACCACAAGATCGTCCGCATGGGGCTGAAGTCCCTCTTTGCCGCGGAAAAAGACCTCGCCGTCGTCGGAGAAGCCGACGACGGCGGCCTTACCGTCTCGCAGGCGCTTAAGCTCAAGCCCGACGTAATAATAATGGATCTGATGATGCCGAAGAAGGACGGCATCGCCGCGACTGCCGAAATCTGCGCGAAGCTTCCCGGCACAAGAATCGTCGTCCTCACCTCCTATTCCACCTCAGACAACATAGCCGCGGCGCTTTCGGCCGGCGCGACTGGCGCGGTGATGAAATCGGCGGACGACAGCATCCTGCTCACGGCCGTTCGCACAGTCGCCGCGGGAAAGAAATTCATCTCTCCAGAAGTAAAAGGGCTTCTTGCGTTCGACCCCCCTGCGCCAACGCTCTCGCCCAGGCAGCAGGAAGTGCTCTTCTCCCTCGTCAAGGGCTTCAACAACACGGAGATCGCCGATCAGCTCGGCATCAGCAGAACCGTCGTGAAGGAGCATGTCGAGACCCTTCTCGTCAAGCTCGGAGCCGCCAACCGCACCGAAGCAGTCGGCATCGCCCTGCGCAAGAACCTGGTCAAGGTCTAAGACCGGGCGACGTTAGACGCCACTTGTCAGAGACTGCGCGGCAGCTCTTCGAGGGTGTAGCACTCGATGACGTCGCCGACCTGGAACTCCTCGTAGCCGGCAAAGCACACGCCGCACTCCTGCTGGCCGGTGACCTGCGCGACCTCGTCCTTGAAGTGACGCAGGGTCTGCACCTTGCCGTCCCATATCTGCTGGCGGTTGCGGAGGATGCGGTACTTCTCCTTGGCGATGAGCGAGCCGTCGAGCATCTGGGAGCCGGCGATCTTGCCTAGCTTTCCGATGTCGTAGATCGCCTTGATCTCGGCGTGCCCCTTGACGACCTCGCGGTATTCCGGCGGGAGGAGGTCGAGCATCGAGTTCTTGACGTGGTCGATGAGCTCGTAGATGATGCGGAAGGAGTTGATCCTGACGCCGTCGTGCCTGGCCTGCTGCTGGACGCCCGAGTCGTTGCCGATGTCGAAGCCGACGATTATCGCCTTTCCTGCTGCGGCCGACTTTACGTCGGTGAGCGACACGTTGCCCGTGCCGGTGCCGATGACGTTGAGCCCCACCTTCTCGGACTTGATCTCCTGGAGGGCGGCAACAACCGCCTCGAGGGTGCCCTGGTTCTCGGACTTCACGATGACGTTCAGCTCGCGCTTGCCCTCGGCGGCCATGCGGCGCATGAGCGCGTCGAGCGTCGTTGCCTTGGAGGACGAGAGCTCCTGCTCCTTGCGCTCCTGGGCGGTCTGCTCCGCAAGAGTACGCGCACGCTTCTCGTCGAGCATCACGCGGAACTCCGCGCCCGCGTCCGGCACGCCGGAAAGCCCCGTGCACTTGACAGGCATTGCGGGCGGCGCCTCCTTGATGCGGCGGCCATGGTCGTCGATGAGCGCGCGCACCTTGCCGAAGTGCTCGCCGATGAGAATCGCGTCGCCGACCTTGAGCGTTCCGCCGGTGACGAGGAGCGTCGCGCACGGCCCGAGGCCCTGCTGAAGCTCCGCCTCGATGACGTAGCCGTTGGCGCGGCGGTTCGGGTTGGCCTGAAGCTCAAGCACCTCGGCCTGGACGAGAATGTTCTCGAGAAGCGCGTCAACGCCCTCGCCGGTCACACCCGACACAGGGCAGCATATGATATCGCCGCCCCAGTCCTCCGGCGTAAGCCCGCGCTTCTGGAGCTGCTGCTTCACGCGGTCGACGTTCGCAGTCGGCTTGTCGCACTTCGTGACGGCAACCATGATCTGCACGCCCGTCTGGCGCGCGACCTTGATGCACTCCTCGGTCTGCGGCATGATGCCGTCGTCAGCGGCAATGATGAGCACCGCGATGTCGGTGAGCTGCGCGCCGCGGGCACGCATCGCGCTGAACGCGGCATGGCCAGGCGTGTCGAGGAAGGTGATCTTCTTGCCGGCAATCTCGACCTGGTAGGCGCTGATCTGCTGCGTTATGCCGCCAGCCTCGCCCGCAGCCACGTGTTCCTTGCGGATCCAGTCCATGAGCGTGGTCTTGCCGTGGTCGACATGACCGAGGAACGTGACGACCGGAGCGCGCGGCTTCAGGGTCTCGGGCGGATCCTCTGGAATGAGATCGTCTGCGTCGATCGCCTTGAGGACTGGCTTTGCGGCTGCCTTGTCGCGCGCATGCTCCACTGTCACCTTGAAACCGTACTTCTCCGCGACCTTCGTCGCGACATCCGGCTCGACGCGCTGGTTTATGGACGCGAGTATCTTGAGGCTCATCAAATCGGCGATGAGGCGGTTGGGCTTGATGTTGAGCTTAGCCGCGAGATCCTTCACGACGACGGCGCCGCGTATGGAGATCTCCTTCGCCTCCTCGTCGACGGAAATGCGGCTGCCCTGCTGTGGAACGACCTGCGCAACGCGCGGCACTCCGCCGCGCTGCTTCTCGAACGCCTTCTGGGCGTCGCGGCCCTTCTTGCCCTTGCGGCCGCGCTCGTCCTCGTAGTCGTCAACCTTTGGGGGCTTGGGTTTGGCCACCGCGGCGACCGAGATGGAAATCGCGTGGGAAGGAGCGGAATGCTGAAGCGGCCTGAAGCCCGACGCCGCGGTGAGGCCCGTCTTGGCCGCGCTAACCGGAGCGACAACCTTCGGCTTGACACCAGGCGCCATGCGGATCGCCGCCTTTGCCGGAGCGACAGGCGCGGCTTTTGCAGGGGCGGGAGCCGCCGCCTTCGGTTCTGCGATCTTCGCCGGTTCTGCGGCCGGCTCGAGCATGGGACGCCCTTCTGCCGCCGCCTTTGCTATGGCGAGGTGCTTTTCAAGCTTGGCACGCTGCTCCGCGAAAAACTTTGCGTTCAACTCGGCGGCGACGTTGCGCTTTTCCGCGCGTTTAGTCACTCGGGCAGCGCCGGCATCCTTCGAGACGGCCGCCTTCAGCGCCGCCGCTTCATCGGCGTCGACCGAGCTGATGGCGTTCGACGCCTCTATGCCGGCGGCTTCGGCCGCCTTGAGAACCTCGACGCTCGTCACGCCGGATTCCCTCGCTATCTCGTAGATTCTCATGCGTCAAGCGCCTCCTCGCCGTCATCTTCGCCGGCCATGAGCTTGGCGACAGCCTGGGCAGCCGCGTAGACGCCCTTCGCGGTGACTTCGTCGAGACCGGTCGACGAGATGAAGGTCGCCTCGTCGGCATCGACGATTCCGTCCACCGAGAGAAAGCCCGCGTCGGCCATCTGCGTTGCGACCGCCGTCGAAACGGAGAACGTCTCGGCAAGCTCCTTGATGGCGGCGGCCTTCTGATCCTCGAAGGAGGCGGTCGCCATCGATTTCTTGATCTCGACGTGCCAGCCGGTGAGCTTCGTCGTAAGGCGCACGTTCTGGCCGCGCTTGCCGATCGCAAGCGAATACTGATCGGCCGCCGCAACGACATGGACCGTGTTGGGAAGCGTCGGATCGACCTCTATGGACTCGAGCTTGGCCGGCGCGAGGGCCTGGGCCACATACTGGCGTATGTCCTCGTTCCAGCGCACGATGTCGATCTTCTCGCCGTTGAGCTCGTTGACGATTGCCCTGACGCGGCTGCCGCGCTGGCCCACGCACGCGCCCACGGGATCGACGTTCTCGTTGGAAGTCCTGACCGCGAGTTTCGCGCGATAGCCGGGATCGCGGCTGACGCCCATGATCTCGACGACGCCGTCGGCGATTTCGCTGACCTCGAGCCGGAAGAGCGCCTCGACGAACTTGCAGCTCGCCCTGGAGAGTATGACGCTCGGCCCCTTGGCCTCGGGATCGACGCGGAGAATGATCGCGCGAATGGGATCGCCGACCTGCAAATCCTCGGTCGGAATGCGCTCCTTGCCGGGAAGGATCATCTCCGTCTTGCCGACGCTGACATAGATGTCGCGATGAGAGACGGCCGAGACGGTGCCGGAAATTATGTCGCCTACGCGATCCCTGTATTCTGAGAAAGTGTTGGTGCGCTCGGCGTCGCGGATCTTCTGCATTATCATCTGGCGCGAGGTCTGCGCCGCGATGCGCCCGAGGCGGGAGGCGGGCATCTCGATCTCGATCGTTTCACCCTCGGCGACAGGCTTGCCGTGGTTGGCACGAACGGCCCGCGCTATGGAAATAAAGCCAGGACCGGTATCCTCGTCAGAGGCCACTAATGTATCGTATACATGCAAGGAGAGGTCTTTTCTGTCGATTACCACACGGAGATCATTGGTGACGTCGCGGTTCTTCTTCGCCGCCTGGCTAATCGCCTGTTCAATCGCCGTGAGGACGATTTCACGGCTGACGCCGCGCTCGCTCTCAATATGCTGGACAACTGCCAGCAACTGACTGTTCATCGCCATTTCAACTCTCCTTTTTTGTCAAAAATCAAAACACACCCTCCGGTACGGTCCATCCGAACCGCCGAAAAAGCTTTTGTAGTATACCAAAACTGCCCCTCGGGGGTCAACCCTGGGCACGAAAAAAAATCCTTCTCTCCGCATCAGCGGAAAGAAGGATTTTCCATGCGCCGATCGCGCCGGACTCAGGCTGCCGCGCCTTCGTCCAGAATCGTGATCTTGCACTTGGCGAACACTCCGTGGCCGAGATCGATCTTGGCCTCGTATTCGCCGACCTCGCGCAGCGACTCCTCGAGGGAGAACTGTCCGCGCTCGATCTTGACTCCGCGCTGGGCCTCGATGGCCGCGAGGAGATCGGTCACGCTGACGGCGCCGTAGAGCTTCTTGCCGTCCGTCGTGCTGGCGGAAACGGTGAGGGCGAGACCCTCGAGCTTCTTGGCGACCGCGAGAGCGGCCTTCTTCTCCTCTGCGGCGCGGGCGGCGCGCTCGGCCTCAAGCTTCTTGAGACGGCGCTTGGCGGCCTCGGTGGCGACGGCAGCGAGCCCCTTGGGGCCGAGATAGTTGCGGAAGTAGCCCTGTGCAACCTTGACGATCTCGCCAGACTTGCCGAGCTTCTTCACATTGTCCATCAACATCACTTCGATATCCATGGCATTCCTCCTTCCGCTTAGGCCATGAGGCCCATGTTGCGGGCGCGCTTGACACCCTGGCGGATCTGGCGCTGCTGCGCGGCGGTGACGCCGGTGATGCGCGCAGGCAGAATCTTGCCGTAGTCGGTGATGTAGTACTTGAGCGTCTCGATGTCGTTCACGTCGATCTGGTCGTTCGGACCGAGCGCGGGACGCTTGCGGGCGGCGAACTCCTCGCCTGCCGAGCTGTTGGATTTCTTGAAAGCCATTTTAGTGGTTCCTTTTTAGATTGTCGTATCAGAACGGGATGTCGTCGGGATCGGACTCCAGCGCATTGGGCTGGGGCATCGGGGGTTCCGGCCGCTGGGCGCCCGCGGGCTGCTGCACGCGCGTCTCGCCCCTCGGCGCAAGGAACTTGACCGCAATGGCCCTGACCTTGAGCTTCTGGTGCCTGACTCCGTCCTTCTCCCAGGTGTCCATCTGAAGGCGGCCCTCGACGAGGACCGGGCTTCCCTTGACGAGAAACTGGCCGCAGAGCTCTGCAAGCTTGTCCCATGCGTCTACGTCGACGAACACGGGGAAGTCCTGCATCTGTCCGTTGCGGTCTCTCCTGCGCTCGTTGACGGCGAGGCCGAGGCGGGCGACTTTCATGCCGCTCGAACCGGTCGCGCGGACGTCTGGATCGCGCGTCAGGTTGCCCATCAGAATAACCTTGTTGAAGGAGGCCATCTCAGTTCTCCTGCTTTATTACGCTTCCTCTTCAGCGGCGGCGGCTGCCGCGGCCGCGGCATCCTTCTTCGCCTGGCGCTCGGCGCGCGCAGCACGCTCGGCGGCGATCTTGGCCTCGCGGCGCTCGTCGACGGCGAGAATCTGAACGCGGAACACCTCTTCGACGAGGTGGTAGCGGTTGACAAGCTCGTCGACCTTGGCGGGATCGAGCTCCATGCGGACCTTGACGTAGACGCCGCTGTCGCGCTTGCCCATCGGGCGAGAGAACGAACGGCGGCCGAGGGAAACCTTCTCCAGAACGTTTCCGCCGACGCGGGTCACTTCCGCAAGGGCCTTCTCGAGATTCGCCTCGAGGACGTCTTCCTTCGCGATACCGACGAAGATGTAGAGAGCATCGTACTTCTTCATTACTTCTTCTCCTCCTTCTTGTCGGCCGCAGCGGCCTCCTCTTCCTTGCCTTTCTTGATGACTTCGGGAGCAGCGGGCGCCGCACCGGCCGCAGCGGCAGCAGGAGCGCCGCCGGCAGCGGGAACGTCATCCGGGGCCTTGACGACCGCCACGGGCACTTCGCCGCGCGTGACGATGGTCTGCTTCTCGCCGAGCTTGAGGTCGCGGACGAACAGCGTCTGGTCGAGCCCGAGTGCGGAGACGTCGACTTCGAACTTCTCCGCGATGTCGGTCGGCAGGCAGTCGACGTCGATCGTGCGGAGCGTCTGTTCGAGAACGCCGCCGCCGAGCTTCACGCCGACAGGTTCGCCCACGAGATACAGCGGAACCGTGACGCGGACCTTCTCGGTCAGCGACACTTCGCTGAAATCAACGTGAATTGGTGTTCCGGCGAGGACGTCGTTCTGCATCTCGCGCATGAGCGCGGGAACTTCCCTGCCGTCGAGATCGAGCGTGACCAGGAGCTGCTTGCTCGCGTGGCCGCGCGTCGCCATCATGAAGTCGTGCGCAGGGAGCTTTATGAGCTCAGTGCCGCCCTTCTTCATCTTCATCACCGAACCGGGAATCATCCCCGTGCGGCGAAGGCGGCGGACAGCGCCCGTACCCTGTTCGGTACGCGCTTCCGCCTTGATCCTTATCTGATCCATCTTATGCCTTTTCTGGTAATCTGACCGCATACTCTCGCGACACTCGTCGCTACCCTCCGCGGCAAAACGGCGCAAATTATACCAAAACTGGCCCAATTCGCGCAAGAGCGAATTTTAACTTGTTGGCGGTGGAGCAAAGGTCCGAGCGAGGGGATACGGCGTATTCGCCGAGGGCTCCCCGAGGAGGAGCCTTCGGCCACCGCCAACAAGTGTTATTCCACTTCCACCTCGCGGGTGAGCTTGAGAGGGAAGTCGCTCGTGACGCGGTCGGCGCCCTTTGCCGCGCACTCGTCCCACGTCGCCTTGTCCTGGCACATCCACAGGCAAACCGTCAGCCCGGCCTTGTGCGCCTTCTCCACCATCTCCTTGGTGGTCTCCGCACGAGGCGCGACGCTGCAGCAGCCAAGCTCCTTCGCCTTGGCGATGTGCGCGTCCTCAAGCGGAGTGCCGACGATAAGCCCGATCGGCGCATCTGGATCGACCTTGCGCATCGTCGCAAGCGTCTTCTCGTTGAAGCAGGTGAACGCATACGTCCCGGGCTTCATCAGGACCTTGGCCATCGCGCTCAGCCGGCGGCAGTAGTCCTCGAGAACATATGGCGTATAGAAGTCGCTCGGGCCCGCCTTCATCTCGATCTCCATGAAAATGTCCTCGCGTCCGCGCATCGCCATAAGCACTTCCGAAAGAGACGGCACCTGCTCGGAAGACTTCTTGAGGCGAAGCTTGCAGAGATCCGAGAAAGTCGTGTCCTCAACAATTCCCTTTCCGTTGGTTGTACGCTCCAGGCTCTCGTCATGCATCACAACGAGCACGCAGTCCTTAGTGTAGCGCACGTCGAGCTCAAAACCCTTTATCCCGCGCGAAAGGCACATCTCGAAACCGCCTAGGGCGTTGTCGTCGTATTCAAATCGCCCGCCGCGATGGGCCTGTACGAGAGGGCCAGAGCCAGTCTTCAGCTTGGCGTTCGCCGGATACCTCGATGATGCGCATCCCGTCGCAAGAGCGGCAGCCATGAGCACGCCGAAAACGAGTCTAACAGTTGCAGTCTTCATAACACCTCCTATGAAAGAAAATCGTTGAGCGTCATCAGCGACGGAATCCTCTCGAGCGGATACTTGACGCCGAACTCGCGTTCCACCTCCATCACGAGGCGAAGATGGTTCACGCTGTCCCAGCCAGGGATCGACTCGTAGGCGGTCGCGCCGTCTATCGACGCACGGTCCATGCCGAAGACACGCGCCGCAAGAGCGAAGAACTCCTCGCGCCTCGTCAAATCAGAAAACACCTCTGCCGTGCTCATGACTTCTTGATCCCGTACGCACCAACGGCAAGAGTGCCGACCAAGGAGAGAATTCCAAGCGCGAGAGTCACTGGCTGTGGGCTCGGCAGCTCAGGCGCAGGCTCGTCCTTCGGCTTCTTCTTCGGCACTTCGATAAGCGCCGCGCCCTGATAGGTGCCGAGAACACGCGCGCGCATCTGGTTGAGCTGCGCTACGCCGCGCGGATCCTGCAACATGCGTCCGTCGACAAACTGCATGTCCGCGTCGGCGCGATGCGGCGCGCAGTAGAGTCTGTCGTCGCAAACAAGCGTGAGCGCACCCAACAGAACAACACCAACGGCGACGATTGTCTTGACATAAGGAGTCGCCCACTTGGCTTTTATTTGCATCAACCCAAAGATCCCATATCCTGCGAGAACGCAAATGCAGAACTCTGTGAGATGGTGCCATTTGACCGGCGCACGCAGATAATCCCCGAACGGAAGCGCGTAAACGATCCGATAAACATTCTCGAAGTACCGGCCCTGCGAGAACGACCAGAACACCACCGCAGAAAGAATAAAGAAAACGACTGTCGTCCGACTATCACTCTTTCCCCAGAACTTGACCCAGAAAAGCCCGCAGAGCGCCATCAGGCACGTCACCCATCCGACATAGAGCGAGTGCTGGCGGTAGTTGCCCTGCGTCGCGCCAAGCGGACGGCCGAGACGCCCAACATACTGACGAATTCCATTGCCGCGCTTCTGCCCTATCGCAAGCGTAAACGGGCAGCTCGTGTCGCCTTCGACGCCGGCGTGCCAGAACTCCTTTGTCGCCTCTGGTGGCATCGACCAGTTAGTGACGAATATCCAGCGCTTCTCGGCGTCGTCTTTCGCGGCGTTTGCGCCGAGGGTCTGACCTTCCTCTATCTGCTTGTCGCGTCCTGCGAGATCGTTCATGAACGCGCTTCTGAAGCTCGCGCCGCCGATTGCGAGAAGCGCGGCGAGCGCCATCGCCGCGCCCTTCACCCATCTAAAAAGCGTCGCGCGGCGCATGTCGCGCGGCGACCCGCAAAGAACAACGCTCAGCCTAAACACAAAGTAAACCGCGGAGAAAACCGAGAAGAGCAGCCACAAATCTGGCTGGTGCATCGAACCCCATGCAAGACATGCGCCAAGCAAAAGCCAGTGGCGCGACTTGCCCTTCTCAAGCGCACGATCGATGAGCCCGAAGACGAAGACTCCGTACGTCATCCACTGGAACCAGCCGAGGTGCCCGGCGGAAAAGAGCGTGAACCAGTAGCCGGAGAACGCCAAAAGAAGCCCCGCGCCGTAAGCCGCGACGCGGGGAAGACCCCTTCCGCGAAGAAAATACACCATCCCGAGCGCCGACATATAGGCGGCGAACGCATACTGGAACTCTGTCCAGATGTAGGGGCTGCCGATCCAGTTGATCGCCTCGGCAGGCGCGAACTTTCCGTTCTCGAGCCAGCCGACGAGCCAGGCGCGGAACCAATGGACCGGGTAAGACGTCGGGCAGTCCGGCATGACCGGCGCCATCTCGGGGCTCCACGTCCCCCAGAAAACATAGGCGGCGCACACGGCGAAGACCGCCGTGAACGCCGCGAACCACCCCCATTTCGGGCTGATGCGCATCTCAGACCGCCGCTGGAGCCGGAACCGGCACCTCGGCGACATAACCAAGCGCTATGAGCGCGAACACCATCGCGAAGATGGCGACCGTCTCGACGATGCCGAGCGCAGCGAGATAGTTGGTAAAGCCCTGGTTCGTCTCAGCCTGCGCATCGCACGCCGCTGCGCCGGCGCGACCCTGGAAGAGAGCGGAAAGCCCGATGGCGAGACCGGCGAAGATTCCGGCGACAAGGCACGGAACACCGGCACCGACGGCCGCCGCACCGGCGTCGTTGATCTTGCCGAGCATGATGAACATGAGGATCATTCCGTACAGCGTCTGCGTGATCGGCGCGCCGACGAACGAGAGGAGAAGGAACGGCGCAGGCTTGTTCGCGGCGTAGCACTTCTTCCATGCACCGACGGCCGCCGCCGAGGCAAAGCCCGTGCCGAACGCGCTTCCCGCGCCCGCAAGTCCCAAACAGGCGATCGCGCCTGCGACAATCATTGCTGCATCACTCATTGTTTCTCCTTAGTTTTTTTTGAACGGATTGAAAGCATATCCCGACCAGGACACGCCCTTGTGGTTTGAAAATTCGAGGGTGTTCAGACGCACGGCGTGCACAAGGATCGACAGGCCCGCCATCGCGAGGTTCAAGGTGTGACCCACGATGAGTATCGCCACCATCGCGACGCACATGAGCGCGTTGAGCCAAAGCGCGTTGTCGGACGAGAGGAGCCCGGTCGCCATCGAGTTGAAGTTCTCCGCTACCTTGACGGACGCGAGACCGACTGCGAAGAGACGGACGTAAGATATTATGTCGCCGAGCGCGCTCATGATGTTCAGCGGCAGCATCCCCAGCTCCGCGCCGCGCGTCTTCAGCTCAGACGGCTTCACGGAGAAGCCGAACACCGCGACGACGGACACGCCGAGCACCCAGAAGCCCCACTGCGGGATTCCGGGGAATATGCCGACGATCGAGTTCGTGACGAGATACATGAAGAGCAGTATACCAGCCCAGCCAAACTCCGCTATGCACGTCGAATCCGGCGCACGGCAAATGCCGTTCCAGACGCGGGCGAGCATCAGGTGCGACACGCCAATCGTGAAGCAGAGGAGCATCATGTTGTGGTAGCTCGGATCCGCCAGCCACTTAACCGTAGGCCAGTCCACGCACCAGGAGATCCCCGCGCCGAACCACGTGTTCGAGAGAATCCCCCACAGAACCGTCGCGGAGGAGAAGACCGTCAGGAGTATGAACCAGCTCTTCGGGAGCTTCTTCCTCAGCGCGAGCGTGGCGGCGAGGAAAATCGCGCCGTACGCGCCGTCGCCCACGAGCATCGCGAAGAAGAGCGAGAAATAGCACATGAACGGAACCGACACGTCCGCCTCGGTGTATGCGGGCGCGATGCCGAGCCCCGAGAAAAGCGCCTTCATCGGGCGGAACATCTTCGGCGGTTCTATCAGGGTCGGCGGCAGCTCACCGTCAGCGGGCTCGCGCAGGAGCGCACCCCAGCCATTCTCATGGACGGCCGCGGCAAATGTGCCGCGCGCGGGCTCCGGAATCCAGCCCGAGACATATGCGAGCTCTCCCTGTTCGCCGACGAGCTCCTTGGCCGACTCGAACGCGATCTTGTCGGCAAGAGCAGGATACTTCTTCAGGATCGCCTTCTCGTCGCTGCCGGCGAGCTTCGCCTCGTCGACGACTATGCAGTTCTCGATGCGTTCGAGCTTCTCGCGCATCTTCGAAAGACTCATGGACGGCAGGGTCTCCGGAAGCGGCACCACGTCGCGAAGACCTTCCACCTCCCCGAGGAGTTTCTCCGCGAGCTCGGGATCGAAGTCTCCATACGGCTCGTAGACGCGGATTTCGCGCTCAAGCTCGTCCTTGTCGGACCTGAGAGACTCGCGATCCGCGTCGATTGCGAGAATGTCAGCGACCGAACGCTCGTGGATGTTCACGTCCTTCGCCTTGCCCCTCGCCTTGAGGATCAGCCTGACGGCCTTTTCGGCGTCCGCCGCCTCGCCCTTCGCCGCGGCCACGGTGGCGCCCTGCGCGGAGGAAAGATCGAGATGGACCGCGCCGAGGTCGCGAAGCTGCGTCAGCGTCTTGTCCTTTTCCGCCGCGAGGCACACGAGGTCGAGATGGAGCATCTTCACAATCATGCCGCCACCTCGCTTTCGGGAGCGCGCGATTTCGCGATCTTGCCGCGCGTGACGGCGGCCGTCTGCTCGTCGCCGAGCGCGATCTTGATTACGCGGATCGCCTCCTTGCACTGGGGGATCTTGACCTTCTCGAAGAGGTTTACGCGCTGCGAGGTCTGGCGAAGCTCCTCCTGGACAAGCCTCCGCTGCTCTTCATAGACCCTGCGCTCGCACTGGAGGGAGAGTATCTGGGTCGTAACCGCCACAGCGTCGTCGATCCACGCGGGGGTCGCCCATGCGTCGATATCCTTCACATCGGTGTCGATCGACTCGAAAGTCGGAATCGCGACGCCCGCGATGTTGGCGGTGCCGGTTTTGACGGACTTAACAGACACAAGCCCTGAAAGCAGCTCCTCGTCCGTAGCGATCAGCCCTACCCAGCTATCGAGCTCCGAGCGGACCTCTCGCTCGCGCGCGGACACAGACTCGGCCTTCGCGACAATGCCGGCGATCTCGCTCTGCAGCTGCTGTTTCTTCAGCTGCAGCATCGGCAGAAAGCGCTGAAACCGCTTTAGGGCGTCAGACTGCGCCTTCAGTTCCGTCTTCGTTAGCTTGACCTTGGCCATTGCGTAGTATTATATCAAAAATAACGGCTTCAAGGCGACTCTCAGAAGAACAAATCGCGCTCGCCGCGGCAAGTCGCCTCGTACTGCTTCATGACCGTCGGATAGAACTTCGGCAGCCACTCCTTGATGCCCGCAAGCTCCTTCTCGATGAGCGCGTCGCCCATCTTGCGCGTCTCGTCCGAGGCGAAGTCGTCAAGCCACTCGCGGAAAGTGAGCACCGCGTTGATCTTGCAGAACTTCCCCTCGCGCCCGGTCTTGAGCGCGTCCATGATGCAGCCGCCCGTCCTGCCGCAGCGGTATCCAGCCGTGCAGAAGCTAGTGATCGTGCCGCGCGAGGCGAGGTAGCGCACCATCTCGTCGATGGACCTGTTGTCGCCGAGCATGAACTGCTGGCGCTCCTTCTCCTGGTGCGCCTCGTTTGCGAAGTCGCTGTAGCCCTTGATAGCGATGTTGGACGAGCAGTCGAGCTGCGTCATGCCGTGGTCGAGGACGCGGTTGCGGCTCTCGGGGCTCTCGCGCGCCGTAACGATGATTCCCGTGTACGGCACCGAGAGGCGCGCGATCACGAGTATGCGCGCAAACGTGTCGTCGTCGATGAGCCACGGGCTCTCCTCGGGGACTCGCGTTCCGCTCGCCGGCTCGAGGCGCGGGAACGACAGCGTGTGCGGCCCGATGTTGAACCAGCGCTCCAGGTCGCGGCACGTCGTGCGCCAGTCGTAGTTGCCCTTCACGCTCCACGACGGATGCATCTCCTCGTAGAGCTTCCTGTTGTACGTCTCCTGGAAGACCTGGAACGTTCCGATGCCGACGGACTTCAGCACCTTGAGGTCCTCGACCGGAAGCGGCGCGGCGTTGACGTTGACGCGGCGGATCCCCACCGGCGCGCCCGTCTTCGGCGCTTTCACCTTGCGGTTGTAGCAAGTTTCGATCGTCTCGGCGATGTACTCCGTCGAAGTCGTCGGATGCTCGCCGTAGACCGCGATGAGTCGCTTGTGGCCGATGCGCCCTGCGAGGACGTCGACCTCCGCCTTGAGTTCGTCCATCGTGAGGACGCGGCGCTTCTGCGCTGCGTTCCCCTCGCGGAAGCCGCAGTACTTGCATCCGTTCACGCAGAGGTTGGACATGTAGAGCGGCGCGAACATCACGATGCGGTTGTCGTAGACCTTGTGCTTGATGCGGTCCGCCGCCGCACGCATTTCCTCGAAGAGCGCCGGATCCGTGACGGACATGAGGACGGCCGTCTCCTCGGGGAGAAGCGTCTCGCACGTCGACTCGCTCTTCGCGATTATCTCCCTCACGCGCGCCGGATCCGCCGGCTTTTCCGCGACCTCGGCTATGCAGCGGTTTATCTCCGCCTCGTCGATGAAATGCCTTCCGCCGGGGAGATACTTGTCTATCTCCTCCTGAACGACGAAATTCCTGCGGTAGTCGTCCGCATCCTTGAACTTCCTTATCTTCGATACATCCGCCATGTTCTGAAACTCGCTTTCAACGCCCTGTTCGGTGCGTTGAGGGGATATTATACCATAATTGATGGCTTACGAAGCACGCGCAAGCTTCGCTTGTTGGCGGCGTCCGAAGGCTCCTCCTCGGGGAACCCTCGGCGAATACGCCGTATCCCCTCGCTCGGACCTTCGCTCCACCGCCAACTTCGCTTCGCCTCCAAACAAAGGTGTGTTGCGCCAGTCGGCTCTCCGGCCTCTGAGCACGTCTGCGGCGGAAGCTGGGCGCGTTTTTGGCATCTGATGCAGTCGCCCGTATGCGTAGCTTGCACTACGATGCATATCATGGGCGACGGAATCCGAAGCGAGCGCCATGGCATAATTCCGCGCAGCGGGATATGGGCGCGAGCGGTGCCAAAAACGCGCCCAGCGCAAGCCGCCGCCAACGATCAGCGCTTTATGGTATAATATGCGGCACTCATTTCAGTCTGTGACGTCCGGGCATGGTGCTCGGCGTGTGACACAAGCTGAGTCTACAGGGAATGAAAATGACAAAGAAGAACCATCGCCACATTTTTACGTCTGAGTCCGTTTCGGAAGGACATCCCGACAAGGTGGCAGACCAGATATCCGATGCAATCCTCGACGCGTGCCTCGCAAATGACAAAGGCGCCCACGTCGCATGCGAGACGACAGTTGGCCCCGACGTCGTCGTAAACGTGGGCGAGATAACGTGCAAGGACTTCAAGAAAATCGACACCGAGGCAATCGCGCGCCGCGTCGCAAGGAAAATCGGCTACACGATCCCCGAAGAACATTTCGCCGACGCGACGTTCAAGTACTACAATTTCCTCCATGGCCAGTCACCCGACATCAACCAGGGCGTCTCGCGCAGGAAAAAGGAAAACCAGGGAGCAGGCGACCAGGGCATGATGTTCGGCTACGCGACAAACGAGACGAAGTCGCTTATGCCCGCCGCGATAGTCTATTCGCACGAGCTCCTCAAGATGTTCGCGAAGCTCCGCAAGACGGACAAGAAGTACTCTTGGCTTCGCCCCGACTCGAAGAGCCAGCTTTCTGTCGTCTACGAAGGCGGCCGCCCTGTCGCAATCGACACCGTAGTTATCTCGCACCAGACTACTGAAGCGGGTGCGACGAAAAAGCACTACGACGAAATCAAGAAGCTCGCAACGGGCTACCTCTCAAAGACCGGCCTTCTCACGCCCAAGACAAAGTTCTTGATCAACCCGACCGGCAAGTTCGTCATCGGCGGGCCGTGCGGCGACTCGGGGCTCACCGGGCGCAAGATCATCGTCGACACCTACGGCGGAATGGCCGCGCATGGCGGCGGCGCGTTCAGCGGCAAGGACCCGTCGAAAGTCGACCGCTCCGCCGCATACTACGCGCGCTACGCTGCGAAGAACATCGTGGCCGCAGGCCTCGCCGACCGCTGCCAGATCCAGGTCGCCTATGCGATCGGAGTCGACAAGCCGGTCAGCTTCTGCGTCAAGACGTTCGGCACCGCGCACGGCGTCACGAACGAGAAGCTCGAAAAAATGCTCGCGTCCGGGAAAGTGTTCGACTTCCGCCCGTACGCGCTCATCAAGGACCTCGGGCTTCTCAAGCCAAAGGGCTGGAAATACGAGGACACTGCGGCCTACGGCCACTTCGGCCGCAGTGCATTCCCGTGGGAGAAGTTGGACAAGGTTTCAAAGATCAAGAAGCATTTCAAGGTTTGAACCTTTCAACTTTTCAACCCTTCGACTTTTGAACCTTTATGTCCACTTCCCTTTCTGCAGGAGCCGCTGCTCCTACTGCTCGCTATACTCGCGCGCAGGCTCGGCTCCTGCAGCGCGGGCGGAGTATGTAGAGTCGCTTAGGGTCGAGTTAGAGTCTCTCATACACAACCCCACCCGTTCCAACACCGACACTACGCCGACCCCAAACACTCTTTACTTTGGCGGCGGCTCGCCGGCTCTCTGCGACCTCTCGCCCCTGCGTGCCCCGCTCAAACAGTGGAAAACGGGTCAGACCTGTTTTCCACTGTTTGAATTCACGGTGGAGCTCCACCCGCTCGACGTCACGCCCGCCAAGCTCGACGAGCTTAAGTCAATCGGCGTCAACCGCATCTCGATGGGCGTCCAGTCCTTGGACGACGCGACTCTCCGCGCGATGGGGCGCGGCTACACCGCTAGCGACGCGTCGCGCGCCTTCGCGCTCGTGAAGTCTCGCTTCGACAACGCCGGAATCGACCTGATTCTCGGCTACCCGGGCGACCCTACGACCAAGAACCCGGACACCCTTCTCGCACCGCTCGCATCCTGGGGACTGCGCCACTGCTCCGTCTACTCGCTTCAGAACGAGCGCGCCCTGAAGAACGTTCCCGACGACGAAACGGTTCTGGACGGCATAAAATCTGCCGCGCGGTTCCTAAAGTCAATCGGCCTCGAGCGTTACGAGATCTCCAACTACGCCGCCCCAGGTTTCGAGTGCCGCCACAATCTCGCGGTCTGGCGCGGCGAGGACTACGTTGGCCTCGGCGAAGGCGCATGCGGGCGCGTTGGCCTCACCCGAACCCGCAACTGGTGGGGACAGACCCCGCAAAACCCCAATAAACATTGCGGTTCGACCACTTCCATCGAAACGGTGAGCGAAAAGGAAGACCTCAAGGAGCGCACACTTTTCCGCCTGAGGACACGTGACGGAATCGACTCGTCACGCTTCCCAGAATGGCGGCCAACCCTCGACCGCTTCGTCGCCGAGGGGCTTCTTACAAAGATTGACGAATCCACCTATCGGCTCACCGAGCGCGGCACCGAAGTCTGCGACGCAATCCTCGAAGAGCTCGTATAGAACCCTGCGTCAGGCCTGGCCAGCACGCTTGACGGTGCGACGTGTCGCGACGGCGGTGAACGGGTCTTCCGGCCAATAGTGCTTCGGGTAGCGGCCACGCATGTCCTTGCGGACAAGCTGGTACCCTTCTCGCCAGAATCCCGCAAGGTCTTTCGTTATCTGGATTGGCCGCTGTGCAGGCGAAAGAAGCGTCATTACGACAGGAACTTTCCCGCCTGCGACCTTCGGCGTCTCCATAAGCCCGAAACATTCCTGAAGCCGCACTTCGCACGTCGGTTCGTCACCCTCGTAGTGAATCAGCATGTGGCTGCCGCTCGGAACCTCCATGCGCGTAGGCGCAAGACGATCGAGCTCGCGCCTATCATGCCCCGCTTCCGCGAGCATAAAGTCAAAGACCGAAAAGAGGTCAAGCCGCTCCAAATCCTTCCACTTCGTCATCCCGCCGATGAAACCAGGCAACGCGGCAAGAATCGCCCCATCAGTTGGATTTGGCCACTCACCCCCATTTTTATTGGCGTCTAGGGTCAGACCCTTCTGACTGCAGTAGCTGACTGCAGCTTTAGCTGTGTCAGTTACTGTGTCAGAGGGGTCTGACCCTTTTCCAGAAACCCGCGACAAAAACGCCATTCTTGCGCGGAATTGCCGCGACTCCTTCGTCCAGCAGGGAAGATTCTCGACTCCCTTCTGGCGAATGCCATCAAGAAGCGCCGCCGATATCCTTGCGTCGACGTCCACCGAGTGGCGCGAGTCTGCCGCCGAGAGCGGCTTCTCCCCAAGGGTCATCTCGCCAAGCTTGCGGCGAACGACGCTCTTCACGCGGTCGTTCTGCCTGTCCCACGCGCAGTACGGCTCCTCGGTTATGCGATCGCCGAAGAGGTCTTCGATCTCGTCCTCGCCAATGGGACAGCCAAGAAAGACCTTCGCATCGCCCGCGCGGTCGTCGAGCTCGCAGCAGACGAGATAAGGCGACTTCGCAAGCGGATCGGACTGGTCGAGGAATGCGCCGCGCCCAGACACCATGCGGAACGTTCCATTTCCCCGGTTCTTCGCAACCCTGTCAGGATACGCAAGCGCAAGAAGAGAGCCTTCTAGGGTCAGACCTTTCTGACTGCAGTAGCTGATTGCAGCTTTAGCTGTATCAGCTACTGTGTCAGAGGGGTCTGACCCTTTGTTAAACCGCCGTGCCAACTGAAGCACCCTTTTCGAAAACGGACGGTTCGGCGTCTCCCTGATCTCCTCGGCAATCTTCCTAATATCCGTCTCGCGGCTTCTATTCCCCTCTTCTACAATCGCCGCCAGCAGCGACGCCTCACCAACCCCTTCTATACGGCTACCACCAATCACCATATTCGCCAACCTTGGATGCATCGGGAGCTTCGCCATCGCCTCGCCCTTCTTCGTGAGCCGTCCGTCGCCATCAAGCGCACCAAGCATCTTGAGAAGCCCTACCGCCTGATCCCAGTTCGACGCAGGTGGCGGTGTCATCCACGGCAGATCCTCGCGCCCAAGCGCACCCCACGCCGCGCTTGTCAGAACGAGCGAGCAAAGGTCGGCGTCAAGTATCTCTGGCATCATCTTCTTTGGACGCGACTGCTGCTCGCCCTCGCTCCAGAGCCGATAGCAAACTCCCGCGCGCAAGCGCCCCGCGCGACCTCTGCGCTGCTCTGCGCGGTCTTGCGTGAGCGGCAAAGTCACAAGCCCCGACATCCCGGACGCAGGGCGAAAGCGCGGCACACGCATAAGCCCCGAGTCGATCACCGTCGAAATGCCCTCGATCGTAACCGAAGTCTCGGCGATCGACGTAGCGAGAATGACCTTGCGCCGTCCGCCGCGCTCAAATACCCTGTCCTGCTCTTCCTTGGGGAGACTGCCGTAGAGCGGAAGAACATCGACATCGCGCACTGCGCCAACCGCCTCCTGCACGCGCCTTATCTCGCCCTCTCCCGGCAGAAAGCAAAGCATGTCGCCATCCGTTTCCTTCAGTGCCTTCGATATCGCCGCCGTCATCGACATGTCGCCAAGGTAATTTGTCTCAACAGGAAACATGCGCCCTTCGGCGCGAATGATGTCGGCGTCACCGAGATGCGCGGCGACTTCATCGGCGTCGAGCGTCGCTGACATGACAAGGATGCGAAGATCCGGCCTAAGCGCACGTCGCACTTCGAGCGCGAGCGCAAACGCGGTGTCGCAGGGGAGCGAGCGCTCGTGGAATTCATCGAAGATCACGAGCCCGACATCCGAAAGCTCCGGGTCTGAAAGAAGACGCTGAGTGAGCAGCCCTTCCGTCACGATCTCAAGCCGCGTTGCCGCGGAAATCTTGCGCTCAAGCCGCACCTGGTAGCCGACGGTGCCTCCAACCGCCTCGCCGCGTCTACGCGCGATGTAGGCCGCGCAGTTGCGCGCGGCAAGCCGCCGCGGTTCAAGCATGACGATCTTCTTGCCCACAAGCCACGGCTCATCCAAGAGCGCCGGCGGCACGCAAGTAGTCTTGCCGCTTCCGGGAGGCGCAGTGAGGACAACATCCCTGTTCGCCGCGAGCGCGCGACGAATATCATCTATCTTCTCTTCAACTGGGAACATCAGTCCAGCACTTTGGCCGTCGGGCCGGCGCCAGAGTAAGAATCAAGGCCGCCGAAGCCAGCGTATGTATCGGTGTCGCCGCCCGGCGTCGTGCCGTCGTCGCCCTCCGACGCGGCGACACGCTTGACCTTTGGCCTCTCGCCAAAGAGCACCGTGCCAAGCCTGACCCATGTCGCGCCTTCCTCGACGGCGACTTCGTAGTCTCCGCTCATACCCATCGAAAGGCGCGGAAGCCCGACGCCAAGCCGCGACTCGAGGTCGTCGCGCATCTCGCGCAGCCTGCGGAAATACGGCCTCGCGTCTTCGGGATTCTCGCTAAACGGAGCCATAGTCATAAGCCCCTCAAGAGTGATTCGTGGGCACGACTCGACGATGTGCTTGATGGTCGGCTCGACCTCTTCTGGCTTCATGCCGCTCTTCGACTTCTCGCCGGAGACGTTTACTTCAAGAAGGATATGTGGCGACGCGCCGATTTCGTCGGCAATGAAGTTGATCCTGTCCGCGAGCTTTATCGAATCGACGGAGTGGATGAAGTCGAAGATCTCAAGCGCGTGGCGAACCTTGTTCGACTGGAGGTGGCCTATCAGGTGCCACGACGGACCGGAGACGCTCGCTGGCTTTTTCCACGCCGCCTCCTGCACCTTGTTTTCGCCGACGATCGTAAGCCCGGCGTCCCACGCCTCCTTCACTACCTCCGCGCCGTGGGTCTTGGTGACGGCGACGATTTCGACTTCGTTAGGGTCGCGTCCGACACGCGCACACGCCGCGGCGATCTTGCCGCGGACACCATCGAGGATTTCGGACAAATCGGTCATTTTAGATTTCCTGTTCTGGCATGTTTTGAATAAAACAACATTAACAACTGATAAAAACAACTTCTTTTACGGCGGGCAACGCGCCCGCCGGTTCAAGAACGCCGCGAGGTTTCGCGGCGGGAAAGATGATGTTGTTTTTACACGTTGTTTCTGTTGTTTCCATATTAACTTATAGAAGATGCGACGATTCCGATTTCGGAGACATCGGAAAGACCGTTCGCGGCGGCGAGAAGGATGCCGTAGTTCACGATCGGGACGCCCGCCTCCTTCGCGCAGTCGATGCGCAGCAGGACCTCGCGCCGCGTCAGCATGCATCCGCCGCAGTGGACGACAAGGGCGATTCCGGAACGGTCCGAAAGCCCGAATGTTGCACCGGACGAAAAGACGAAGTTGAGCTTCTTCCCGCCGGAAAGCTTCGCGAGCGCCTTCGGTATCTTCACTGCGCCAATGTCGTTGCACTGGCGGTGGTGCGTGCAGCCCTCGGCTATAAGCACAGTGTCGCCGTCCTTGAGATTCTTGACAGCCGCGACGCCTTTCAGGAACTCGGCAAGATCGCCCTTCTGCCTCGCAAAGAGAATCGAGAACGAAGTCAGGCGGACATCATGCCCTTCAACCGCTCGCCGCACCTCGCCAAACGCCTGTGAATCGGTGACGACGAGCGCACCTGCTCCTGCGCAATCAAGCGCGGCGGGGAGTTCCGCTGGCTGGCAGACTATACTCGTCGCATGGCGATCGAGACAGTCGCGGATAAGCTGCACCTGCGGGAGGATAATTCGCCCCTTCGGCGCGGACTCGTCGATCGGGCAGACGCAAATTACGCGGTCGCCTTTTTCTACAAGACCGTCGAGAAGACCAGGTACGACATCGGCAAGCTTGATACCAGCGATCTTCTGCTTGAGTTCGTTGACAGAATCGCCGCGCCTGTAGTCAAGCACCACGACGTTTCGGCGACGGCACTCCCCGAGGAAAAGCTCGCGCAAGTCGGCGCGGTCGGCGTCGTGCGGCGTCTCTACCCAGATTGCGATGTCGGTGATCTCGAGAACGCCCAGAGTCTTCTTTACGCGAAGCTCCCCAAGCTCACCCTCGTCGTCGAGCCCTGCAGTGTCGGTGATGAGGCATGGCCCGAGAGGAAGAATCTCCATCGCCTTCGAGACAGGGTCCGTCGTCGTGCCTGGAGTATCGGAGACGATTGCGAGATCCTGGCCAGTGAAGGCGTTTACGAGCGTAGACTTGCCCGCGTTGCGCAGTCCGAAGAATGCGATGCGAACGCGGTTTGCCTGAGGGGTCTCGTTCAGAAGCGCCATAGATCAGTCGCCGAGGTCGGTCTTAGCCGTGACCTGGCGCGGACGGTCGTAGCACGCGAAGAGCGCGTCGGTGAAGCGGCGGTCGGGCGCCTTCGTGAGCCAGCTCACGACCGGGACGATGACGAAGCCCGCAAGCATCGCGATCGCGCCAGAGTGGATCGGGTTCATCTTCGTGCCGGGCCATAGCTCCGGCTTCCAGCCGAAGACGTTCGCCGTCGTGAGGACGACGGCAAACACGAAGCACGCCCAGCACGCCGCCTTGGTCGTCCCCTTCCAGTAGAGCGAATAGAGGAACGGCGCGAGGAACGACCCCGCCATCGCGCCCCACGAGATGCCCATCATCTGCGCGATGAACGCAATCGGATTCTTGCTGTTGTACTGCACGAGCGCGAGAGCCGCGCTGACTGCGATGAAGACAACGAGGAGAACGCGGATGCAGAGAACCTGCTTCTTCTGCGTCATGTCCTTGACGATAGTCCCGCGGATGAAGTCGATCGTAAGCGTCGAGCTCGAAGTCATGACGAGCGAGGACAGCGTCGACATCGATGCGGAAAGGACGAGGATTACCGTCAGCGCAATGAGCCCCGGGCCGAGGCCTGAGAGCATCGCGGGGATTATCGCGTCAAAGCCCTCTTTCGCGACGTCGACCCTGTCGCCGAAGAGCCGCCCGAAGCCGCCGAGGAAATAGCAGCCGCCCGCGACGACGAAGGCGAAGAGCGTCGAGATCACGGTGCCTTTCCTGATCGCGTCCTCGTTCTTGATCGCATAGAACTTCTGGACCATCTGCGGAAGACCCCAAGTTCCGAGGGAGGTCAGTATCACGACGAAGAGCAGGCTAAGGGGATCGGGGCCGAAGAAAGACGTGAAGATGCCGGGCGTTGTCGTAACGGAGGGGTCGGTGACGCGCGCGAGCCCGTCGAGAGCGGCGGCAAAGCCGCCTTTCGACGAAAGCACCGCGCCAATCAGGGCGACGAGGCCGCCGAGCATGATGAGCCCCTGGATGAAGTCGTTGATCGCGGTCGCGAGGTAGCCGCCGGCGATCACGTAGATCGCCGTGAGAACCGCCATCACGACGATGCACGCGGAATAGGAGAAACCCGGGAACGCCATCGAGAAGAGACGCGAGAGGCCGTTGTAGAGCGACGCCGTGTAGGGGATGAGGAACACGAAGATGATCGCCGACGCGGCGAGCTTGAGCGACGAGGAGTCGAAGCGCTTCGCGAAGAAGTCGGGCATTGTGGCCGAGTCGAGGTGCTGCGTCAGAAGCCTCGTGCGGCGGCCAAGGATTATCCACGCGAGAAGCGAGCCAACAAGCGCGTTGCCGATGCCGACCCATGTCGAGGAGATGCCGTATTTCCAGCCGAACTGCCCGGCGTAGCCGACGAAGACGACGGCCGAGAAGTAGCTTGTGCCGTAGGCGAACGCCGTGAGCCACGCGCCGACGGACCTCCCGCCGAGAACGAAACCGTCGACCGACCCCGCGCCGAGGCGGCATTTGAAGCCGATCCAGATGAGGGCCGCAAAGTATGCGGCGAGAAGCGAAAGCTTGACGAGAAGTTCGAATTTCATTTTACCTGTCCTTCGTTGATCCCCTGCGCCACGCGTCGATGCCTGCGGCTATCGCCTCTGCGACAACGCGCCGGCGCGCGGCATTCCATATTGCCTCCTCGCCTGCGGGCGAAGTGACGAAATCGACCTCCACGAGACAGCTCGGTATCTCGGGATTGCGCGTAACGGCGAAGTTGGCGTGCATCGGGCCGTTCGACTTTAGGGTGTCGCCAAGCGCCGCAGCCATCTCGGCGTTGATGGCCGTCGCAAGCGCCTCGCCTATCGGATTCCACGAATAGACCGTGTGGTAGCGCAGGAGATTCGGGTCCTTGTCGTAGGGCGGCGCATTGTGGTGGATCGACACGAACGCGTCGGCGTCATTCGTATGCGCCGCCTTCGGACGGTCGTAGAGGGGAATGAACACATCGGTCTCGCGCGTCATCACGACATTGTAGCCGCGAGCCAAAAGCGCCGCCCTGAGCTGTTCGGCGACGAGGAGGTTCGCGTCCTTCTCGAAAAAACCGTGCGGGCTCCTCGCGCCGGTGTCGTCGCCTCCATGCCCCGCGTCTACGACGATCGTCACCTCGTTCGGCGCCCTGTTCGTGGGCGGCTCCTTCGCTTCGTCCTTCGCGTAGTCGAGCTTCTTCCACACCTTCTCCGGCGCGCTCTTCGCGTTTGGGTCCGCAACGGGCTTTTTCGCGATCTTGAACCAGACATTCGTCGCCTCGCCAGACTGCGACACTATCGAGACGTCGTTCGACCCCTCGGCCGTCTCAATTAGCGTCACCCACGCGCCAGTGCGGTAGACAGGAACATTTGCGCCGTTGACGACGACGTTCGTATCGCCCTTCGCAACTGCGCCGGCCAGATAGACATGGTCGATCGCCGGAAGCCTCGCGCCCTGCGCTGGAAACGAGACGAACGGAACGGCCGCGAGAAGTAGGGAGGAGATCATTTCGTCAGAGCGCGGCGAAAATCGCGTTCAGGAAGTCGTCGTACGTCTCGAACGCCGGAATGTCGGGGTTGGCCTTCTTTATCGCGTCGGTCGAGCGGAAAAGGAAACCTGCCTTCGACGCGCGGATCATGCCGAGGTCGTTGAAGCTGTCGCCTGCGGCTATCGTGTCGAAACCGCAGCTCTGCAGGGCCTTCACGGTCGTGAGCTTCGACTGCGGGCAGCGCATCTTGTAGCCCGTGATGCGGCCGTCATCGGAAACAGTGAGCGAATTGCAGAAGATCGCGGGCCAGTTGAGCTTCTTCATGAGCGGACGCGAGAACTGGTCGAAAGTGTCGGAGAGAATGAGCACCTGGGTCCGCTCGCGGAGCTGGTCGAGGAACTCCTCCGCGCCGATGAGCGGGCGCATGGAGCCGATCACATCCTGTATCTGCGGAAGCTTGAGCCCATACTTGTCGAGGAGGTCGATGCGGTAGTGCATGAGCTTGTCGTAGTCGGGTTCGTCGCGCGTGGTGCGGCGGAATTCGGGAATCCCCGTCTTCTCGGCGAACGCAATCCATATCTCCGGCACGAGGACGCCTTCGAGATCCAGGCAGACGATGTTCATTCTATCATATTCCTTCTGCCGGGGAGCCGGCATCATTGGTGGGACTGCCGGGAATCGAACCCGGAACCTACGGTTTAGGAAACCGTCGCTCTGTCCAGTTGAGCTACAGTCCCACGTAGCCTCCGGAAAGGATGGTGGAGAAGAAGAGATTCGAACTCTCGACCCCCACGTTGCGAACGTGATGCTCTACCAACTGAGCTACTTCCCCAATCCGTGGAAACGGCATATAGTATACCAAAAACCCCCTTGCGAACGCAAGGGGGCAATTTCCTGTTTTTTTATTTTTTCCGGTTCAGCCGCTCGTAGATCTGGATATGAGTTGCGAACCACAGTTCGCTGCGCCGTGAATCCAGTTTCTTCATCAGGGCCTCGAAGTACTCGAGCCCCGGATCAAGCCAATCGCCCCCAACGCCGTGGAAGTCCATATGCCCGACGCCGCCCGACTCGATGACCTCGTCGACATACGCCTCCATCTCGGGGATGGTCTTGCACTGGACGGGATATCCGTGCCAGAGCCAGCGCTCCACGAGGTTGTGGCGCTTGTATGTCTCGGCGATTTCCTCGTCGGTTATCTCGAGTACACTGTGCATAGACTCCGCAGATGGAATCGCGAAGGAGATTGGCCCCTTCTGGCCTGGGCGCAGTCGCGCTATCGCAGCGTTGCACCCCGCAAGTTCCTTGTCAAGTGCCGCCTTGTCGGGAATCTTGCCGTGGGTCATCGTGTGGTTGCCGAGGAAGACGTACTCGTTGGCGTTCGACCACGCTGCCTCGTATTTCTTGAAAAGATCCCATTCAGGGCACACATAGAACGTGCCTGGAATGCGGTACTTCTCGAGAAGCGGAAAGACGTTCTTCGTCTGCGTAGGGCAGCCGTCGTCGAACGAGAGGTAGAACGCCGCCTTCTTCCCGTCCGGCCACGTGCCGGGCGGGACGGAAGACGGACATTCCGGCGACTTGTTCGTCGCCGCCGCGGCCGCGACGAGCGCGACAATGGCAAAAAGCGCGTTCATGGCCTACTTCGCGGGGCGAAGGATCATGTTCTTGAAGTCCGCGTCGGAGTGGTCGCCCTGGAGATAGATGGGGCCGGGCACGAACTCGTTCGCGTCGATCGCGCCGCCGGTGATGCCGACGACAGGCGCGTCTTCGATGATGGTGACGCCGTTGAGGACGACGGTGAGATGGCGCTTGTAGAGCGTGACGGAGACGTGCTGCCACTCGCCCGCGGGCTTCTCGGCGGCGACCTTCGGCACGACGCGGCCGTAGTAGGCGGCCATGTTGTGCTCGTTCACGGGCTGGCCGTAGCTGTCGAGCACCTGGCACTCGTAGCGGCCGCGGAGATATACACCCGAATTGGACTTCTTCGGCACGCGAACGTCGTACTCGAGGTTGAAGTCGTAGAAGTCGGTGCGCTTCGACATGAGGTTTGCGCCGCCGCCCGCCCAGGAGCCGTCGGGCTTGAGGCCGAGCTCGTTTGAAAGCACGCCGTCCTTGAACTTCCAGCCGTTCTTGGCCTTCTCGTCCATCAGTTTCCAGCCGTCGAGGCCGTCGGCAAGGAGATCGATCGGCTCGCCGAGCTTCGCGTCCTTCGTCGACGCGGGCTTGATGACGGGGTTGCGCCAGCCGGTGACGGTCGTCTCGACCTTGCCGTCCTTCTTTGTCGCGGTTGCCACAAGCTCGTTGCCGTTGACAGCACCCTCGAACTTGAAGCCCCACGGATGGTCGAACGTGATCTTGCCGCCGTCAACGACGACGTTGTTCATCGGTATCGGAGAAGCCCAGCGCCAGAGGACAAGCGCCTGCGCCTTGCCGTCCGCGTCGCGCGAGACGATCATGTGGCCGGCGTTCATGCTCTCGTAGCCGAGCTTGAGGCCCCAGTTGCCGACGACCGGATCCTTGGGATCGACGCCGAAGTCGCATGTGCAGCACCCGGCGAGGGCAAGCCCCGCCGCCAACGTAGAGAGTATTTTCGTGTTCATGCGCACTATTATACCACAAAATCCCCAATCGGTCACCGACATAGGCGACATAGGCGCTGGAGTTTCACGATTTTTCGCCTGTGCTCGTGCCGGGCTAAGCGGACGCGCGCGATTTGCCTTCTTGTGGCGCGATTCTTGCGCCCTCCAATCGTCGCGCCGAAACACTCCTTCGCCGATTGCCGCCTGCAAGTCCGGCTCCGGCCGGGCAGCTCGCCTCGGGCGAACGCGTCGACTCCGCTCTTCGAGCTCTCGCCGCTCGGTATTCGCGACACTCGCCGGGCCGCGTCGCGGTGCAGACCGCGCCTAGGTCGCTCATAACGTCGCCGAGGCGACTCCCGGCCTGCGCCGGAATGCCAAAGCCGAGAACACAGACACTATCCTTTCCCTCTGCCGTTCGGTATTATACCACAAAACCACTCATGGTAGAGTGGCAAGATTTTGCAAAATATAAATCTCGGCAGATTTGCCGCGCACGAGCGGCAAGGTCGGATTAGTAATGTTTAGGGTCGATTAGGGGCAGATCAGAGTCGGCGTAGCGGCGGGGAAAGTCAAGGCGCGTGCGCGGTGGGGCGTGTTTTGGCGCAATGCGTTTTCTGCCGCATGGCTATCGCCAAGCCGAGCCGATGGTCGCGGGTGAGGCAGGCGGAAGGTCGCAGGCGTAAGAGTGACTTGCGTACGCAACCAGTGATATGCGCCGAGGCACGGCTCGGCACTCGCTTCGCTCGGCTTGGCTCGCTACAAAACGCGAGCCCCGCTTGCGCGGCGGTTATGGCTAAACTCGGTTAATTGTCTGATGTGTGAGAGCCGTCGCGACCCTGTAGCCGAACGAGAGCCCCGCGGTAACCGCCGCTTGTCGGTGGCTCGTGCGGTGCACGAGCCAACCCGAAGCGAAAGCGAGGGCGAGCCATCGGGCGGCGCGGCGATTTTTAGCCTTAAGCCGAAATATCCCCTCCGCGCACGCGCCTCTGCGTTACAAACTCTCCCCCTCTACACCTCTACACGGCTAAACCGCGCGACGGAAGCGCACCTATCAACCGTCAACTTTCGGAGGTGGTCGGACTGGCGGGGATCGGACCCGCGACCCCAACATTAAAAGTGTCGTGCTCTACCAACTGAGCTACAGTCCGAGGTCTGAAGTGGGGCGTATTATATCAAATTGTCCGCCTTAAGACAATCGCGGTCCGTGCAGGGAGATAGAGCTTTATCTGCTGGATGAGCTCGCCGCGGTCGAGGACGAGCGACGGGGAATAAGTCATCCCCGGCATGATGCGGCCCTGGCCTTCGAACCTCGGCTCGTCGGTGTCGAAGACGTGCTTCCAGTCGGACGCCGGCGGCACTATCACGCCGTAGTCCTCGAACGACTTCACCGGATTGAAGTTGAAGACGAAAAGCATGTCGCCGCGCACGAACGCAAGCACCTTGTCAGGCTCGTTTGCCACGAGCTTTGTCGGGATCGCGCTCGCGCCGCCGCCGAAGAGCGCGCGCGACTTCTTCAGCTCCGAAAGCATCGTCTCGTCGAAGTCTGCGAGCCCCTTGAAGCGCAGGTTCGGATCGTCCCTCAGCGACCACAGGCGCCTGGCGTGGTGGTAGCTCCAGCCGTTCTCCGCGCGCGGGAAGTCGATCCACTCGGGGTGGCCGAACTCGTTGCCCATGAAGTTGAGGTACGCGCCGCCGTTGAGCGCGGCCGTCGCGAGACGCGCCATCTTGTGGAGCGCGACCGCGCGGTCGGTCTCGATGCCGTGCTGCCCCTTGGCCATGCCAAAGTAGACAGCGGCGTCGGCAAGCTGGAAGAAAAACGTCTTGCCGCCGACGAGCGCCTGGTCATGCGACTCGACGTAGGAGACGACCTTCTCCTCGGCGCGCTTGTTCGTGAGCTCCCAGAATATCCCGTCCATCGGCCAGTCGTCGTCGCGCACCTTCTCCGCAAGGCGGAACCAGAAGTCCGGCTCGCCCATCGCCATGCGGTAGTCGAAGCCAATGCCGCAGTCCTTCGCGCCCGCGGCGACGCCCGGCATCCCAGAGACGTCCTCGGCGATCGTGATCGCGCCGGGATGCGACTCGTGGATGACGCGGTTCGCCATCTGGAGGTATGCCCACGCGTCGTCGTCGACGGATCCGTTGAAGTACATGCCGTAGTTCGTGAACGCATCGCCCAGGCCGTGGTTCCAGAAAAGCATGGAGGTCACGCCGTCGAAGCGGTAGCCGTCGAAGCGGTATTCGTCGAGCCAGAAGCGGCAGTTCGAGAGGAGGAAGTGTATGACGTCGGTCTTCCCGTAGTCGAAGCAGCGGCTGTCCCACGCGCTGTGCCACCCCTTGGCGCCGGAATGGAAGTACTGGTAGTCTGTTCCGTCGAATAGCGAGAGGCCGTCGCGCTCGTTCTTGACCGCGTGCGAATGGACGAGGTCCATGATGACGCGGAGACCCATGCCGTGCGCGGTGTCGACAAGCGACTTGAGATCGTCGGGCGTGCCGAAGCGAGAGGACGCGGCGAAGAAGGAGCTGACGTGGTAGCCGAAGGAGCCGTAGTACGGATGCTCCATGATCGCCATGAGCTGGACGACGTTGTAGCCGGCCTTCTTCACGCGCGGAAGCACGTTGTCGCGGAACTCCGCGTAGGTGTGGACACGCTCCTCCTCGCCGCCCATGCCGACATGCGCCTCGTAGATGAACGGCGTCTTGAGCTTGGTCGTTGGAGACGGGTGGCGCCACTTGTACTTCGACTCGTAGACCTGCGCGCAGAAGAGGTTGGTCTCGGGATCCTGAACGACGTAGCGCGCATACGCGGGGATCCGCTCGCCGTGCCCCCCTTCCCAGCGCATTTCAAGACGGTAGTTGTCGCCCTTCTTGATAAGCCCCGCGGCGACCTTGCACTGCCAGACGTCGGTCCTGGGGATCCTGAAGCACTCGAAGCGGGGGTCGATCTTCCACTTGGAGAAGTCACCGACGAGCCACATGCTCGTCGCATTCGGCGCCCATTCGCGGAACACCCACCCGCGCTTCGTGCGGTGGAGGCCGTAGTATTCGTGCGCAGAGGCCCAGTCGGCGAGAGAGCACTTGCCCGCCGTAAGTTCGCGCGCCCGGTCGAAGGCATGCTGCGCGCGCCCGCGTATCGCCGCCTCAAACGGCTTGAGATATACGTCGTCCAGGAGTCTTGCCATCGTAACCTCCCCGTTGCCAGAGGATTTTCCTACTTCTTGAGCTCGTCCAACTTGCGCGGGATCGAGACTATCGCCCTGTAGAAATCAAGCGTGAACACCACGACAAGATAGAGGAAATAGACGAGAAGCGGAATCGCGAACGGAACGATCGCAGTCGCGCCGAACACCAGCGCCGCGTACATTCCGCTGTCAAACCACTGCACAACGCCGTAGACGAGACCGCCAACCGCCGCCATGCCGATGAGCAGGGTGAGCAGCGCAATGACCATCCTGATCGGGAACAGCACGAGCGCAATAACCTCCTCGACGCAGTTGACCGGATACCCTGGCTTTACGCCGACGATGCCGGGACGCTCAAGGCATATGACCATCAGAACGGCGAAGATTATCACGGATATCGCAAGAACCGCAAGAGCCCCGTCGAAATTCAGAAGCAGGTACGCGCCGAGGATCAGCCCGCCGATTCCGCACACCACTTTCATGATGTACATCAATTCGGGACGGATGACCGCGGGCTCGCCCTTCTCGATGAACGAACGCGCGAGCGCGAGGGCCTTTGGCGCAAGATGCATGGCAAAGACCGCCGGGACGAGGACAAAAAGCTGCTTCACGACCAATGAAAACGGGGCGTCGTCCTTTATCATGGTAACAAGGCCGGTCAAGCAGGCGAGGATGCCGGCAAGGGCGATCACCGCAGGCAGAAGCCTGGAGATGTACCCATTCGCCGTGTCGAGCCACGAATCCCACGGGCGGTTTCCGATGACGCCAAGCGCGCCTTCGACCCAGCCGTCGACCTTGCCGCTGTATTCGCCGATCTTCTCGGTCACGATCCTGGATGCATTGCTGCGCTCGGTGTTGCCGACGTTCTCGGCGCTTCCGAGGTTCTCGGCGCTTCCGGTGTTTTCGGCGTTTTCGGCGTTTTCGCCGACGTTCATGTTTTCCTCGCTCATGTTTCTCCTTTTGGGTTCGGCCTTCGCGCGGCCCTTGCGAACCGCACCCTGAAAGCGACGCCCATATTATACCAAAAAGAGGAGGCGGAGTCTTCTCCAGATCGACCAAAACTCACGCAAACATGTTAAGCAGCATTGACTTCAGTTCGTCGAGCGTGAACGGCTTGCCGAGGAATCCGTTGTATCTGCGGGAACCGAACATCTTGAGTATTTCCTCCTCGGAAGACCCAGAGACGACGACAATGGGGATTTCCGGAGAGGCGAGGCGGAACGCGTCGAAGAGCCGCACTACATCGACACCCCCTATATGCGCATCCATCATTATGGCGTCGACGCGGTTAGTACGCCGCCTCACCACTGCAAGCGCGGAAGCGCGGTCACGCGCCACATGCGCGGCGACTCCAAGCGACTTCAGCAGGATCGACAGCGTCTTGAGTATCGCCTCGTCGTCATCGACTACAAGAACCTCCGACGGCAGCGACCCGGGGGCCTTCTTCGGCGCCTCGAAAGACTCCGCGGCGTCGGCCGGCATCTTCGTCTGGGGCAGGTAGATGGTGAAGGTCGTGCCGTGATCTACGACGCTCTCCACCTTTATGCCGCCGCCGTGAGCCTCCACGATCGTGCGGACCGTCGCAAGGCCGAGGCCTCGCCCCATGGCCTTGGAAGACACATAGGGGTCGAAAAGCTTCGGCAGCAGATCAGGCTGTATCCCGGGACCGTCGTCCGTGATCTTGAAGACGACGCCCGGCCCGGGAATCAGGGGTCGCTCAGACATGAACGTGGCGGCGGCCTCCTCGGTCATCTCGAACGCGTCCGTCGCTAGCGTTATGTGGCCGGGCCTCTCGCCAAGCGCCTCGTTTGCGTTCTTGATGATGTTGAAGAACACCTTCCAGAACTGGTTGGGGTCGGCGTCCACGTCCGGAAGCCCCTCTGCGAGATCGTACGAGACGGCGACGTTCTCCCTCACCATGTGCGACACAAGCGCCTGCACGTCCTTCACGAAGAAGCCGGGGGTGGCCCTCATGAGATTCACCTTGTTGTCGCCCGCGAAGGCCATCAGCTCCTTCGTCATGTTGGACCCGCGCTTCACCGCATCGCGTATGGCGGCGATGTCGAGCCCACGGCCCGATTCGGCGGCGGCTGACTCGACGGTGTTGAGAATCACCGAGAGAACGTTGTTCACGTCGTGCGCGATGCCCGCGGCGAGAAGAGTGAGGGACTCGCGCTTCGACGCGTCGAGCGCACGCGATTCCGCCGCCAGGCGCAGTCTGTGCTCCGCGACCTCCTTCGTCACGTCGCGTATCGTAGCAAGCGCGAAAACCTCGTCCATGCGAGTGACGCGCATTTCGAAATGCCGCGGCTCTGCACCGCGGACCTCAAGCCGGACGGTCTCGACGGGCGACGAGTCGAACACTGCGTCTATCGCGCGCGCAACCGCTCCGGCGCCGTCCTCTCCGAACGTCGCCGCATCCGGAGCCTCGCCGAACGTCATTCCCGGCAGCGGCGGGGCTCCCTCTGGCTGCTTGTTGACCGCGACGAGCCTCCCGCGCCGGTCGAACACGACGAGCGCGTCTGGAACGCTGTCGATGAGGGCCCTGTGCCTCGACTCCACCTGGGCGATCTTGACGGTTCTCGCCGTTATCGTCTCAAGCATTCGGTTGACCGACATCGCGAGCATGGCGAACTCGTCTCTGCCCTCCCATTCCAGGTGGGGGCAGTCGACGTCCCTGTGGTGTTCGCCGAGGTTCCTTATCGCCTCAGTCATTTTCGTCAGGGGGTTCAGGAGCACTCTTCCCTGGAACCAGAAGATCGGGAGCACAAGGACTATTCCGACGACTGCGATGAAGAACGTGAAGCGGCCGAGCGCAGAGCGGGTGACGTTGGAAAGCGACTGCGGGAGCGAGACCGAGATCATCGTGACGGCGTTTCCGGCGATGTCGCGCAGCGCGAACACAGCCTCGTATGGATTGGCCCCGAGATTCCAGAATCCGCCGGAATAGAAGTTTATTGCCTCGGAAAGCATCGGCGCGATTCCGAACGAGGACGAGCCGTCATCGCCGACCTTCCTGCCCGAGGACGGCGCGACGGACACAGAGACCGCGACCTTGCGGTTCACGACGCGGACTTCAAGGCCGGAGAATCCGTCGTTGACGCTCGAAGTGAACATTGACGAGCTGAACGGCGCGCCGGCGACGATGCAAGTCCGCCCCGCGTCGTCGGACTGGCCCCTGAACACATAGTGCGCCCTCCCGCACAGCAGGACAAGGCCGACGGCCGGCGAACGTTCGTCGCGCTTCGGCCCCAGCCATTCGGAAAAGTGCGCGGCGTAGGGGGCGATGTCGGCAGGCGAAATCTGAACAACTCCGTCGATGCCCCTCGCCGCACCGGACTTGAAGACGCCATCTCCGGAGAACTCGAGGACAAGGGAGATCATGCCGAACTCCGGCCGCGAGAGGACCATGGACGGATGCTCGCCGGAGGCGACAAGCCGCGCAATGTCCGCCGTCGACTTCCTGCAGTCCCGCGCGACCGCCTCGGCCTGGCTGTACGCAAGGCGCGAAATGTCGTACCCTATCTCCTCCACCTGGCGTTCCGCCTCGCGCATCATGTGGACGAGGACGATGCGCCCCCCTATGTAGAACACCAGGAGGCTCAACAGCAGGAAGAACGCCGTCGCAAGCGAGTATCGTGTGCGGATCGAATGCAGCGCGCGGCTGACGGCGCTCTGCGAACTCAGCTCCCTGTACTTGTCGTGTGCGTCTTTCTTCATCTTCTGCCGCCTTTCCTCCCGGCCGCGCGGTTCCCTTTCGCGCGGTTCGCGGGCTTCGTGGTTTCAGAAACGGTCCTTTTGAGCTTCGCGATCTGGTCGCGCAGATACGCCGCGCGCTCGAACTCGAGATCGTCTGCCGCCTCGAGCATCTCGCGCTCGAGTTCAAGAATAACGTCTCCACGGTCGAGCGCCTCCGACGGGACAACGACGCCCGTGGCGCCGGCGGATTTGCCGGACGCGAAGACGTAGGCGGACTCGTTGATCGCCCTCTTCACAGACTTCGGCACAATGTGGTGCTCCTCGTTGTACGCGATCTGCTTCGCGCGGTGCGCCTTCGTTATGCGGAGAAGGTCGCGTATCGCGTCCGTCCGGTGGTCTGCATAGAGTATGACGCGCCCCTTCTCGTGGCGTGCCGTCCGGCCGGCGGTCTGGACGAGCGATGTCGTCGACCGGAGGAAGCCCTCCTTGTCCGCGTCGAGAATCGCGACGAGCGCGACTTCCGGGAGGTCAAGCCCTTCGCGCAGAAGGTTGATACCCACGAGGACGTCGAACTCGCCCTTCCTCAGGCGCTGGAGAATAGCGACGCGCTCGATCGCGTCAATGTCGCTGTGCAGATATTCGACGCGGATCCCCTCGTTGTGGAGGTACTGCGAAAGATCCTCAGCCGAGCGCTTCGTCAGCGTAGTCACGAACACGCGGTCTTTCTCCGCGACGACCTTTTCAATCTCCGCGACGAGGTCGTCGATCTGGTTCGCGAGCGGACGGATCTCGATCTGCGGGTCGAGAAGCCCGGTCGGGCGTATGACCTGCTCCGCGACCGTCTTCGACTGCCCGTACTCGTAGTCTCCCGGCGTCGCCGAGCAGTAGACTATCTGGTGGACTTTCGCGTTGAATTCGTCGAAGGTGAGCGGGCGGTTGTCCTTTGCGCTAGGAAGGCGGAAGCCGAACTCGACGAGCTTCGACTTGCGCGCCTGGTCGCCGTTGTACATCGCGCGTATCTGCGGGACGGACACGTGGCTTTCGTCGATGATCGTGAGGAAGTCGTCGGGGAAATAGTCCAGAAGGCACTCTGGCGGAGAGCCGGGCGCACGGCCGGAGAGCGGACGCGAGTAGTTCTCGATGCCGTTGCAGTAGCCGAGCTCGCGCATCATCTCGATGTCGTATTCCGTGCGCTCCTTGAGGCGCTGCGCCTCGAGCAGCTTGCCCTTCGACGCGAAAAACTTCAGGCGGTCGTCAAGCTCGGATTCGATGCGCGCGAACGCGGCCTCGAACTTGTCCTTCCCCATGACGAACTGCTTCGCCGGCGTGACGACGGCGGCCGGCATCGAGACGCCGCACTTCCCCGTCAAGGGGTCGAGCTCGCGGATGGAGTCGATTTCGTCGCCGAAGAACTCGACGCGGATCGCCTTCGTCTCGTATGCGGGGAAGATGTCCACAACGTCCCCGCGCACGCGAAACGCGCCAGGCGCGAAGTCATAGTCGTTCCTGACGTACTGGGCCTCCACGAGACGGGCGAGGAGGCGCTCGCGCGACATCGCCCCCCCGACCTTGAAGCCGACCGCGAGGTCACGGTATTCGTCGCTCTCGCCGAGGCCGTAGATGCAGCTCACGGACGCGACGACGATCACGTCGCGCCTGGCGATGAGCGCGTTAGTCGCCGCGAGGCGGTAGCGCTCGATCTCCTCGTTGACCGACGCGTCCTTCTCTATGTAGGTGTCGGTCTGAGGGATGTACGCCTCAGGCTGGTAGTAGTCGTAGTAGGAAATGAAGTACTCGACCGCGTTCCGTGGGAAGAATTCCTTGAGCTCCGCGAAGAGCTGCGCGGCCAGCGTCTTGTTGTGCGAAAGTATGAGCGTAGGGCGTCCCCATTTCGCGATCAGGTTCGCCATCGTGAACGTCTTCCCAGACCCCGTGACGCCCTGGAGGACAAGCCGGTCTTCGCCTCGCCTCAGCCCCTCGTAGAGCGCGGCGATCGCCTCGGGCTGGTCGCCCGTCGGCTTGAACTTCGACTTGAGGACGAAGCCGCCCGGAGACCTCTCCGCCGCACCCGACATGTCAGCGGCCCTCCTTGTCGCCGCGCGAGAAGAGCGCCGCCGAGACAATCGCCGTGAACGGCGCGACGAGAACGAGGCCGAAGCTGCCGACGAGCGTCTTGACGAGCTCCGCCGAGACGAGGGTGGAGTTCAGGAAATCAAGCGGGGCCGTGCCCTGGGCCGCAAACACCATGAGAAGCGTGAGATATCCGCCCGAATAGGCGAGAAGGAGCGTCGTCGTCATCGTGCCGACCACAGCCCTGCCGATGCGGAAGCCCGAGATCGCGAGCTCGCGGAATCCGAGGCAGGGGCTGCGCCTGTGCACCTCCTCCACGCCTGCCGCGATGTCCATGCCGAGGTCCATCACCGCTCCAGAAGAGGCGAGGACGATCGCGCCCATGAAGACGTCCTGCAGATCGATTCCAGAGAACCCGGAGTATATGAGCTGCTGGGCGAACGGCATCGTCGCGCCGTTGACGTGCATCACGCGCCCGAAGAAATGGGCGAGCCCAAGTGAGGCCGACACGCCGAGCATGGACCCCGCGAACGCCCCCGCCCCCTTTCTGTTCCATCCCGCGACTAGATACATGATGACGCCCGTAAGCACGGCGACAGTGACGAAGCAGACGGCGGAGGCATGCCATCCCGCAAGGACAAGCGGTATGAGCAGCTTCCAGACGGCAAGGCAGCTGAACATGAAGCTGAAAAGCGCCTTTGCGCCTGTCCAGCCGCCGAACGCGCACAGGAGAACGCAGAACGCGGCGAAGAACGCGAAGCCCCAGCCCATCCGCCAGTGGTCGCGCGCAACGAGGATGTCGTCGTCCTTCGCGGCAGGCGGGAGGACGACAAGCGCCGTGTCGCCGACGGAGAACTTCTTGTCCAGCTCCATCTGCGCCCTTAGCTCGTTCGCGGCCGCGAACACGCGCCCGTCTGGGAGCCGCACCGCAAGCTTCTGCGTGCCGAACTCGACCAGCCCGTGCAGCTGGAGGGCCGTGTCGTCGGTCTCGACTACTTCCGCCCTGACAGTCCTCAGCCCGTCGTCCGCAAGGCGCCGCGGCCCCGGCGCGACAAGAAGCGCCGCGCAGCAGAGCGCAAGCACGGCGACGGGCAGGGCCTTTTTCATTCGTAGAACGCCTTCATGATCCTCGATATGTCGGTATTCTCGATAAAGCCGGAGAAGCGCTCAGCGCAGCGTCCCTTCGCCGTAGTGAGGACGGGCATCGCCGTATGCGCACTAGAGCTCCAGCCGATGCCGCACTTGTGGGACATCACGAGCCGGCACTCGCCGCCGAGCAGATAGCGCTTCGCGCCGTCGTACGCCGAATCCTCCTCGACCTTCGACCTGTGGAACTCGCGGTCATGCTCGAACGCCTCCACGATCGAGGAGAGCTCGTTCTTCGTCAGAACCATGGGGTCCTTCTTGACGTCGCCCTCGAACTTGAACCCGAAGGCCTCGCCGATGAGCGGCTTCACGTCCTTGAACGTGATGTCCGGATTCTCCTCGAACAGCTTCGTCGCCATGGTGCCGAACTTGCCCACGGACATCGTCTGGTTCGCGAGACGGTCCATGTAGAGCGCGTAGCCCGTTCCAGCGAAGCCCATCGACATGCCTCCGGTCTCGTGATCGCCCGTCACGACGACTAGCGTCTCGTCGGGGTGCCTGTCGAGGAATGCGAGAGCGACCTTTACCGCCTCGTCGAGCGCCAGGACGTCGCGGAGGTTCGTCGCCGCGTCGTTGCCGTGCCCGGCCCAGTCGATTCTGCCGCCCTCGGCCATCATGAAGAAGCCCTGCTCTCCGTCAAGCATCTCGATGCCCTTCGCCACAAGCTCGGCGAGCGTCGGCTGCGAACCGTCCGCGTCTATCGCCGTCTCGAGCGGGCCGTTCGTGAACTTTGTGAGCACCTTGCCGTCGCCAGGCCCGAGGGAGAGGAACTCGTCCTTTGTCGTCACGATGCGGTAACCCCTGGACTTGGCGTACTCGTAGGCGTCGCCGAACTCTGCGTAGCTCTTGTGTCCCTTCGAGTTCTTTTCGGTGACGTCGAGACCGCCGCCCGCGAAGAGGTCAAAGCCCGAGTCCGCAAGGTCAAGCGATATGCCGTACGCGTCCCCCCTGTTGGTGCGGTGCGCGTAGAACCCGGCCGGCGTTGCATGCGTGATCGTCACGGTGGAGATGATGCCGACCTTTCGGCCGGCCTTCTTCGCGGAGAAGGCACTCGAGTACAGCGGCCTGCCGTCGGAATCAACGCCGGAATAGTGGTTCTTCGTCTTCGTGCCGCACGCGATGGCAGTCGCCGCCGCGGCGGAATCGGTGACGAGCGAGTCCGCACTGCAGGTGCGGGTCGTCGCGGTGAACGGCATTGCGTTCATCGCGAGGTGCCCGTCGCCCTTCTTGACAGAGAACTCGTCCGCCGTCATCCGCTGCGGAACGGACATTCCGTCGCCGATGAAGAGGAACACATACTTGGGCCCTTCCGCAAACGCGGAAGCGGCCATGGCCGCAAGGGCCACGAGCAATGCCTTCTTCATGTCTGCCTTTACTTGGACTTGATCGCAAGGAGCTGAAACGGCTTGAGAGTCTTGAACTCGAGCACGCCGTTCTTCAGGGCCCTGGACTTGCCGTAGGCGGCGAACTCGACTTCGCCCTTCGCCCCGGGGATCTTGACCTTGACGTCGTTCTTCTCCTTCCAGCCGGTGTGGACAAGGGCATAGTACTTCGCCTTGACTCCGAGCTTCGAGCAGTCGATCTCGCGCAGGACGACCTCAGGATCGGAACACGCGCCCTTAACCACCTTCGAGGGAAGCGCGGGAAGCGCGAGGAAGTTCAGGTTGAACTCCCTGACCGGCACGGGGAAGCCGCGCGTGTAGTTCGAGCCCATCAGGTAGCCGAGGTTCACGGGATCGCCGTTCGCCATCGCGTTGACCTCGGCGATCATGCAGGCGCGCCCGGCGTGTTCCCAGTCGGCCATCGCGTAGCCGGTGATCGGCCTCTTCTCGACTTCGCCTTTCCCGTTCTTGACGGGATTGCCGTTAGGATCGAGGAGTGGCTCGCTGTCGAAGGTGCCTTCGTTGAGGTCGTAGTGGCGAATCAGCGTCGCCGTGCCGTTGCCGTTTGCAAACGCGGAGAGGCACTCGGGGTCGGTCACGGTGAAGAGAGCGTGGAACGGCAGCGCTATCCAGACGTTCCTGAGGTCGTTGTAGTGCTCAGGGTCGCAGGCAGGCGAGGCGTGCTGCCATTCCCACGGGCCCCACGTGCCGGCCGGGGTCTTGAGCGCCTTGAGGTAGCGATGCTGCCCGACGACGCTCGGGTCGTTGACGTCGACGATCTTCTTGCCGGGGAGCTTCTCCTTCCAGTAGGCGAGGTCGTCGGTCGTCATGCTGCCGCCGTCCGCAAGGGGATAGCCGGTCTCGGAATCGTCGTTCTCGAGGATGGAGATCGCGTTCTTGACGCCGTTCTCCTCAAGGTATTTGCGTATCTCGTCCATGAACTGCGCGCGCTTCTTGCCGTACCAGGCGATGTACTTGTTGTAAAGCGCCTTGTCCTTCTTGATGTCCGCGCGCGACACGGGCCTGCCGCCGTTCTCCTCCTTCGCGAAGCGCGCGCGCGTCTTGTCGGAGAAGCTGATCGCCCAGTGGCCGGGACGCGGGCGCATCAGCGCGCCGACGAAGGCCCCCTTGTCGACCAGGTCCTTGTAGCGGAGTATCGTGCCTTCGAGTATGTACTTGAGCTCTTCGAGAGTGTCGGGGTCGGTGATGTCGACGCGGAGCTTGCCCTCGGACCACCAGATGTGCGTGTAGTTCGCGCCCCGCGCCTTGCGGTCGGGCTTGTTGTCGATGTCGAGCGGTTCGGCGCGCTTCTGGGGGCCGAGCGCCTCCTTGGGATCACCGGCCGCCCCGCCGTACTCGTAGTAGGGAAGGAGGTCGAACCCGTACTTCTCCACGGCAAGCGAGACGATCTTCGACCAGAGATCGGCGTAGTAGGCGTCGCACGCCCACATCCACTTGAACGACTTTCCGCCAGGCTTGCCGTGCTTCCAGTGGCAGTCCCAGTGCTGGTTGTGGCCGAATTCGAGGAGGTCCTTGCAGTACGTGTTCTGCCCGAAGATCTTCATCGCGCGGAACTTCTGCTCGATCCAGTCAAGACCGCCGTTGCCGGGGCAGAGACTGTCCTTTGCCATGACACCGTCGCTCATCTCCTCGCGCCAGAAGATGTGGCGCCGCGGCAGCGGGGCGGGCGGCAGGTTAAGCTTGGCCCACGCCGCCTTCTCGTCGAGGATCTCGCAGAGCTGGATGCGCGAGACGGCAATTCCCTCGGAGCAGGGGTGCCATGGGCGCTTGTACTGCGAGATGGCGACCTCAAAGCCGTCGGTAGCGATGTCGAGCAGCTGCTTCTCGCCGGTCTTCTCGGCCATGTCCTTCCCGAGATCGCGGCGGTTCGCGGCCCTCTCGCCGAGGAAGGTAAGCGACGTCCACTTCTCGTACTTGCCGGACTGCGGAAGGTTCAGCGACTCTGGCTTGTGGTGGACGATCGGGCCCTCGAAGGCGTCCCCGTTGGAACGCCCGGTGTAGAACGAGCGACGCGAGTTGTTGCCGTAGTTGCGGACATGGAACGCGCGCGGCTTGTCGTCGGGATACTCGATCACGACGACGTATGCGGCGTTTGGCTTGAGCCCCTTGCCCTCGCCAAGTCGCCAGTCGAGGTAGGACGCCGTTTCCGACTGCACGTCGAGAACTCGGCAGGGTTTGCCGAGGACCTTCTCCACGCGGCTCGAGCCCTTAGGCCAGTCCGCGAAGCGGTGATCCGACTTGGTGCAGTCGATTTCGTCGACCACCTTTACGTCTCCAAATGGCGGCAATGCGATTGTCGCCGCGAGCAGCAGTGTTACCATGTCCATTTTGTTTTCTCCTTGTCTATTTTAAGATAAATTCCACGACCGGTATCTCCACCGGCGGTTTCTCCACCGGAAGATGAAGAGTGTTCCAGCGGAACCTGAGTTCACTTCCGTCGTTCAGCAGCCGACAGCACTTCACGCGCTCGCCGAATGGGACCTGGAACGTACCAAACCGCCAGGAAAGCATGTGCATGTACAGGCGGTTAGTCTTGGGGTTGTAGGTCAGCGTCGTCCCGGGAAGCGGCGCGAACTCCTCCGGCGCGGGGCCGCACCCGTAGATCGACTCTCCGTTGACCCTAAGCCACTTGCCGTAGTCCGCAAGGCGCTCGAGAGCGCGATAGTCGAACTCGCCAGTCGCCGTCGGCCCGACGTTCATGATGACGTTGCCGCCCTTTGAAACGGCGTCGACCAGCTGCTCGATGCACTGGTAGGCGCTCTTCCAACTCGACTCGTCGCGCGCATAGCCCCAGCTGCCGGAGAACGTCTGGCATGTCTCCCACGGAACTTTCCTGCCGTTCACCTCAACGCATCCTGCCGGTCTGCTCTGCTCTGGCGTCGCGAAATCCCAGCCGTCCTCCCAATCCGTGAGGTCGAGGCGGTTGTCGATGATGATTTCAGGCTGAAGCTTCTTCGCGAGACGGACGAGACCTTCGGAATCCCAGTCGTAGCGGTCCTTGCCGTTCTTGCCGGGGAAGGAGAAGTCGAACCAGATTATGTCGATCTTGCCGTAGTTCGTAAGAAGCTCCGTCACCTGGTTCTTCATAAACTGGCGGTACTTCGCCATGTCGCGGCCTTCGTTCTCCTTCGAGTAGTCGACGTTCTCCCCGCCTGCGCCGAACATCTCGGGGTTCCTGCGACGCGGGTGCATCTTGTCGATCGTGTAGTCGGGATGATGCCAGTCGAGCAGGGAGTAGTAGAAGCCGACCTTCAGCCCCTCGGCGCGGAAAGCGTCGACAAACTCCTTGACTAAGTCGCGGCCGAACGGCGTATTTGTGATCTTGTAGTCGGAGAACTTCGTGTCGAAGAGCGAGAAGCCCTCGTGGTGGCGCGAGGTTAGGACGGCATACTTCATGCCCGCGCCCTTCGCGGCCTTTGCCCAGGCCTTCGCGTCAAAGCGAGACGGATTGAACGTCTCGAAGTACTCGCGGTACCGCTCGTCGCCAATGCGCTCGTTCGACTTCACCCACTCGTGCCGCGCTGGAACGGCGTAGAGACCGAAGTGGATGAACATGCCGAATCTCGCGTCCGTCCACCACTTCATGCGCTCAAGCTTCTGCTTCCACGTCTCGTTAGTCAGGTGCTTCGCATAGCCGTAGGGGACTACGTCGAACTCAATGTCCTTAGGCGCGCCAACGCCAGTCACGGCGAAGTAGCAGAACCTCTGGACATCGTGGAACTCGACGTAGAGGCGTCCATCCTTCTCCGTGCGCGAGGCAAGAATCGGGGAGCCAAGACCGCCATCGGCAAGGGAAGGCGACCACGAACCGTAGACCTCGACGCTCGAGCCAGCAGGCACATAGACGCCGCGCACGGCCGTCTCGCCGCCGAAATCGGCGAAAACACGGTCGCCCTTCTTCTCGACGTACAGGCGCCTAGACGCCTCGACCGCGGTCCTGTCGGAAAGATCCGCTGCTTTGAGCAGGAGGCCGCCCATTTTCGGATCGGCGCCACCCTTGACCTCGAACTGGAACCGAGAAGCGGATACGGCTTTCGGCAAGTTGGTGCTGAGGTTTTCGGGAAGCTTCTCCCCGCGTGCGAACTCCCACGAGTCCACTGTAAGCGACCAGGCTCCGGCAGGCGCGTTGTTGAGCATGAGGTAGTCGACCTTCACCGGCGAACCGAGCGCATAGACAATACGCCAGCCGTCGGCGGTCTTTACGACCGTCGAGGGGCGTTCGATTGAAGCGCCAGATGCAGAAGCGGCAAGCGCCGCCGCGAGCGAAAGGACGAAGATTGCCTTTTCAGGTGCCGTCATAGACTCTCCGTTTACTTCTCGAGCTTGACCTTCGCCCAAGTCCACGGCTTCTTCATGAGGTTGTCGCGCTTGGAGTTCGGCCAGTAGAGCTCGTGCTGCGAGTTCTTGAGGTCTTCGACGACGAGAGTGAACGAGAGGCCGATCGTGGCGCCCGGCTTCATCTTCTCCCATCCAGTGAGCTGTGCGGCCGGGACAAACATCTCGGCGCGGTAGCCGCGCGGCGTCTTCACGAGGCCGGAGCGGGAGTCGTCCGGCACGCACTTCGCCGCGCTTCCATTCCACTTCGCGTTGACGTCATCGCCAGACTTCTTGTAGACCTTCTGCCCCTTGCAGTTGCCCCAGTAGCCGCAGAACACGTTCTTGTCCTTCAGCATCGGGCAGAACCACATCTGGTGGTCGAAGAGCGACCACGGCTCGTCTGGCTTGAACTTGACGCCGTCTGGAGTCGTAATCATGATCTCGAGGCAGTCGGCCGCGCGCCAGAAGCTGCCGGGGTCGGCCGTAAAGCAGCGCGAGTCGTCGACGTCGAGCGCCGCGACGAGTCCTTCGTCGCAGTAGGCGATGTAGACCTTGGTCGGGTCCTTGTCGCCGTTCGGCCCGATCATGAAGCTGTTTACGCGGTAGCGCTCGTCCCAATCCGAGAGGTCGCCGTCGAACTTTATCTTCGAAAGGTCAATGCGGCGCATCGTCCAGGTGCGCGGGATTACAGGCGCGTAGTCGACCTGCATCCCCTTCGCGTTGACGATCGACAGCTTCGGATTCGCCGCGCCCTTCGCAGCCGGATCCACCGGTGCGGACTTCACGAGCTTGAAGTCAAGCGTCTTCGTCTCCTCGGGCTTGAGCACACCCGTCTGCGTGACGGCGGGCTCGATCGACCAGCCCTTCGGGAGCTCCGCCTTGACGGTGAAGTCCTGGTCGTCGGCGGACTGGTTCGTGACGTTCATCGTGAACGCGCCGTCGAAATTCGCGGCCCTGGACTTAGCGTATGCCTGCGGCACGATGTCGACCTCGATCGCCATCGTCTTCGAGACGTTGCCGTTCTTGCCGGTGACGGTGAACGACGTATTGCCGCGCTTGAGCCCCGCAGGCCCAGTCACGTCGAAGCCGTACGGCTTCTTCTCGACCGTCCAGCCCTTCGGCGGCTCGACGGAGTACTCGAACTTGCCGGGCTGCGCGACCTCGACGCGGACCGGCTCGCCGCCGACGTTGCGTACGTAGAAGTCGCTCTCGATGTCGATCGGGCACTGCTTGAGCCAGTCGCTGTCCTCGTCGAGGCCGACGTACCACGTGGGCGCGATGTCGAGCTTGCGGCTGTTCGAGGCCTTGAGCTCGCGTCCGAACATGTCTGTGACAAGCTCCGCCTTCTCGTCCTTGATTTCGAGGTCCGGCCCGTCCTTCTTGATCTTGTAGGCAAGGGCGACGACCTTGCCGTCGGCCCTTACGATCTGGACCATGTGGTTGGGCCCGAGGTTGGCCGTGCCGATGTACTCGTACTTTCCGGGGATGAACGTCCTCAGCGCGGCGAAGGACGCGGCAGACGGCTTCGGGTTGCGCCTGCGGTCGAAGATGCCGCAGCCGGCGAAGAAGTAGTTGGGCGTGTCGGTGTCGTCGTCGTAGTACCAGTACCAGAACATCTTCTCGACTCCGTTGCCCATCGCGAGCACCCACTTGCGCTGGAGGTACGCGGCCTGCTCCCACTCGCTCACGGGCTGCCCTGCGAGCGTGTCCCAGCCCCATTCGGTGACCCAGAGCTCGCGGAACTTGCCGTCGCACGTCGCCGCCTTCTTCCAGTGGCGCCACACGTCGCGCAGGTACGCCGGCTTCGCCTCGCTCATGCCGGTGTTGAGGTTAGCCTTTGAGTATTCAGGGCCGTCCTTGCCGCAGTAGCGATGGCCGTTCACCACGTCGATGTTGCGGAAATACCCCTTCTCGACGAGCTTCTGCGACTGCTCGACATAGATGCCGGCAAGGCCCGGCGCCACGGCGCGCGCATCGGGACGAGCGGCCTTGACGATGTCGCCGAACGCCTGGCAGTAGCGCCCGTAGCCGTCGAGCGTCTTGAACATGAGACCGTCCACCTCGTTGTCGAGCTCGAACGCAGTCAGCGTGTCGAAGGTCGAGACGGCGAGCGCCATCTGGCGGCGCCATTCCTTGTTCGGCGTATAGCTTGGATCGTTTTCGCCTGTCGCGTCCCGCTTGATCTCGACTGCCCCCATCAGGCACGGAAGCGTCTTGATGCCGACATCCTCCGCGGCCTTGACGATCTTGGGGTACCACGGCCAGCCGGCGTATTTGCCGTCGCCGCGCGCGCGGCGCATCCAGTGGAAGTTGTAAGCATAGTCGCGCACCCAGGTGAAGCCGAGGCGGGCGAACTTCTCATAGCCGACATATCCGCCGCCATGGACATTGATTCCGTATGGCGACGCCTCCTTCTCCTCGTCGGTCAGATCCCGCGGATGGAGACAGACGACGTAGCGGGACTTCTCGACAAACGGCTTCGGGAAGCCGTCGACGGCTATCTCGACCTTGTACGCGCCAGGCTCGTCAAATGGAAGCTTCACCATCTGGCTCGCGCCGTCGAGGACCTTCAGCGGCGGAATGTCGATTTTCCTCTCCTCGCCTGCCGCAGACACCGCCTTCGCCCTGAAGGTGAGCGTCTTCTCCTCGCCGATCCAGCTGCCGGCGGAAACGACGATCGCCGGGTCTCCCTCGGCGTAGTAGAACGTGTTGCCGACGACGGGATACTTGACCGACAGCTCGAAGGGCCTGTCGGCGACGCCTTCCATGTCGGTCCACAGGCGGAAGTCGTACATGTCGAACTGGCGCGTCTTGGGCGGCGAGTTGCGGTCTCCCCAGTTGTTCTGGCTCACGGACTCGAACTTGACCGGATATGCGATCGGCGACTTGTTCTTGCCGACGGTTTCGGGGAAGGTCATCTCGAACTTCTGCCACTCGCGCGTCAGGGTGAACTTGCCCTTGGGGTTGCCCGGCGCATGCATGGAGATGTTGAACTTGTTGGTGTTTGCGTCCACGAACTCAAACGACATCCCCCACGAATCGTCGTTGCCGAGCCTCGCCCAGCCGGTGAACTTGGCCGGCTTCCCGGGGAGGACGTTTTTCTTCGGAGACGCGCTCCACCCGCCAAAGGCATGGTCGCCGTAGCGCGTCTCGAAGCGGATGGACTTGGCCTTCGTCGGCGCATCGGCGGGCCTCTCGTCGAGCGTGATCACATCGCCGCCGCACGTGACCCACGTGCCTGGCTCCCATGCGTTCATCTCGGGATCGCCGATGTCGCGCGAGACGAGATCAGCACGGACAGCAAGCGGAGAGAGGGCGGCAAACGCCGAAACAGCAACAATAATCTTGATGTTCATTTCGTTACTCCTTTTCAAAAAAGTCTTCATACGCCCTTGCCGGGGACCTTGAGACCGGGCTTGAGACCGGGCTTGGGCGGAAGCTTGAGGCCCGTCGGGAGCGCACCCCCCTTTGGCGGAAGCTTGAGGCCCGTCGGAAGCGCACCTCCCTTGGGCGGGAGCTTCAGGCCGGCGGGGAGCGCCCCGCCCTTCTGGGGAAGCTTGAGCCCTGGCTTGAGGCCGGGCTTCAGCCCCGGTATCGTCGGACGGCGAAGCGTCGCCGGGGCGGCAACAGGGGTTGGGACCTTCTCCGTCTTCACAGGTGAAACAGGCTTGAGTTCCTCGACCGGTTCAAGCGGCGTGATCGGCTCGAGCGGCGTAATCGGCTCAAGCGGCGTCACTGGCTCAAGCTGGGCAACTGGCTCAAGCGGCGTCACTGGCTCAAGCGGCGCGACGGGTTCTAGAGGCGCGACGGGTTCTAGAGGCGTGACGGGGTCAAGCGGCGTCACTGGCTCAAGCTGGGCAACTGGCTCCGCCGGCTTGACAGGCGCGACTGTCTTTGGCGGCTCGACTGGCTTGACCGGTGCAACCGGCTTCGGCGGTTCAATGGGCTTGACCGGCGCAATGGGCTTCGGCGGCTCAATGGGCTTGACTGTCTCGGTGGGCTTGACCGGTGCAACCGGCTTCGGCGGCTCGGCCGCGGTGACAGGAGCGGGCGCGGCAGAGGGTTCGAATTCAAACGAGGCAAGTTCCATTAGCCCGCACCTGATCGAATCACCCTTCTCGATCTTTGTCGGGGCTTCGACCTTCACGCGGTTGCGGTAGGTGCCGTTCGTGCTGCCGACGTCTTCGACATACCATGCACCGTCCTTGAAGAAGATGCGCGCGTGATGACGCGAAAAGCCGTCAACGTTTATCGGCGCAATGGTATTTCCGATCTCGCGCCCAATGGTCACTACATCGGAAGGTTCAAACGAATATCCAAGGTATATCCCCTTGATGTTGGCGATGAACTTGATCTTCATGTCAATGATTATACCACAATTTCCTCCGTTGGACAATGCGGTACGAAAAATCAGAAACGGGGCTCAGGAGGCCTTGACCTTGAGTTTCGCCTGGCCCTTTGACGTAATGAGCTTCGAGAGGCCGACGAGAACACAGGTGAATACGAGCATCAGCGTCGAGAGCGCGAACACCGACGGCAGGTTGCGCGAGTGCTTCGTCATCGAGGAGACGTAGGTCGGGAACGTGTTCGTGCCCGCGCCGTTCACGAACGAGGTGATCACGACGTCGTCTATCGAAAGCGTGAACGCGAGAAGCCCGCCAGCGACGATGCCGGGGAGAAGTATCGGCAGCTCCACGTGGAAGAACGCGTACCATGGCCCCGCGCCGAGGTCGTAGGCCGCCTCGGTGATGCGGTCGTCGAAGTCCTGGAGCCGCGCGAGCACCGTCATGGCGACATACGAGACGCAGAACGTGATGTGGGCGATGAGGATAGTCCAGAAGCCACAGTTCACATGGCACGCGGCGAAGAGCATGAGGAGCGAAATGCCGATGAGGATGTCGGGCATGATGAGCGGCGTGTAGACGAGCGCATGGTGGATCGACTGCAGCCGCCCGCGCCACTTGTGGAGCGCTAGCGCCGACGTCGTGCCGATCGCGCAAGAGGCAACGGTCGAAAGGCCCGCGATTATGAGCGAGAGCCAGAAGCTCTGCAGCAGCGCCCTCACCGACTGGTGCCCGGTGAAGATGTACCGGTACCACTTCCCGGTGAAGCCGAGGAACGAGCCGTCGGAGCCGAAGAAGCTCATCGAGATGCCGTTAGGGACGAACCCGTACACGACGACGAGGATTATCGGCACGTAGAGGAACGCGAGAACCGCGGCGAGGATCATGACCGAGACCATCGAACGCTTCATTTCGCAGCCCCCCCTTCAGCCGTGAAGAGCTTTGCCGTCTGCGCCTCGAGCCGCTGGCGGTCGCGTGCGTCCTGGCGCCGCTTCCACCACATCGCGAGCCCGATCGGGATGAGGACGCTGACCGCCATCACCGTCGCAAGCGCCGACGCATGCGGTATGTTGCGGTTCTGGATCGCGCGCATGAATATCTTGTTGCCGATGAGAACGCAGTTTGTGCCGCCGAGCATCTGGGGAATCACGTACGAGCCGATGGCCGGGATGAACACCATGAGAACGGCCGAGACGAGTCCCTGCCTGATGCCCGGCAGGAATATCTTGCGGAAAGCGTAGAAGTTCTTGGCCCCCAGGTCGCGCGCGGCCTCAAGGAGCGAGAAGTCGAACTTCTCGGCGGCTGTGTAGAGCGGCATGATCGCGAACGGCAGGAAGGAATAGACCGATACGAGAACGACGGCCGCCTCGGAATCGAGGATCGTCGAATGCCCCCCGCCGATGGAGAAGAGGTTGCAGCACGCCTGGAGCCAGCCGTCTGGATGGAGCATGGTCTTCCACGCGAATACGCGGACTACGAAGCTCGTCCAGAACGGGAGCATTATCGAACCGGCGACTATAGCCCTCCAGCGGGGGTTCATGCGCGCGATCGCGTAGGCGCACGGAACGGCGAGCACGATCGACCAGATCGTGACCTCGACGGATATCTTGATCGTGTTCCAGATGATCGCGGGATAGTCGGGATCGACGAGCTCGCGCCAGGTGGAGAGCGACCACTCCCCGACGCCGCCGGAGATGTCGTGCCCGTGGAAGGTGAACGCCAGGACGATGACAGCCGGCACCGCGAAGAAGAGCGCGAGCCAGAGGAACGACGGCGCCGTTACGAGCCATTCGGCCCTGCGGGAACGAAGCGGACTGCTCATTTCTCGGATTCCACCATGTAGCCGTCGTCGGGATGCCACCAGACGAAGACCTTGTCGTTCCACGTGATCGGCTCCTGGTCGAGGAGGAAGCGCGAGTGCGGCTTGAGGGCCGCGACGCGCACGCCCGAGCTGCTTATCCAGTACTTCGTGTAGACGCCCTGGTAGACTATGTCCTGGACGGTGGAGGGATAGACGTTTATCGACGCGCCCTTCTCCGGCGGCGGAGGCGCGAGGGTCACGCGGATCTTCTCGGGCCGGACGGAAAGATCGACCTTCTGCCCGACCTCAAGCTGCTTGTCGTTGTACGCGCGTATGTCGGGGAAGCCGTCCGGCCTGATGGTGCAGTAGTCGCCGTCTTTCGCCACGATCTCGCCGGAGAAGAAGTTCGTGTCGCCGATGAACGAGGCGACGAAGCGCGAGGACGGGGCCTCGTATATCTTGGCAGGGCCGTCGAGCTGCTCGATGCGGCCGCGGTTGATGACGGCGATGCGGTCGGAGAGCGACATCGCCTCGCCCTGGTCGTGCGTGACGTACATGAACGTGATGCCGACCTGGTCGTGGATCGTGTCGAGCTCGAGGAGCATGTGCTGGCGGAGCTTCAGGTCGAGCGCAGCGAGAGGTTCGTCCAGGAGAAGCACCTTCGGCCGGTCGACGAGGGCGCGCGCTATCGCGACGCGCTGCTTCTGGCCGCCCGAGAGCTGGTTCGGGTACTTCCACGCGTGCTCGCTCATCTGGATCATGTCGAGTATCGCGTCTACCTTCTCCTCGATCTCCTTCTTCGGGAGCTTCGCGAGCCTGAGCGAAAACGCGATGTTGTCCCAGATCGTCATCGTCGGGAAAAGCGCGTAGTTCTGGAACACCGTGTGGACGCGGCGCTCGTTCGGCGCGAGGTCGGTGATGTCCCTGCCTTCAAGGTAGATGCGACCGGAATCGGGCTTCTCGAAGCCGCCGAGCATTCTGAGGAGCGTCGTCTTGCCGCACCCGGACGGGCCGAGAAGAGAGAAGAACTCCCCCTTCTTGACGGAAAAAGACACGTCGTTGACCGCCGTCAACGCGCCGAACCGCTTCGTTACATGGTCAAAGACGAGAAATTCGCTGTTCAATTGAGTGCTGCCTCCGTTGGGACAATTTTTATGTAGGTGGAATGATACCGAATTTCACCGCTCGGCGCAAGGGGTGAAATTCGGAAAAAATTCGGCAGCGCCGCCCCGGGAGGCGCTATCGCTCGCCGTAGGCGCCGAGGAAGGCGAAGTGCTCTATCTCCGGGTCCTGCGAAAGCTCCGACAGAAGACAGAGGACCGACCCGTCGGAAGGCGACGCCTCGAAGTCGAAGATGAAGCGGAACTCGAAGTCGACGCCTGGGACAGGGCGCGACTCGAGCTTTGTGAGGTTGACGTCTATCGCGGCGAACTTCGATATTATCTCGGCAAGCGACCCAGGCCTATGCGGAAGCGACAGCATTATCGATATCTTGTTCGCGTCGGGATATATCTCGAGCCCCTTCGAAATGCAGATGAACCGCGTGTAGTTGCTCACGGCGTCCTGTATCTTCTCCGCCACGATCCTGAGCCCGTACAGCTCGGCGCACGAGCGCGAGGCGATGACCGCGACGTCGCGCCGGCCGGAAGACGCGACTTCCTTCGCCGCAACCGCCGTGTTCGCCGCGGGGACCGCCTTGATCTCGGGATGCGACTTGAAAAACGCCGTGCACTGCGCAAGCGCATGGGGGTGGCTCGCGACTTCGCGCACTTCGGAGAGCTCCACTCCGGGCGGCGCCAGAAGAACGTGGTCGACCCTGAGCCGGACGGCGCGCACGATGTGGAAGCTGTGCTTCTGCATCAGGTCGTAGACGGCAGTGACAGAGCCCGCGGCCGAGTTCTCGACGGGAAGCACGCCGTAGGCGCAAAGCCCCTTCTCGACCGCCTCGAAGACCTTCTCGAACGAGTTGAAGTACATGATCGTCGGCACCTTCACGAGCCGCGTCGCCGCCTGCTGCGCGTAGGAGCCCTCGGTACCGCAGCACGCGACGAACGCACGCGACGGGAAAGGGTTGGCGTGCGCGGCGATCGAGCCCCTTATCTCGCGCACGAGCGGAGAGTCGCCCTTCAGTATGCCGCGCTGCCTCGCCTTTGATATCGAGAAAAGCGTCGTGAAGAAAAGACGCGCCGCGTTCTCGTTCTCCGGGCCCGCCGCCACTGAGACGCGCGAAAGTATCTCGCGCTCGCGCGCCGGATCCGACACCGGCCCGCCGGTCTCGAGCTTCGCCATCGCGACATCGCGCGACACGGCGAGCCGTTCAAGGAAGAGCTTCACGAGCCCTTCGTCTATCCTGTCTATTTCCCTTCTGGTCTGTTCGAGGTTTTTCATTTTTAACCTTTCTTTTTTTTGACAGGATTTACAGGATTAACAGGATTTTGGCAGGTAGGACAGGAGAGGCAGGAGGGAGACTGGGGTTGCACCCCAGACCCCGCGCCGAAGGCGCCTCCAAAAACTCCTGTATCTCCTGTTCTCCATTCTAAAATTCTTAATCCTGTTAATCTTGTTAATCCTGTCTAAAACATAATCACTTAATCCTGTCTGAAAGATCATACATTAATGAAGTTTTGCAAGAAACCCAGCGAGGAGAATTGTGCTCTTGACCCCCGGCGCAGTTTCTATGGAGCTGTTCACGTCTATAATGTCCGGCTTGAGCGCAAGAGCATTGGCGACGTTCTCGACACCAATGCGCCCGGCGAGTATCGACTTGAAGCCGCCGGTCCTGAACGCCGTATCTCCGTCGCCGTGCGACGAGTCGAAGAGCACTCCGTCGCCCTCCGCGCCGCCGGCGAGCGTCCACACCTCGTAGCCCGCGGCCTTGAGCGCGGCGACATCCTCTCCGGTCGCACGGCGGTGCAGCTGGACGACGTCGAGTCCCACGCGGCGCATCGTCGCGATGATTTCGGCGGGGGTCTCGCGGACAAACACGCCTACAAGTACCGGTTTTTTTTCAACGCAGAGACGCAGAGACGCAGAGGAGTCGATCGCCTCATGGCGCTGCTTGAGGCATGAACATATTGATCTCGCCTTCTCTGGCGTCACGAAGCGGGGCGACGACGGCTCGAAGATGAAGCCGAGGTAGTCGACTCCAAGGCGAGCCGCCTCCGCCGCGAACACGGCGTCGTTGATTCCGCAGACCTTGATTTTCATGATTGAGCGCCGAACCTCTTGACGAGTGCAGAGCCGATGATATAGCCGTCGGCATGGCGGCATATCTCGTCGGCCTGCTCCTTCGAGGAAATGCCGAACCCCGCCGCGATCGGAAGCTTCACCGCGGCGCGAACCTCGTCGAGCCGCGAGGATAGCTCCTTCGGGAGCTCCTTTCTTGCGCCAGTGATGCCCTTCACGGTGATGACGTAGAGGAACGTGTTCTCAAGCCCCTCCGCGCTCGCCTTTACGCGCCCGATCGGCGTGTTGGGGGCGATAAGCGGAACGTAGGACATCCCTCGCGGCCTAAGGACCGCAAGAAGTTCGTCGCGCTCCTCAAGCGGCAGATCGACCGCGAGCACGGCGTCTATCCCTGCGTCTGCCGCCTCGTCCGCGAACTTCTCGAGACCGTTGGCGAAGAGAAGATTGTAGTACGAGAAGAGGACAAGTCCCGTCTCTGGATGGCGCGAGCGGACGCGTTTCGCAAGCGCGATGACGTCGTGCAGCGTCACTCCCTGCCGCAGCGCCTCGTATGCGGCGGCGCGTATCACCGCGCCGTCGGCAAACGGGTCGGAGAAAGGCACGCCGAGCTCGATTATGTCGGCGCCTTCCGAGATCAGCGTCTCGACGGCAGCCTCGCTTTTCTCGAGCGTTGGATAGCCAATCGTCATGTACGCGACAAATGCGCCGCGCCCCTCGGACTTGGCCTTTGCAAAGCAGTCTGTAATTCTCTGTTTCATGATTTTTCGTCCTGTATGTCATTAGCCGTGTAGAACGTGCAGAAACGTGCAGGCGTTTTACATGTCCTGGCCGGCAGAGCGGCTCTTCTTGTATGCGAGTATGTTTTCGAGATCCTTGTCGCCGCGCCCCGAGAGGCACACGAGGAGGATCGTCTCCTTGGGAAGCGACGGAGCGCGCTTTATCGCCTCCGCGAGCGCGTGGCTCGACTCGAGCGCGGGGATGATGCCCTCGTAGCGGCACAAGTCGTCGAACGCGGCTATCGCCTCGTCGTCGGTGATCGACGAGTATTCGGCGCGCCCCGTGTCGTGGAGATAGCAGTGTTCCGGCCCGACGCCCGGGTAGTCAAGACCCGCCGAGACGGAATACGTGTCGATCACGTTGCCGTCTGCTGTCTGTAGCAGCATCGTCTTGGCGCCGTGCAGGACGCCGAGCCGCCCGCCGTTTATCGACGCCGCGTGCTCGCCCGTCGCGATTCCCCTGCCAGCCGCCTCGACGCCGACGAGCTTTACGCCCGCGTCGTCCAAGAACCCGGCGAAGAGCCCGATGGCATTGGACCCGCCGCCGACGCACGCGATCGCCTGGTCGGGGAGACGCCCGAACTTCTCAAGGCACTGGCGGCGCGCCTCGCGTCCGATTACGGACTGGAAATCCTTCACCATCTCGGGATACGGATAGGGGCCGGCAGCCGTCCCGATCACGTAGAAAGTGTCGTCACAGTTCGTGACCCAGTCGCGGAGAGCTTCGTTCATCGCGTCCTTCAATGTCGCGCTGCCCTCCTCGATTGCGTGGACTGTCGCGCCGAGCATCTTCATGCGCTCGACATTCGGCGCCTGGCGCTTCACGTCTATCGCGCCCATGTAGACCTCGCAGGGCATTCCGAGAAGCGCGGCGACCGTCGCCGTAGCGACGCCGTGCATCCCCGCGCCGGTCTCCGCAATCAGCCGCTTCTTGCCCATGCGCTTAGCCAACAGCGCCTGGCCGATCGTGTTGTTGACCTTGTGGGCGCCTGTGTGGTTTAGGTCCTCGCGCTTCAGGGCTATCGTCGCGCCGCCGAGCTTCGCGGACAAGCGCCTGCAGACGGTGATCGGCGACTCGCGCCCGACATAGTCCTTGAGAAGAGCCGCGAATTCGCGCTGGAACTCGGGGTCCTCCTTCGCTTCGAGATAGGCCGCGGCAAGTTCGTTAAGCGGCCCCATCAGCGTTTCGGCGACGTACTGTCCGCCGTATGGTCCATAATGTTTCGTCGTTTTCATGATTGTGATCGTTTCGATTTTAAAATAGTGTCGTAATTGAAATCCTCTTGTCGAAGATAATTAGCCGTGTAGAACGTGTAGAAACATGCAGGATTTCTACACGATCTACACGTTCTACATGGTTAAAATCGACAACAGTTTTGCCGGGTCTTGCGATTTCATAAGCGCAGTTCCTATAAGGAACGCGTTCGCGCCCGCCGCCCTGAGCCGCGCGATGTCGGCGTTCGTCTTGATGCCGCTCTCTGCGACCTTGACGATTCCGTCCGGAATCGCCTTTAGCAGCCGCTCCGATATCGACACGTCCACCGTGAAGTTGGAAAGGTCGCGGCAGTTGACGCCGATGATGTCAGCGCCGACTGCGACCGCCCTCTTTATCTCCTCCTCGCTGTGCGTCTCGACAAGCGCGTCAAGCCCGAGCGAGCGCGCCTCGGCAAGAAGCTCTGAAAGCTTCTCGTCGTCAAGGTAGCGCACGATCAGCAGGGCCGCACTCGCGCCCGCGTCCTTCGCCTCGCGGAGACGCTCCTTCTCCGAGATGAAGTCCTTGGCGAGAAGCGGGATCTTCGCGCCCGACGCGGCGACGCGCCGCAGGTCCTCGACGCTTCCCTTGAACCGCGCGGCGTCGCAGAGGACCGACATCGCGGCCGCTCCGCCCGATTCGTATATCTTCGCCTTTGCGACCGGATCGGCCGCGACGTCTATGTCGCCAAGCGACGGCGACGCGCGCTTGAACTCGGCGATGATGTTTACTCCATCCCTCTTCAGTGCATCCTTGAAGTGCATTTCACGAACTCCTTTAGTTTTTCGGCCGCACGCCCCGAGTCGATCGACTCGCAGGCAAGTTTGTAGCCCTCCTCCATCGTCTCCGCCTTCCCGCCTGCGACGATCGCAGCGGCCGCGTTGACGAGAACGGCATCGCGCCTGACGCCGCCTATCTCGCCGGAGAGAATCCCGCGAAGGACCGCGGCGTTCTCGGCCGCGTCTCCGCCTGCAAGGTCCTCGACTCCGCGATTTTCCCCGTGGACAAGCGCGTCGGCGTTGAAAAGCCCGGTGGAGATGCTGCCCTCCTTCAGCTCCGACACGAGGGTGAACCCGACCGGCGCGACTTCGTCCATTCCCTCCGTCCCGGAGAAGACGAGCGCGCGCACGCTGCCGAGCTCCTTGAGAGCCTCCGCGACCACCGGCACGAGCTTTGGATCGTACACGCCTATCGCCTGGCGGCTCACGCCCGCGGGGTTGGTGATCGGCCCGAGCAGGTTGAAAAGCGTCTTGAAGCCGAGCTGCCTGCGCACGTTCGCCGCGAAGCGCATGCCCGGGTGGTAGCGCTGGGCGAAGAGAAACGCCATCCCCGTCTCGTCGAAGCACCTGCGGACGCCGTCGGGCGGGAGGCTGAGATCGACGCCGAGCTCGCGCAGCACGTCGGCCGCGCCGCATTTCGACGTCGCCGCCACATTGCCGTGCTTGGCGATCTTCACGCCCGCCCCCGCGGCGACGAACGCGGCGGTAGTGGAGATGTTTATCGTATGCCGCCCGTCTCCGCCGGTTCCGACGAGATCGACGGCATCGTCGCAGCCGAGATCGACGCGGCCCATCGCGTCGCGCATTGCCCGCGCAGCGCCCACGAGACGCGCCGTGGAAACGGGACGCTCGCGACTGTCGGTGAGTAGCGCGAAGAGCTCACGCTCCGAGTAGTCGCCGCGGAGGATGCCGCGGAATTCGTGGTAGGCGACGGTCTCCGCGGGAGACTCCCTCCTCGACTTGAGCCCGAAGAAGTTCCTCAGCTGCCCGATTCCCTCGGGCGTGCCTATCGACTCGGGGTGGTACTGCACCGACTCTATCGGAAGAGCCCTGTGGCGAAGGGCCATGATCTCGCCGTCCGGCGCCTCCGCGGAGACCTCGAGGCATTCAGGCAAAGTCGAACGCTCAACGGCGAGCGAATGGTAGCGCATCGCCTCGAATCCCTGGAGAAGCCCCTCGAAGACGCCCTTCCCGTCGTGGCGTATGCGGCTCGTCTTGCCGTGCATAAGCGACTTCGCGCGGACGATCCGCCCGCCGAACGCCTGCGCAATCGTCTGGTGACCGAGGCAGACGCCGAGGATCGGCACCTTCCCCGCGAACGCCTTGACCGCGGCGAGCGAGACGCCGGCCGTGTCGGGGTTGCCTGGGCCTGGCGATATCACGAGATAGTCGGGCTTCAGGGCCTCGATGCCCTTGACGTCGATCTTGTCGTTGCGGAAGACCCTCACGTCTATCCCGAGCGACTCGATGGCCTGAACGAGATTGTACGTGAACGAATCGTAGTTGTCTATGAGGACTGTCATACAAGCTCCTTTGCGAACTCCGCCGCCTGGAAGACGGCCTTCGACTTGTTTATCGTCTCCTGGTACTCCTTCGCGGGATCGGAGTCCGCCACGATTCCCGCGCCGGCGCGCATCGTGAGAACGCCGTCCTCGAGAACCATCGTGCGGATCACTATCGCGAAGTCCATGTCGCCGGTGTAGCTGAAGTACCCCGCCGCGCCGCCGTATACACCGCGCGGAGACTTTTCGTACTCGGCGAGAAGCTCCATCGCGCGGATCTTCGGCGCACCTGTGAGCGTGCCCGCCGGGAACGCCGCCTTGAAAAGCCCGAGCGCGTCGGCCTTGTCGGGATCAAGCTCGCCGTAGACGTTCGACACGATGTGCATCACGTGCGAATAGCGCTCGACATGCGCAAGGTCGCGCACCGAGACGGTGCCGGTCTTCGAAACGCGGCCAAGGTCGTTCCGCGCGAGATCGACGAGCATCATGTGCTCGGCGCGCTCCTTCGGGTCGGCGAGGAGCTCCGCCTCGAGCGCACGGTCGAGTTCCGGCGTCACGCCGCGCGGGCGCGTTCCCGCGATTGGCGCGATGGAGCAGACGCCCTTCTCCAATCGCACCAGCTCCTCGGGCGACGATCCGATCAGTGTCTTCGCGCCGACCCTGAGGAAGAAGTTGTAGGGCGAAGGATTCACGAGCCGCAAGGCGCGGTAGAGCGCGAGCGGCGGGATATCCGTCTTCGCGGTGAATTTCTGCGAGGGGACGATCTGGATGACCTCGCCCGCGGCGATCGCCTCCTTGCACCGCCCGACGATTCCGCAGAACTCCTCCTTCGTCATCTCCGGCTCGAACGCCGAAAGCGCCGGCGCGGCGGATCTGCCGCGGCTACCGACGTAGCGCGCGATCGACTCTGCCGAGAGAAGCCGCTCCCTGAGCGCCTCGATCTCGCGCATCGTCCGCTCGTAGGCGTCTGGCGCGTCGTTCGCCGCGACTTTCGCGATCACCGCCGTGTCGCGCACCGCATCGAACACGACAAACGAGTCGACCGTCATGAACGCCTCGGACGGCGTCCCCTTCTCGCTGCGGCGCGGCACGCGCGGTTCGAAGTCGGACACCGCCTCGTAGGCGAAGTATCCGACGCGTCCGCCCTGGAACGAAGGGAGCTCGGGCGCGGCGGCGAACGGCCTTGCATCGGGCGTCTCGACCGGGTCGATGCCGAGGTACGAATAGCGCCCCTTGCGCTCGCCGTTGTAGACGCTTTCGAGGAGAAAGACGTCCTTCGGCTCGTCGACTATGCGGGTAAGCACGGAGACGGGCGTCTCGCGGTCGGCGAGATATTCGCGGAAGACAGGCGTGCGCCTTCCGCCGGCGCATCGCCGCTCGAATTCCTCTTTTGTCAGTTGCTTCAGCATTTGCATTCTCCTATGATGTGATTGATTTCATTTTTGAAGATAAAAGAAAGCGGCCTTACTTACAAAGAAGCAAGGCCGCCTTCAGGGGGGATTGAACAAAGACCCCGATCACCACGCCTTGCGGACGAAGTGCCACCACCAAAAGTTGCTGGTAAGGATCTTGCTCATGTGCCGCATATTATAGCACCACCTTCGAGCCAATTTCGTAACCGATGATTACGTAATTGAATTTTTTTTCTCAGCGTGACCTGACACGGGAGAGAAAACGCGCGTGCAGGAGAAGCGGCAGGAGCGTAGCAAGCTGGCAGAGGACGTCGGAAACCGGCATTGAAAGCCATATCGCGAACGGCTTGTCGTCGAGAAAATGAGGAAGGAACCAGATGATGGGGAGAAGCACGAGCCCCTGCCGGAGAAGGGAAAGCACGATGGCGACAACCGGCTTGCCGATCGACTGGAAGTACGTCGTCGCGACGACGTTGATCGAAATCGTCCAGATCATGCAGTTCGAAAGCGCAAGGTCGTGCGCACACAGGGCGACAAGGTCTTCGTTGGCGTTGTCGACGAAGAGTCTCGCAAGCCACGTCGGGAAAGGCGGCAATACCTGAACGACGAACGCCAGTACGCAGAGGACGGTCGTGACGAGGAAACCGGTCTTGAGGGTTTCGAGGACGCGGCGGAAGTTCCTCGCCCCCCAGTTGTACCCGAAGATCGGCTGAAGCCCCTGCTGGCAGCCGAGTATCGGCATGATGACGAGGATTAGCGCGCTGCTGAAGACGCCGAGAGAGGCGATCTCCGCCGTACGCGCATCCTCATCGGGCATCCACTTCGTGAACGCAATCTGGAGAGAGGCGATGATGACCGCGCTCATAAGCTGCTGGAGAAACGGCGCAAGGCCGATGGAGAGCGTCCGCGCGAGAAGCTGCGGGTAGATCCATATGCGGCGCAGCCTGAGCCTGACGACGCTCCGGCCAGTCCAGTAGTATGAAAACGCCCAGAGGCAAGAAAGCAGCATCGCGACGTTCGTCGCCCACGCCGCGCCCGCAACGCCGAGGCCGAAGCCGAAGATGAGAATCGGATCGAGCACGATGTTCGCGCCGAAGCCGACGATCATGCACATCATCGAGCGGATCGCCCCTCCCTCAGCGCGGTGCAGAGCGGAAAGGCCGAACGCGAGATGCGAGAAGATATGCGAAAAGAGGACGATCTGGAGATACGACTTCGCGGCGGCCGCCGCTCCCGGCGTTACCTCGCCCGCGCCGCAGAGGGCGAGCAGAGGATCGATGAAGACGTAGAGAAGCGGAATGAGGACGGCATAGAACGCGATCTTGAGCGCCACCGTCTCGCCAACCAGTTTTTCGCAGGCTATGCGATCGCCCGCGCCGAGCTTGATCGACAGCACAGACGCGTGTCCAACGCCTATGAGCGGGCCGAACGCCGTGAGGAACATCACGACCGGCATCGCGAGCTGAAGTCCCGCCATCGCGTCGACGCCGCAGCCGTGGCCTATAAACGCGCGGTCGACGACGGTGTAGAACGAGTTGAGCGCCATCGCGACCAGCGCGGGCCACGAGTATCTGAAAAGAAGGCGCCCGATCTTGCCGGACGCCAGCTCCTTCGTCTCAGAAGACGACAGCGACATCTGGAAGCGCCTTTCGGATCCGCGACATCTCCTCGGGAGTCATCTGGAGATCGCCGAGCTGGAGCGCCTTCAGGCGTTTCCATGCGGAAAGATCGTCAGGCAGCTTCGAAATCTTCGTGCGTGAGAAGGAGAGGAACTGAAGCCCTTCCTTCTTCGCAAGCCACTCGGGGATTTCCGAAACCGGGTTCCCGGAAAGGTCGATGTCCGTAAGCGCGGGAAGGTCCTTCAGCGTCTCCGGCACCTCGGTGAACTTGTTGTCCCTGAGGTAGATGCGGCGAAGCGACTTTAGCTCGCCAAGCGACGGAAGCGCCGAAAGCTGGTTCGAGTTGAGCCGAAGCCACTTGAGCCCCGCGAGCGACGCCACTTCGTCGACGTTCGTGAGCGCGTTGCGGTCAAGGTTCAGGTAGTCGACCTTCGAGGCGTCGAACGACTGCCCCTTAAGGTCTGCGAGCCCCATGTCCTTGAGATATACGCGCGCGCCTTCCGGAACCGACTTGTACGCGGGCTCTGGCTCGTCAAAGCAGCCCGCGAGGAAGAGAGCGTAAAGTGAAAAGTGTAAAACGTAAAACGCCCTGAAGGAAGAAGTTCTGAATTTCATCTTGCAAGTCCAGCACTTAAAGGATTTCACCAGTTTTACACTTTACACTTTACATTTTAAACTTGCCTTAGTTCGCGGCGGCGACGATGCCGGCGAAGTCGGCCGCCTTGAGGGCCGCGCCGCCGATGAGGCCGCCGTCGATGTCCTTCTTCGCGAGAAGTTCGGCCGCATTGCCGGGCTTCATCGAGCCGCCGTACTGGATGCGGACGGTCTCGGCGGTCTCGGCGCCGACGAGCTTCGCGAGCGTGGCGCGGATGAGCGCGTGGACTTCCTGCGCCTGGTCGGGGGTCGCCGTGCGGCCGGTGCCGATCGCCCAGACGGGCTCGTATGCGATGACGAGCTTCGCGCAGTCGGCGGCCGTAACGTCCTTGAGGCCGACGTTCATCTGGCGGACAATGACTTCCTCGAGCTTGCCGGCGTCGCGCTCCTCGAGCGTCTCGCCGACGCAGACGATGGCGGTGAGACCTGCGGCGATCGCGGCCCTGGCGCGCAGGTTGACGGTCTCGTCCGTTTCGCCGAAGTACTGGCGGCGCTCGCTGTGGCCGATGATGACGTACTTCGCACCCGCGTCGAGAAGCATTCCAGTCGAGATCTCGCCCGTGTACGCGCCGGACTCCTTCCAGTGGCAGTTCTCAGCACCGACGCCGACATGAGTGTCGGCGGCAGCCGCGACCGCGGCGGGCACGTCGATCGCAGGCGTGCAGCACACGACCTCGACGTTCGTGAAATCCTTCGTCGCCTCGACGACGCCCTTGACGAGGGCGGCTGTCTCGGACGGCTTGATGTTCATCTTCCAGTTACCGGCTATGATTTTCTTTCTCATTGTATCTGTTACTCCTGTTTTAGAAACCTTGAACTTATAACTTTAAACTTTGAACTTTAAACTTCCTGTGCTTCACCCCGGCCGCCTTGAACATCTCCTTCACCTTGTCGATGAAGGCGTAGTCGCCGCCATAGACAACCTCCTTTATGCCGGAGTTGATGATTAGCTTCGCGCAGGTGAGGCAAGGAGAAATCGTGATGTAGATCGTGCCGCCAGCGATGGAGTTGCCATAGTAGGCGGCCTGGCAGATCGCGTTCTGCTCGGCGTGGGTGCAGAGGCATTCCTCGAGATGGGTCCCGCTTTTCGTCGTTGCCGCGCAGCGCGGGCAGCCGCCGGCGAAGCAGTTCTTGACGCCGCGCGGAGTGCCGTTGTAGCCGGTTGAGAGGATGTGGTTGTCCTTCATCACGACCGCGCCGACGCTCCTGCGCATGCAGTTGCTGCGCTTCGAGACGACCGTCGCGATCTCCATGAAGTACTCGTCCCAACTTGGACGCGGATCTTTGATCTTTTTGGCCATTGGTTTGATATTATACCATTATGGACGGTCTCTCGGCAACTGCCGAAGGACCGCCATGCGACGAACCCCGCCCCGCGCCGCCGACCGGGCTCTATGCGAAGACGATTTCGAGCCCAGGCGTTCCCGCCACGGCGTCGGCGCACAGCCTCTTCAGAGACGCCGGCGCTCCTTTCGCGTTCTCGAACACTATACGCAGCCGCGGGCCGTACTCCGTGAGGAAATCGTACAGCGCGTCGAGATTGCGCCCGTATCCCTCGGGAAACGGCAGCTTCCCGTCAAGTCGTGCGTGAAGCGCCCTCGCGCTCCTCACGCCACCGAGGTCAATCCTGTATTCCCTCTTCTTCATGGCACCCCCTGGAATGTCCTGTAGTGGTCGTCTGTGTAGTAGATGCGCTTCGCATCCTCTGTGTAGATTATCCGCTTGGAGCCGCGCGGACGACCACGCGTGTCGATGTCGCACTCCCTGTATCGCCCGAACGGAAGCTTTCGCTCGTAGTTCCCGAAATGGTCACCGCCAATGGACTTCCCGGGGGCGAAAGGCTCAAGGGGACCGCCGACCCAGCCAAGCCGGCGCGCTTCCGCCTTCGTCATGAAGTTCTTCGGGAGCTTGCGGTATGTCCTGAGATAGAGCGCCACCTGCTCGCGGCTCGTATACGACCCGTCCTCCGCTATCGCGGCCTTCTTCGCGTCCTTCGCCGCCGTCTGCGGAGCTACGTTGGTGACTACGATCCTGACGGCATGGGACGACGCATTCGTCGCCACTGCCGCCGGCGCGGCGGGCCGTATTGCGACGGACGACGCGTCGTCATGCGCAAAGAGCCCCAGCGGCGAAAGCGCCAGCAGCGCCGCCGCGAACAGTCTTTTCACCGCTCTCATGCCGATTGTCAGAGGCCGAGTTTCGCCTTGGTCGCCCCGGTCACGCCGCCGGCCGCATCAGCGCCGCTGCGCGAGACCGCGTTTAGCCCGGGGACATCGGTCGGGCCGACCCAGCCGGCCTTCACGCCGATGTAGCCGTAGAGCCACAGTGCGCCCGGAACCACAAGCACCAGTCCGACGACGGACGGCAGAACCCTTTTGAGCAGGATCTTTGTCATGTATGCCTCCTTTTATTCACTGTTCACTATTACCCGTTCACTATTCTGGAGGTGAGGGGAGTCGAACCCCTGTCCGAAACGGAATCAACCGAGCTTCTACGCGTGTATGGCGCCTTTGGTCTCGGAAGGAGTACGCCGACGTCCGGGCTTATCCCCTTCCATCCGTTCGGTTCGGCACCCTGCAGCGCCCGAGCGGAGAGCCCTGCAGCGTGGCCTGCTAAATTATGCCTCGGCGCTCAGCAGACATCGGCGCTTCGACATCGCGGCCGTTAATTAGGCGGCGAGAGCGTAATCGTTGTTCGCAATTACTTTTTTTCCTCGTTTTTTACGTGGCCAACGAGGATCCACGACGCGCAACCCGACCTCAACGCGTCCCGTCGAAACCGGATCACCCCCATCTAAAAGCTTCATCAGGGAGAATTGGCTCGGGCGGCTGGATTCGAACCAGCGACCAATTGATTAACAGTCAACTGCGCTACCACTGCGCCACGCCCGAACGATCAAGTGCGCATAGTATATCAAAAATCGGTGCCGTTGCGCAAGGGGGAGATTTTGCCAAGCAAAATCTGGGGATGCGCCTCAGTTATCGACACTCTGACAATGTCCCCTATTTTCGGAGACGAGCCCTCGTCGCAATCCCATACGACGATTCTGTTTCCGCCGTCGCGCCCAGACCAGCGCGACTTGTTTCGCTTCGACGGCCCTTCTACGAGAACTTCGCGAACCGTGCCCACAAGCCGCTCGTTGCGCTCCTGCCCCCTGCGCTCCTGGTCCGCGAGAAGCACCTGGTCGCGCCGCTCCTTCTCAGCTGTCGGGACGTCGTCCTCGAGCAAGGCGGAACGCGTACCTGGGCGCGGAGAGTACTTGAATACGAAGGCATTGTCGAACCCGGCCTCCTCCATCAGCGAACGCGTATCCTCGAAGTCGGCGTCCGTCTCCCCGGGATAGCCCACGATGACGTCGGTCGTGACCGCGAACTCGGGATCGAAGTCCCGGAGCTTCCTGACTGCGGCGAGATATTCCCCTCGCGTGTAGCGGCGCCCCATCTCCGAAAGGACGCGGTCCGAACCCGACTGGACGGGAAGGTGGAGGTGGCGGCAGACCTGGGGGAACTCACAGTAGGCGCGCAGCAACTCGTCGGTGCAGCCCTTCGGATGCGCCGACGTGAAGCGGATCCGCCTTATCCCCGGCACCGATGCGACCGCCTCGAGAAGCCGCGGAAACGCCTCCGTGTATCCGCCGGGGCTCGGCGCATCGCGCTCGTCCCACGCAGGATTCCGCATGCCGTAGCGCAGGACGCTCTGCCCCAGGAGGCATACCTCGCTAACGCCGTGCGCGGCGAGCGAACGCACCTCCGCGACTATCTCGCGTGCGGGGCGCGAATATTCGTGCCCGCGCACATCGGGGACTATGCAGTAGCTGCAGCGGTTGTCGCACCCGACAAGCACGGTCACAAACGCCTGGAAGCCACCCTCTTCGACGTGCGCGGCAAGCGCCTCGGGCATCAGGTCCTCGCCGAGCTCAAGGCGCGGGAAGCGCCCTTCCGCAACAATCCTCGGGATGAGCCCTATGGCTCGCGGGCCTACGGCGAAGTCGAGCTTCGGGAGCTTACTGAAGACGTCTTCGCCGAGACGCTTGACTGCGCATCCCATAAGTCCGGTGAGCTTCTTCGCGGCGATCAGGTTGCCGACCTTGCCGACGGCCTTCTCCTCGGCCTTCTGGCGGACGGTGCAGCTGTTCACGATCACGAGGTCGGCGTCGTCTTCGCCCGCCGCCTTCTCGTGCCCGGCGGCGACAAGCAGCGCCTCGGCCGCCTCCGAGTCGCGCACGTTCATCTGGCAGCCGTATGTGTGTATGTGGAACTTCATCGCAAAGGCGTCACTCGGACGTCTTCTTCACGAGCGGGCGGTCGAGCATCTGCTCGTAGAGCTTGATGTACTCCTTCGCGCACGCCTCGTGGTTGAAGCGGCGACGCGACTCTGTCATGATGCGGGATATCTCCCTTTCGCGGATTCCGGCCCCGGCGTGGAAGAAATCCATCGCCTGGTCCATCGCCCAGAAGAGGCCGTTGGAGTCGTAGTTGTCGAAGACGAAGCCGTTGCCCTTCGAGGCCGCCGCGTCGAGCGTCTCGACCGTGTCGTGGAGCCCGCCCGTGTTGTGCGCGACCGCAAGCGAACCGTAGATCGGCGCCTGCATCTGCGGGAGCCCGCACGGTTCGAAGAGCGACGGCATGAGAGTGAAGTCGGAACCGGCGAAGCCGAGCGCCGAGAGGCGCGCGTCGAAGTTGTGTATGCCAAGACGCGATTGGATGCCGTGGAAGTTCTGGATGTCCCAGAATGGCTGCTGGTACGGGCCGTTCGCGATGATCGCGAGCTGCGCGTCGGGGTGCTTCTCGAGGAACCGGTACGTTATGTCGGTGAGAAGCTGAGGCCCCTTCTGGATCGGGTCGAGACGGCTCGGCCAGAAGAAGAGGGCCTTGTCCGCGTCCTCCTCGAGCCCAAGCGCGTGCTGCAGGGCGAGCTTGTTCTTCCTCTTCATCTCAACATGGTTTTCCGGACCGTACCTGAAGGGAATCTTGTCGTCGGTCTCGGGGTTGTCGGCCGAGTCCGGCGCGTTCAGGATGCCGGCCGCGCAGCCGGCGTTGAACTTGTTCCTTATCTCGCTGCGGATGGAGTCGGGGATGAACGAGTGCCAGCCGTTGACGATCTCCTTCAGGAACGTGGGCGAGACCGTGTTGATGAAGTGGGCGGCAAAGCAGCCAGACGCCTGGAGGTCGATCATGTTGCTGTTGCGGCTCTCCTCGTAGTTGTAGGGGGGATAGCCGTAGTAGAGGTTCATCCAGAACTCCGCGGCGTCGATGCCGGCGTCCTCTATCTGCGCAAGGGTCAGCTTCTGCGTATGGATGTTGTGAACGGTGAAGAGGCAGGGAATCCCCTCGCGCCGCGCAGCCGCCGGTATGAGACCCGTCATCCAGTCGTTGCAGTGGATGAGGTCTGGCTGGACGCGCGGTATGATGTTGTTGATCACCTCGCGCTGGAAGGCGAGCGCGAGCTTGATGTTGCCGTCGCCGCGCGAATACACCGTGTCGCGGTAGTAGAAGCAGCGGTCTTCGGCGAGGTGGATGCGCTCGTCGGGGAGATGGCTCTTGTATTTCCTGAGCTCGTCGGCGACGAGCTGGGCCGTCTCAACGTGGAACATGCGCCGATAGTGCGGCAACGCCACGTGCACGTCTGCGCCAAGTTGGTGCAGTGCCTGGACAAGCGACGCCGAGACGTCGGCCATGCCGCCCGCTTTCGCGGACATCTTGCCTGCGAGGTTCCCCATTCCCTCGGGAAGATACGTTATCTCCGGGGTGACGATCAGGATTCTCGGATTTCTAGTCATCGCTATGTCGCCTCCAATTTACGTTTCAGAAAACTCCGCGATTTCGGCGCCGGCCTCACCCGATCGACGCCACGACCTGCCCTTTCACAACCTGCCTGCCGTGTTCGACGAGGAACGTGATCTTCCCCGCCGTCGGCGCCTTGATCGGGTTGAACAGCTTCATCGCCTCGACGACGCAGACCGCCTGCCCCGCCTTGACCGCCGCGCCGTCACCAGCCATCTCGCTCTTTCCGGGGGCGTCGCTCCTGTAGAACGTGCCGTTGAGCGGAGCGAGGACGGGCGTGCCTTTGGTGAGTTGGAGATTAGAGTTGGAGTTTGGTAGGGGCGCCTCTCCGGGGCGCCCGCGGTCCGCTCGGAGAGCGGACCCTACCGATTCCGCGCTTCCTGCCGTAGCCTCGCTGTCCGCGGGAATCGGGCCGCCCTCCCTGCGCCACTTGAAGTAGCCGAGCGCGACTTCGGGGAAGAGCGCATAGGAGAGAATGTCCTCCTCGGCCTTGATTGTGTTTGGCGGAAGCTCCTCAGCCGCCTTGACGAGACCTGGCTTCAGCAAGTCCGCCGGACGGCAGGAAATCGGCTTGAGGTCGCCGCAAAGCTGCTTTCTCAGCTTCGGCGCGATTGGCGCGGGCGTGCGCCCGTAGTAGCCGGCTGCATAGCGCTTGGTCTCATCGGTCACCATCGAGTAGCGCTTGCCGGAAAGGACATTGAGGACCGACTGGACGCCGACAATCTGCGACGTAGGCGTGACGAGCGGAGGGAACCCCAAGTCAGCGCGCGTCTTCGGCAGCTCCTCCAAGACTTCGGGAAGGCGGTCGAGCGCATCCTGCTGTGCGAGCTGCGAACGAAGGTTGGAAATCATGCCGCCGGGAATCGCGTGGACGAGAACGCCTGCGTCGACCGGCTCGACCTTCGCGGTGGAGGCGGGCTGGCGCTTCGCCTTGAGGTCCTTGAAATAGCCGTTGATCTTCGTAAGCGCCGAAGTGTCGAGCCCAGTCTTGAAGCCGCAGCTTTCGAGAATCACCTTGACCGACTCGACCGGCGGCTGGGAGGAGAACGAGGAGAGCGTGGAAATCGCGCAGTCGAAGCAGCCGGCGCCGGCCTCGGCGGCCGCGAGGTACATCGCCGCGGCCATGCCGCTCGTCATGTGGGAGTGGATCTGGATCGGCATCTTCGGCAGCGCCTTCCTGAGCGCGGCGACGAGTTCGCGCGCGGCGCCCGGGGTGAGGATGCCGGCCATGTCCTTGATGGCGAGCGAATCGATCCCCATCGCCTCCTGCTGCTTGGCGAGCTCGACGTACTTCGCCACCGTGTGGACAGGAGACGTCGTGTAGCAGAGAGTTCCCTGCGCGTGGCCGCCGTACTTCTTCACGCTCGCGATGGCCGTCTCGAGGTTGCGGGGGTCGTTGAGCGCGTCGAACACGCGGAAGATGTCCATCCCGTTCTCGCAGGCAAGCGCGACGAAGCGGTCGACGACGTCGTCTGGATAATGCTTGTAGCCGAGGATGTTCTGGCCCCTGAGGAGCATCTGGAGCGGCGTCTTCCTGCAGACTTTCTTGATGCGGCGAAGACGCTCCCACGGATTCTCCCTAAGGAAGCGCATGCAGACGTCGAACGTAGCGCCGCCCCAGCACTCGAGGGAGTAGTAGCCGGCATTGTCGATCGTCTCGGCGATCTTGAGTATGTCGTCGGTGCGCATGCGCGTCGCCCACAGCGACTGGTGGGCGTCGCGGAGCGTCGTATCCGTTATTCTTACGAATGTCCCCTTTTTCATGTTTGGTGTCATTTTACCACTTTCCATCCGATTTCTCAACTGCAAATGTGACTTCGCAGGACGATTTATTTCCTGAACAGGTATATCTTGCTCTCCGTGCCCGAGATGAGCCGGCCGATGTTGGCCCGGTGCTTGAAGATGACGAACGCCGCCATCAGCGTGACAAGGACGCACTGCGGAAGATTGCGCCACCCTTCGGTTCCCAGTATCGGGAACCACACCGCGACCATGAGGAAGGCGGCCGCCGAGATGCTCCCGAGCGAGATGTAGTGGGAGAGCGCAAAGACGACGGCGAAGAGGGCAAACGCCGTCCCGACCAGGGCTGGCGCGAGGCCAAGAAGCATTCCGAACGCGGTCGCGACGCCCTTTCCTCCCCTGAACTTCATGTAGGGCGTGAGCATGTGTCCGACGACGCACATCACGCCGACGACCAGCGGGAACCACGAACCGTCGGGCGGCAGCTCGGGATCCAGCGCCCACTGCTTCGCGAGCAGAGTGGGTATGAGGCCCTTCAGCACGTCGCACGCGAACGCAAGGACGCCCCACTTCTTCCCGACTGTGCGGAAGACGTTGGTTGCGCCGATGTTCTTCGATCCGACGGTGCGAACGTCGACGCCGCGCATCTTCCCGATCAGGAAGCCAAACGGTATCCCGCCGACCAGATAGGCGGCGAGGATCCAGCAGAAGACGATGCCAGTGTTTTCCATGATGTTCAGAACTTGATGGATTTGCCGTCCTTGGCGAGCTTGCCGCGCATGCGCGGCTTTGACTTGCCTGCGAGGACAAGGTCTGCAAGCGGGTCTTCGACGAAATCCTGCACGACGCGGCGGAGGGGCCGCGCGCCGAGCGCGGAATCATACCCCTTCTCGACGAGAAACGCCGTGGCCTTCTTGTCGAGCGAGAGCGCGATGTGCGAATCCCTGAGGCGCGACTGGAGCTTCGCGAGCTCGAGCTTCAGGATAGACTCCATGTCGCCCTTCTCGAGCTTGCGGAACACCACAGTCTCGTCAAAGCGGTTCAGGAGCTCTGGGCGGAACGTGCGCTTCGCCTCGGAAAGAAGCTTCTCCCTGAGGACGTCGTAGCTCGTCTCGGCTGTCTCGGTAGCGAAGCCAAGCGTATGGCCTTCGCGCGCGAAGTCGAAGCCGAGGTTCGCGGTGCAGATGATTATAGTGTTGCGGAAGTCGATTACGCGCCCCTGGCCGTCGGTGAGCCGCCCGTCGTCGAGAATCTGCAGGAGCATGTTCATCACGTCGGAATTCGCCTTCTCGAATTCGTCGAAGAGGACGACGGAATAAGGCCTGCGGCGCACCTTCTCGGTAAGCTGCCCGCCCTCGTCGTAGCCGACGTACCCGGGAGGCGCGCCTACGAGACGCGAAGACGAATACTTCTCCTGGTACTCGGACATGTCGAGCGTGACGAGGGACTTCTCGTCGCCGTAGACCCTCTCGGCGAGCATCTTAGCGAGATGCGTCTTGCCGACGCCCGTGGGCCCGAGGAAGAGGAACGAGCCGATCGGACGCTTGGGGTCGGCCATCAGCGCACGGCTACGGCGAAGCGCACGTGCGATCGCCTTTATCGCAGGAGTCTGCCCGACGACGACTTCGCCAAGCGACTTCTCCATGCCGAGAAGCTTCTCCGCCGTCGTCGCGTTCATCTTCTCGACGGGCACGCCGCTCATGGAGGAAACGGTTTCGGCGACGTTCTCCTCCGTCGCCTCGATCGTCTCCTCGGCGTGGGTCTCCTTCCACTTCTTGAGGGCTTCCTGAAACTCCGCGGATGCAATCTTTATCGCCTCGCGGTACCGCGCCGCCGAATCGAAGTCGCCCGCCTTCACCGCCGCGTCCTTCTTGCCCTTCAGCGCATCGATCGCCTCCTGGCGCGACGTGAGGGACTTGGGTCTCGCGGACGCGCCCATCCTGAGGCGCGCCCCCGTCTCGTCCATCGCGTCTATCGCCTTGTCGGGAAGCTGACGCGCGGGCAGGTAGCGTGCCGTCAGCTCGACTGCAGCGCGGAGCGCGGCGTCGCCGAACTTGACGGAGTGGTGCTCTTCGTATTTCGGGGCGATGCCCTTCAAAATCTGTATCGTGTCGGCGACTGTCGGCTCGTCGACCTGCACCGACTGGAAGCGGCGCTCAAGCGCGGCGTCCTTCTCTATCGACTTGTGGTATTCCTTCAGCGTAGTCGCGCCAACGCACTGTAGTTCGCCTCGCGCAAGCGCCGGCTTGAGGATGTTCGCCGCGTCCATCGCGCCCTCCGCGCCGCCTGCGCCCACCATCGTGTGGATCTCGTCGAGGAAGAGGATCACGTTGCCGGCGCGTTTCGTCTCGTCGATGAGCTTCTTGAGGCGCTCCTCGAACTGGCCGCGGTACTGCGTTCCCGCCACCATCCGCGCCATGTCTATCGCGACGACGCGCTTCGACTGCATCTTCTCGGGGACTTCGCCGCGGTGGATCGCCTGTGCGAGCCCCTCGACGACGGCCGTCTTTCCCACGCCCGCCTCGCCTATCAGGACGGCGTTGTTCTTCGTCCTGCGCGAGAGGATCTGGATTATGCGCTTGAGCTCCTTCTCGCGCCCAATCACGGGGTCGAGCTTTCCCTGGCGCGCAAGGTCGGTGAGGTCGCGCCCGAAGGTGTTTATGGTTGGCGTCTTCTGCTGCTTGCCGTTCTCGCCCTTCTGCGAAGGCGCTTCGCCGGCGTCGCCCTGTCCCTTCTCGCCGTCTTTCCCCTGGTCTTCGCCGCCGCCCTGCGTACCGGCGGCGAGAAACTTCTCGACGGTGAGCCCCGCGTTGAAGAGAAGCTGCGCCGCGGCGTTTTCGCCCTCTCGCATCATGGCGGTGACGAGGTGGACGGTGTTCACCGCGTTGCCTGGCCCGCCCGCCTCGAGCCCCGCGATGTCGAGGACTTTTTTCGTCCGCGCCGTGAGCGGCAGCTGGCCTCGCTGCATCATCCCGGCGGCATTGCCGGCGATCATCGTCCTCATCGACTCGGCAAGATCGGGGATCGCAAGCCCGAGGCTCTCGAGACGGCGGCACGCCTGGCATTTAGGGATGGCGAGGATCGAAAGGAAAATGTGCTCCGCGCCGATATGGTCGTGGCCAAGCTGCCTTGCGCAGCTCGCTGCGGCGTTCAGGGCGTCTATCGCGTTTTTCGTAAACATCATGCTCACAGAAACTTCTCCTCCGCGCGCTCGTTGAGTACAACGTCCTCGAAGCGCCTGTTCATCTCGTCCGCGCGCTCCGCGTCGATCCGGTCGCGTTCCTGCTGGGATTCGCCGTCCTCCTTCGACGAGAGGTCTATGGAAGCGAGCATCTTCTCGATCTCGCCGAGAGTGATGCCGTCGAGCATCTTCTCGATCGCGGCAAGCCGAAGCGGCGAGAGGAGGTCGAAAAGCTCCCCTGGGCTCAGAAGGCGGCAGTTCTTCAGGATCGCGAGGGAACGGCAGAGCGAATCGCCAAAGACGCGCGGCATCTCCTCGAAGAGCCGGACCCGCGCGTTGCGCTCTTCGCGGAGTATATCCTCAACCACGCGCTTCGGAAGCTCGGCAGAGCCGGAATACCGCAGGCGGTAGACATGCCCCGCGTTGCGGACGCCGTCTGCATCGACGCCGACGAGCTCAAGTCTGAGCGCCTTCATCGCGCGATGCACGGGCTCGAGCTCGCCGATGAGGTGAAGCCCCTCGAGATGCAGCCGGTCGCCGATGCGGTACGCGGCTTCGGCGCGTTCGCACGGGAAATCGGCGAGCTCTGGTTTCTTCTTCGCCTTGCCGGCCTCCTCGGCCGCCTGCTCAAGGCCTTCCACGAGGCCGCTCACGGCGTTCATGATCGCGGCTACAATTGGCGGCGGCTCGTCGCCCGACGACACGCCGGAAACGGAAATAGACACTCCGGGCGGCATCTCTCCCGCGCCCTTGCGCGTGCGCTGGCTCTTCTTCTGCCGGCGCACCCTCTCGCGGTTCGCGCACTCGCGGCAGACGTAGAGCTCCTGCTCTTCGCCGTCCTTTTCCAACTGGATCGCGGTCTCCGCGTCCTTCTGCTGGCACAATTCGCACTTCATTAGAGTGACATTATACCAAAAATCGCGTAGTGCCGCTGAACGCTCAATCAACTGGCAAGAGACGAATGGCGCCTGAGAAAAAAAAGGCGCGGCAGATTTGCCGCGCCCGGTTTCTCCTGTAGGGTCGTTCCGCGATTAGATGCGGCCCTTGGACTTGAGGAAGTTGAACGACGGAATGACCGCGCCGTTGATGTCGTCAAAGTGGCGTTCGCACTCGACGACGTACCACTCGACGCCGTCCGCGTCGGTGACGGGGAAGAGTGCATCCCAGTCGACAGGCGTCGCGCAGCGCTTGCCGTTCTCGTCGCAGCCGGGCTGGCCGAGAATCGCGTCGAACTTCTTGACGCCCTTGCCCATCCCGTTCTCCTTCGCGTGGAGCGTAGGCGAGCGGTGCGGATACTTCTTGTACTGGGCCATCGGATTGACGCCGGGGATCATGTCGCCCGCGCAGGTCGTCCAGCCGACGTCCTGCTCCATGCAGACCGCCTTGTCGGTGTTGGTGAAGAAGTAGTCCCAGAACGAGGTGCCGTCCTGCATGAAGATCGCGTGCTCCCACGTGTGGTTGTGGAGGCCGATCTTGACGCCGAGCCTGGTCGCGTCGACAGCCGCCTTGTTGTAGAGCTCGACAAGCTTCTTGGTGAAGTCGTCGATCTCCTGCGAGGGCTTGCAGGGCTCGCCGCCCTGACCTGTCGACCAGCTGCATCCGGGCGGGAAGTTGCCGCCGCCGGGGCAGATCACGAGGGTATTGCCGTAGCCGAGCTCGAACTCCGCGGTCTTCTTGAGGACCTCGGGGTCGTACGTGAACTTCTTCATGTCGAAGCCGTACTTGTCGTTGCTGACGTGCGTGCCGCAGACGACGAGACCTGCGTCCGCAAGCATCGCCTTTAGCTCGGCGGCGTTCGCGCCGTAGTAGCCCGCGAACTCGACGCCCTCGAAGCCGACTTCGGCAATCTTCTTGAGTGCCTTGGCGAGGGCGACCTTACCCACAGGGTCCTGCGCCGGAATCCACTTGTTGAGCGAGTAGAGCTGCAGGGCGATCTTGCCGGGGCGGCATGACTTGCAGAAGGTCGCGCAGCCGGGAGCGGCCGCGAACGCGGTTGTGGCGGCCATGCCGCCGAGGAAGTTTCTTCTTGAGAGGTTCATTTAGATGAGATCCTTCATTGTGACTTGTTTGAGGTTGGTGTTGCCGAGCTTCATCGGCTTCAGCGCCGACTTGTCGAAGGCATACCCGTTCGGGCCGAGCGGCCACACGACCGGAGCCGTGTTCAGGATCGTCGCGCGGAAGCCCTGCATGGTGGCGCCCATGTTGCCCGTGTGCGAGCTGTTGCAGCCCTCGTTCTCGATGACGAACGGACGCGCATATCCCTTCGCCATCAGCGTCTCGAGGAACTTCGTCCAGTCGCAGGAATCGCTGCCGCCGAAGCCGGGGAGGCGGGGCTCGTAGTTCATGCGGTCCCAGTTGCCGCCTTCAGCATCGGGAGGGAGCGCGGGGAGACCGGCTTTCGCCGCGAGAGCGTCGTTGACGCGCTGGCGCGGGAACAGGCGTCCCCAGTTGACCGCCTCGGCGTCGTTCGGGAAGTTCCTGGTGCCCTTGATGTGGATGCGGCGGAGCTTCGAGAAGTCCATCGCGTTGATCACGTCGGACGGATCGATGTGCTGCCAGATGTCGTGCGAGGGATCGTACGTCTCCTGGAGATTCGAGCTGTCGTCGAGAATCGCGTACATGAGCTTGCGGGCCGCGAGGCAGCCGGGCAGGTTGCAGTCGCGTACCTGAGGATGGGCGTAAAGACCTTCTTGAACTTCTCGAGGTTCTTCTCGAACCCGCCGTCTTCCGCGCCGAGCTTCTGGTCGTAGCCGACGAACGTTCCGCAGACGACGTCGTTTGCGTCGCCGCCGAGCATCGCCGCGATGCGGATGAGGTTCAGGATGTGGTTCTGGTTCGTCTCCTGGAAGTCGCCGCCGATCAGGTTGTCGTAGGCGCCGACGGAGACCCTGATGCCCTTCTCGTTGCACGTGTCGACGACATGCTTCGCCTTTTCGGGGGTGAAGTCCTTGTAGTCGAGGTGCGTCGCTACGTGGTCGGTGCGGTCTGAATCGCGGCGGAAGACGCAGAGCTCGAGGCCCTGCGCGCCGACGTCGAGCGCCCTTTTCACGACGCCGTCGAAGTCATCGCCGGGAAACGCCGACGTCATCAGCCAAATCGGGTTGTTGCCCGGCTTCGGCTTCGCGGCGTGCGCGAACGCGTCCTTCGAGGCGATAGGGGCGACCGCGGCGAGCGCCGCGGCCCCCTTGAAGAATTCGCGCCTGTTCATCAGAACTCGAATCCCTTGCGGATGTAGGGCTTGACGAACGCGTTGGCCGCATCCTTGTTGTCGGCGCAGAACTTCTGGTACTTGGAGCACCAGGACAGCTTCTTGCCGGGCAGGCGCTGAGCGACGCAGCCGACGAGGATGCCCTCCATCTGCGGGATGCAGTACTCGATGTCGGCGAAGCAACGCGAATGGGTCTGCTCGTAGTACGGGCCCTTGCCGAAGATCGCGTTGATGAACTCGCCGTAGTGCCCCTCGGCGAAGCCCTTCATCTCGACCGTCGACTTGCCGTCGCCGGCATCGGACGCGGAGCCGCAGAACGGAATCGAGCGCGCGACGGCCTTTGCGGCCTCGTGCTGGAACACGTCCTTGAACTCCTTGTCGGCGTCAAGGGCGATCGCGCACTTCGCGCCGTAGTCGTCCTGCATGAGGACCTGGCCCTTGGAGCCCATGATGAGGCAGCCGGTGTTCGGGACCTTGCCGCCGTTCTTCGCCGCCCACTTGGGCATGATCTCGGGGGAGGGCTTCTCGTTGCCGTCGTACCAGTAGAGCGTGACGGCCGGGAGCTTGACGCCGGGACGGACCTTGGAGTCGCGCTCCTTGTAGGTGAGCTTGACGATCGACTTGAGCGGATACGCGATGTCGTTCTCGGACTCGATCATCGTGCACTCCGCGTCGGAAACGCCGCCGAGCTCAAGGCCGCGGAACGCGAGGTTCATCGTGTGGCACGCCATGTCGCCGAAAGCGCCGGCGCCGAAGTCGAAGAAGCCGCGCCAGGTGAACGTGTGGTAGACGTTCTTGCCGAGGTTCCACGGATCGTAGACATCGGCGTTGTCCGGATACTTGTCGAGGAACGGACGGTCAGCGGCCGTCGCGAGCCAGGCGTTCCAGTCGAGGCCGGGACGGACAGGATCTCCCTTCGGGTGTCCCTTGACCCAGTCTGCGACGCCCTTGCCCTGAGGCCACACGGGGCGGTTTGTCCAGACATGGACCTCCTTGACGTCGCCGAGGATCCCGCTCTGGAGAACTTCGGTGCAGCGGCGCATGGAGTCGAGCGACGAGCCCTGGTTGCCCATCTGCACGATGACGCCGTTCTCGCGCGCGGTCTTGTTGAAGTAGTCGAGTTCCCAAAGGGTCCTGACGAGCGGCTTCTGGACGTAGACGTGGATGCCCTGCTTCATCGCCTGGATCGCGACCGGCGCATGGACATGGTCGGGCGTCGAGATCGTCATCGCGTCGATGCCGAGAGCGTCCGCATCGTCGAGGAGCTTGCGGTAGTCGGTGTAGAACGGGACCTTGGAGAGGTCGAGGTCAGGGAAGTCCTTCTTGGCCTTCTCGAGCGCCTGCGTAAGCATGTTGGCGTCGGCGTCGCAGAACGCGACCATCTCGACGAGGCCGGTCTTTAGCATCGGCGTCCAGTCGCTGTAGCCCTTGCCCATGATGCCGACGGCGGCGAGGCGCACCTTCTGGCCCGGCTTGCGCGGATGCGGCGTAAAGCACCCGCCGGCACTGAGCAGCGAAACGCCCGCGAGACCGCGGAGAAAACCCCTTCTGCTTGAATTGATCATCGTATTTCCTTTGTTTGTGGTTTAGTTGATAAATCTTTTGCAGTTTCCAACTGTGGAGAATTATACCAAATCAACCCCCCTCTCCGCAATCGGCAATCACGTCAGAACAGATTGGTGAACCAGTTCCCGTCTGCCGTGGACTTGTAGCCGGTCCACGGCTTGCCGCCTGCAAAAACCTGGCGCGTCTTCTCGTCGAAGGTAGCGCGCATTCCCGTGCGGAGCGCGGCGTTCGACATGATGAGCGCGATGGCATGGCTGTAGCCCGCCTCGACTGGCGCATGCGGATCCTTCCTGTCGCGCACGCACTCCATCCAGTTGCGCATGTGGGCGGAGGTGAGCGAGTCGCCGCCTGTGTTGGCCGAGGTGACGACCTTCTCCTCCGGCGCGGGAAGCTTCTCGCTTGTCGGCTGCGCCCTCTCGACGCCTTCGTTCGTGACGCAGCCGCTGCCGAGGTCTATGCATCCGTTCGGTCCGAAGTACTTCTCGACGGGCGACTCGCCGTTGGGCCTTGAGCCGCCTGCGCAGTTCGTCTGGTGCGACTGGAACATCACCTGGAAGCCCTTGCCCTTCACGCCCGACTCGCCGTACTCCATCAGCGTCGTGAACGTGTCGTAGCTCTGGCGCCCGTCAGCCCACTGGTAGAGACCGCCCGACGAGACCGCCGTCTTCGGGTACGGCTGGCCCATGAACCACGCGACGGTGTCGATCTGGTGGCACATCCACTGCCCTGGGATGCCGGACGAGAACGGCCAGAAGAGACGGAACTCGAGGTATTTGCGCGGATCGAACGGGTTCTCCTTCGGATCGCGGTCGAGAAGCCACATGTTCCAGTCGACGTCGTCCTTCTTGAGCGAGGCGATGAGCTTCTCGTCGCGGCGCCAGCGCCGCGGCTGGTTGACGTTCCAGGTGAGGTGGACGTAGCTTATGTCGCCGAACGCGCCGGAGTCGATGTACTCCTTGGCGGCCATGTACTTCTTCCCCGAACGGCGCTGCGAGCCGATCTGGAGAACCGAGCCGGGCTTCATCGCGCCGAGGGCGCGCTTGGCGTTGACTGCGTCCAGGAGCATGTTCGCGGAATACATGTCCTCCGCGATCGGCTTCTCGCAGTATGCGTCGCAGCCGGCTTCCACGGCGTGGACCGCGTGCTGCGCGTGCTGGAAGTCTGCGGTGGAGATGATCACCGCGTCGAGCCCGAGCCTCTCCTTCGCCTCGTAGAGCGCGACGTCGCTCCCGAACGCCTCGACATCATGCCCGACGGCCTTCTCGATCTCGGGCTTCGCGTTTTCGTATAGGCGCTTCTTCCAGAGGTCCGCGACCGCGACCATGTCGAAGTTGAGCTCCTTGTTGTGATGCAGGAAGCACGGCAGAAGCGTCTGGCGGAAGCGGTCGGAATACCCGACGCACGCGACGCGCACCTTGTCGTTCGCGCCCGCCGCGTACAGCGACGGCCCGTATCCGGCGGCGATGATTCCGGCGAGCCCTGCCGCGCCCTTGCAGAATTCACGACGATCGATCTTTTCCATCAGAGGAGTCCTTTCATTGTTTCGATTGCTGTTTTTGCGTTCTTAGCGAAATCCTTCTCGTCGCCCCAGCCGCACTCGCAGCTGACGCCGCCCGCATAGCCGATGGCCTCGAGCGCCTTGAAATACGGAGAGAGGCGGCACGTCTCGCGCGGGTTGTGCCCGGGGAACTGGCGCGTCTCGTAGTCCGCAATGTGGCAGTGGCCAAGGAGCGGCCCCGCCTCGACGATCGCCGACGCAGGGTCTCCGCCCATCATCATGTGGAAGATGTCGGCGAGCTGCCTAATGCGCGGCGAGTCCACCTCGCGGCATATCGCGAGCCCCTGGAACACGTAGTTGATGATGTTCGACTCGTTGGGCCTAAGCGGTTCGATGACGACGGCGGTCGTCTTCAGGTCGGCGACGCGCCTCGCGAGCTCGCGGCAGAAGTCCGCATACTGGCGCGTCCCCTTCTCGAGATCGGGACGGTCCTTCCCCGTGAAGTCTCCTGGCACGTTCCTTGCGCCGCCCGAACCGAAGACGATCGTCTTCACGCCTATCTCGTCGGCGCGGCGCAGCACCTTCTCGGCATAGTCGAGCGCAGGCGCGTGGTTTGCGTCCGGCCCAGTCAGGCGGAATTTCCCCGGAATAAAGCCGTTGCAGCTCCTGAGCGGAAGCGGCCGCTTTGCGATCTCGTCCTTTTGGCGCTTCCACCACTCGTCGTCCTTTGCCGGATCGAACGCGGCACCTGCGCTCCACTCCCAGAAATCGTAGCCGAGGTCGCGCATGATCGTCACGTCCCCGACGGAAGACCGGCACGCGCCGAAGAGGATGCGCCCACACGTTCCCTCCGACACTTCCGACTTTCGGCCAAAACTCGGCCCAATGCACCCCGCCAGTCCAGCGGACGCGACCGCACCTGCCAGGAATTCCCTTCTGTTCATCTTGACTCTATCTCCTTTTCCGGCTAAATGATACCATTTTTCCCTGTATCTGCACAATGGGTAATCTTCCCTGCCGTCAAAAAAGACGGGAGTCTTGACAGCGGCAAGCCAGGTCAGACGAGCTGATGGGGCTTGAACGGCAGGCGGTCTTCGGGCGTCGTTCCGCGAACGTATGCGTTGACAAGCGACTGCGCGAGCGGAAGATCTGATTCCGAGACGAGGACGGGTATCGCCGCAGTCGGCCCCGGAATCCCGTTCGTCGGCTTCAGCACCGCGGCGAAAGAGCCCTTCTCCAGACGCGCGTTCTCGGTGGCGTCGCGCCCGAGGATGACGGAACTGCCGCCAGGAAGCCGAAAGCGGCGCCCGACAACGAGAAGATCGAGGAGCATGCGATTGACTGCGCCTGTCGCCCTGTCGCGAAGGCCCTCGTGCTCCATGAGGTCACGGAGCTTGCGGCCGTATGCATCCTCGGTCAGCTTGCAGCCGCCGGCGGGCGAGGGATAGTCAGTGATGCCGAATTCCTTTGCGAGAGCGATCTGGCGCTCGCGCGAACGGCCGTGGATGTCGAGAAGCTTCTCTCGGTCGAGCTTGCCCTCAAGTTCAGGAATGGTTGGCTCAAGCAACTTCGCCGACATCGGACGGATGAGTCGCCCCTTGAGCCCCGAAGACTTCTCGACAGTGCAGAGCGACTGCTTGTTCTGCGACATCGGGCGCTGCCCCATCACCTCGCCCGTCGCGACGAAGTCGAAGCCGAGCGATGTCATCAGCTCGCCTGCGCGACGGATCATCGTCGCATGGCAGTCGATGCATGGGTTCATCGCGCCGCCAAAGCCGTGAGGAGGATTTTCGAGAAGACCGACTTCGTTTTCGGTAAAGTCGAGGACATGGATCTTCACTCCGAGGGCGGCGGCGGCCTTCCGCGCATTGGCAGACGAAAAGAACGGTGTCTCAAAGCACACGCCCTCCACCTCGGCGCCCGCTCTCTGAAGAACACGCACGGCAAGCTGGCTATCAAGCCCGCCGCTCATCAGGGAAAGTCCTCTGCAGCTCATTTTACCTTCACTTTCACGCGATTGCCCGTCGTTGGAACAAAAGTGAACACCGACTTTTTCCCAAGCGTAATTGGCACTGGATGTTCCGCAAGCCAGCGCAGCCGGAAGTCGGCCTTTGCGGAGCCGCCCGCCGTCTTGAACACGGGATTTCCTTCGACGAGATCAATCGTGAGCCCTTCGGCGAAGACCTTGACCTTTATTGTGCGCGGCGCTGCATCGAGCGCGGCGAACACCTCTGCGAAAAAGGCGCGGTATTCCTCCGGCGTCCGTTCTTCCGCCATCAGTCGTTCCTCCAGCGGCGGTGCGCCCAGAGATACTGCTCGGGGTACTGCCTTATGGCGCTTTCGAGACGATCGTTGAGAAGCTGCGTCGACGCGTTCATGTCGCTCGTTTTCGAGAACACAAGCGGCTTGTCGCCGACGAGCCGGTACTTGAACGGCGCGATGCGGACAAAAGAGCCGACGACTATCGGATATCCAGTCCTCATCGCAAGCCGCGTCGCCGACGTAAACGTCTTTGCGGGCCGCCCGAAGAACTTGAGCATTGCACCGCCGGAGGTGTGCTGGTCCATGAGGATCGTCATCGCCGCTTTTGTGTCCTTCCACTGGCGCATGATCTCCGGCTTAAATCCATTCTTCTTGTCGATCACGGTGACAGGCCCGCGGAAATGGTGCTTCGCCATCCACTTAGCGGCGAGCTTGTTGTTCATGACGCGTGCAATCGCAATCATCGGACGCGCGAACGAAATGACGTTCGTCGCCGCCTCCCAAACGCCGTGGTGGGAGCTTACGAGTATGATCGGCGTATCCAGCGTATCGAGAAGAAGTTTTACGGCGTCGGGATGGGCTCCCGTGAAGTCGAGATGCTCGCGAAAGTTTTCCTTCGTAACGACGCCAGGGACGAAAAGCGCCTCGCCGATGTGCCCCGCGAGATGGCAGAACGACTTCTTCGCAATCCGCCGCGCCTCCTTCTCGTCGGACGTGATGCCGC
>ONVK01000036.1 GCA_900321255.1 uncultured Lentisphaerota bacterium | reverse complement strand
CGGCATCCAGCTCGACCCGACGTTCGTCAAGGTCTGCTCGTGGTACGACAACGAGTGGGGCTACTCGAACAAGGTCCTCGAGATGGTCCGCGTCATCGCGAAGTAACGTTTGCGTATAGATGCACAGGGGAGGGCGCGGCACATCTGCCGCGCCCTTTTCCTTCGCGGCGCACACGGGAACGCCGGATTGTGGTATAATTTACCGACATGCGAATACTGACGCGATACGTCTTCAGGGAGTTCCTCGTCCCGCTCTTCTACTGTCTGTGCGGGTTCGTCTCTATCTACGTCCTCTTCGAGCTTTCGGGGTCGTTCTCCCGCATCGCCGACGCGAAGCCGCCGGCCCTGACCGTCGTCAAGTACTTCTGCGCCTACCTCGCGCCGTTCTTCCAGTATCTCGCGCCTGCGGCGCTCATGCTCGCGACGCTCTACACGATGTGGACGTTCTGCCGCCACTCCGAGATCGTCGCGATGCGCGCGAATGGCATCGGCTTCTTCACGATAGTGAAGCCGCTCCTCGCCGTCGCCCTCGCGATGGCCTGCTTCGTCGCGTGGGTCGACGAGTGGTACGTGCCGCGGGTCGCGCAGTGGGCGAAGCAGCTCCGCAACGAGAGGTTCGAGGTCGCGAAGGCGGCGCGTGCCGACAACATCGTCTTCCGAAACGCCAAGGCCGACAGGACGTGGTCGATAGACGTGATGCTCGACGCGTACGGCGAGCACCTCAAGGACGTGCGCGTCACGATAGACAGGCCGAACGGCGCCCGGCTAATGAACGTCTCCGCGGATCGCGCCGACTATCTCGACGGCGAGTGGTGGATGTCGGGCGTGACCGTGCAGCACTACGACGCGTCCGGCCGCGAGGTCGCCTCGCCGACGCCCGAGCTCGACGCGCTTTCAACGAGGTCGTTCCCGCAGTTCGGGGAGCGCCCGGGGGACTTCATCATGCAGAACAGGGACTGGGCCTACAACTCGGTCGCGGACCGGCTGAGATACATGAGGCACCACCCCGACCTCTCCGAGAAGATGCGCAGGAAGTACAGCTACGACACATGGGCCCAGATCACGGCGCCCCTCGCCTGCCTGGTGATCACGCTTTTCGCCATTCCCGCCGGCATTGCCTCGGGGCGGCAGAGCGTGTTCAAGGGCATCGTCGGCGCGCTTTCGATGTTCTTCGCGTTCTACGGCCTTGTAATGGGCTGCATGGTCTGCTCGGACATCGGCTGGATCCCGCCCGTTCTCGCGGCGCTTCTCCCCCACGCGATCTTTCTTTCGATCGGGATTTGGCTGTTTCACCGCCAACGGTGAAAATATGATATAATAACGCACTAAATGTTCGGGTTTCTGAAGAGGAAGAAAAAAGGGCCGACCGTCTACAGCCGGCCAGAGCACTGCATTTCGCGCAAGGACATCGATCCAGACGCGCTGAAAGTGCTCTATCGCCTCTCCAGCCTCGGCTATACCGCGTATCTGGTCGGCGGCGGCGTCAGGGATCTTCTGATGGGCCGCAAGCCGAAGGACTTCGACGTCGGGACTTCCGCGAAGCCAAACGAGGTGAAGAGGGCGTTCCGAAACTGCTTCCTCATCGGGCGGCGCTTCCGCCTTGCGCACGTCAGGTTCGGCGACAAGGTGATAGAGACGGCGACGTTCCGCCGCAATTCGCAGTCGGTCGGCGAGATAATAGAGCACGCTGCGGAGGGGCCGCAGGAGGACAACACCTTCGGTACGCCCGAGACCGACGCCTACCGCCGCGACTTCACGGTGAACGGGCTTTTCTACAACATCAAGGACTTCAGCGTCATCGACTGGGTCGGCGGCATGAAGGACATAGAGGACAAGGTCATCCGCGCAATCGGCGATCCCGGCGTGCGCTTCCAGGAGGATCCCGTGCGCATGATGCGCGCCGTGAAGTTCTCGTCCCGCCTCGGCTTCACCATCGAGCGCAAGACGCTCGCGGCGATGAAGAAATACCACTCCTGCATCCTGACGGCCGCGACGCCGAGGGTCTGCGAGGAGGTGTTCCGCCTCTTTCCCTACGGCAAGAGCGCGGAGGCGTTCCGGCTCATGTGGGAGACGGGGCTTCTCGGCGACCTTCTTCCCGAGCTTTCCGCCCACATCGACCGGTTCGGCGGCGCGAAGTGCTCGATATGGAAGTTCCTCTCGTCGCTCGACAGGTACGAGGCGATGATGTCGGAGCGGGGCCTCGAGGTCTCCAACGCCCTGAGGGCGGCCGTCCTCATGACGACGATGCTCGAAGCCGACTCGAAGGACGGCGCGGGGCGGCGCATCATGCAGACGATGATGTCTGCCCTGAAGATACCGAAGGCGACATATTTCACGGCGGTTCTCCTGATGGAAAGCCGCAGGCGGCTCACCGCGAAGCCCCAGAAGGGCAAGGCGCGGTTCGTGCACAACAGGGACTTCCTCGACGCGCTCGACTACAATCGCATAGTCCTGCGCGCCGAAAACAGGGACGAAAGCGCCCTAAACGAATGGGCGGACCTATACGAAGAGAAAGGCAACAGCAAATGAACGAAGAACTAGAGCAGTTCATCCAGGAAGTCAAGTCAATCCTCCCGTGGCTCCTCGCGGCCGGCATCGTGGTGGCAGGGTACCACGGCGTGAGGAAGTACGTCCGCGACAGGCGCGCGGCGGCGGCGGAGTCCGTCTCCAGCGCCTACACGACCGAGGAGCTCGAGGACGCGGCCGCGAAGTTCAAGGGCTCGAAGGCCGAGGGCGTGCTCAGGCTCCGCCTCGCCAAGAGCTATTTCGATTCCGCCAACTACGACTCTGCGCTCGAGATCTACGAATCGCTCGACGGCAAGGCCCCCGACGGGTTCGCCGACGTCGTTGCGGTCGGCAAGGCGCAGTGTCTCGAGGGCCTCGGCAGGTTTGACGAGGCGCAGAAGGCCTTCGACGCGTTCGCCGAGGCGAACGAGAAGTCGTTCCTCGCGCTCACGGCGAAGCTCGGCTCCGCGCGCTGCGTCGCGCAGGCCGGAAACCGCGACAAGGCGATCGAGGCCCTCGAGGCCCTCAAGGAGTCGGTTGGCGACGACGAGCTTTCCAAGGCGCGCGTCGAGTCCACGCTCGAAATCGTGAAGCGCTACGAGAAGCGCGCCGAACGCTCGCTCTTCGAGGCCGCCGACGCGGCCCAGAAGCAGCTTGAGGCCGAGGGCGCGAAGGATTCCGAAAAGAAGCCGGCGGCCGAGGCGCCCAAGGCCGAGACGCCCGCCGAGCCGGCGGCTCCTGCCGCGCCCGAGGCGCCGGCCAAGACCGAATGACGATAGTGAGAGAGCCGATGTGGGACGATGCGCCGCGTTCTCGCACGCAGGCGCTTTCGCGGCATCTGCTCCAGTTCCTATCCACGCTCGGCTGGACGGCGAGGATACTCGTGTCGTCGTTCGCCGCGTTCCCGTCGGTTCTGCTTAGGCGCTCGGGACGCGTCGACTTCGCCGCGCAGCTCTACGTCGTCGGCATAAGGACGCTTCCCGTCATAACGGTCGTCTCGCTCTTCATCGGCATGATTCTCGCGCTCCAGGTCGGGCTTGAGCTCAGGCGCTTCAACCAGGAGATATACCTCGGCGCGGCCGTGATGCTGACGCTTCTCAGGGAAATGGGGCCGTTCGCGTGCGGCATAAGCCTTGCCGCGTGCGTCGGCTCCGCGATTGCGGCCGAGATCGGCACGATGAAGGTCAACGACGAGATCGCTGCGCTCGAGATAATGTCCATTTCGCCGATTCGGTATCTCGCCGCCCCGCGTCTTCTCGCCCTGCTCGTCATGTCGCCGATCCTCGCGTTCTACTGCAGCGTGATCGGCACGCTCGGCGGCGGCATCGTCGGCTCGACGCAGCTGAACGTCTTCTTCCAGCAGTACATCTCGAGCGCGCTCTCCATCGCCGAGACCAAGGATCTTTTCGTCGGGCTCCTCAAGGCGGGCGTGTTCGGCGTCCTCATCGGCACCGTGTCGATCGCGGAGGGCTTCGGCACGAACCTCGGCGCGACGGGCGTCGGCCGCGCCACGCAGCGGAGCGTCATCGTCAACTTCCTCCTCATCCTCATGTTCGGCTATATGATAACGAGGGTGTTCTACAGATAAGGTGAAAGTCGTGAAGTGAGCAGTCTGATCGAGTTCAGAGACGTCGTCAAGAAGTTCAACGGGGTTCCCGTCCTGAACGGCGTTACCTTTTCCGTCGAGAAGGGCGAGGTTCTCTGCGTCGTCGGCCCTTCGGGGACGGGCAAGTCCGTCACGCTGAAGCACCTCGTCCGGCTCCTCACCCCGACTTCCGGCAGCGTTATAGTCGACGGCGTGGACATATCCTCGTGCGGCGACGACGAGCTCGTGAAGATCCGCGACCGCATCGGCTATCTCTTCCAGGGCGGCGCGCTTCTCGCGTGGATGACCGTCGCCGAGAACGTCGCGCTGCCGCTCGAGGAATGCACCCGTCTCTCCGACCGGGAGATCGCGGTGCGCGTCAGGCATGCGCTCAGGGCGGTCGAGCTCACGGCGGCCGCCGACAAGTATCCAGCCGAGATCTCCGGTGGAATGCAGAAGCGCGCCGGCCTTGCCCGCGCCGTCGTGCGCGAGTCAGACATAGTCCTCTACGACGAGCCGACGTCGGGCCTCGATCCCGTGACGTCGATAACGATAAACCGGCTGATCAGGAAGCTCAACAGGGAGCTCGGCATCACGTCGATCGTCGTCACGCACGACATGCAGGGCGCGCTCGACATAGCCGACCGGATACTCCTGCTTAAGGGCGGCAAGGCGGTCGAGTGCTCGACGCCGGCCGAGTTTACGCAGTCTACAAACCCAGACGTGAGGGAGTTCCTCGCGGCGATGAAAGGCGAAACGCTATGAGCAGAAGAAGGAACAGCGACGTTTTCTCCGAGGCGATCGTGGGTCTATTCATGATCGCGGTCCTCGCGCTCCTCGTGTACTTCACGATCATCATCTCGGGCGTTGACGTCCTGAAGGGGCGCCAGAAGGTCGTCGCGAACATCGCGTTCAGCGGCGTCGGCGGCCTCAAGGAACACGACAACGTGATGTACCGCGGCACAAAGGTCGGCGGCGTGGAGGACATCCTTGTGACGCCATCGAACCTTGTCGTCAAGATCGAGGTCGACAAGTCGGTCGTCCTGCGCGAGGGCTACAGGATCTCGGTGTGCAGCCTCTCCATGCTCGGCGGGCAGTTCCTTATGCTCGAGGAGGGCGAGGGCGAGATCGTGGACATCACCGCGCAGACTCTCGTAGGCGAGACGCCGAGCGACTGGATGCGCGACATGGCCGACATCGCGAAGAACCTTAAGTCGCTCACGAGCAGCGAGAACGTCAACACGATCATAACGAACGTCGAGGCAGTGAGTTCCTCCGCAAAGGAGATCGCGAGGCGCCTCGAGCAGGGGGAGGGAATGCTCGGCCGGCTGCTCGCCCCGGACGACCCGATCTACGCCGAGACGACCAACGCCGTCGCCGACGCGAGGCGCATGCTCGCGAACGCCGCTGAGATATCCGAGAGGATCAAGGCGGGCGAGGGCACTGTCGGAAAGCTCCTTTCGCCCGACGCGGACCTCTACGCCGACCTCAAGGACTCCGTCGCGTCGTTCAAGAAGGCGTGCGAGCAGATAAAGCTTCCAGAGAATATGGACAAGGACGTCGCCGAGATAATGACCGGCGCGAACAAGCTCCTCGCAAACCTGAACGAGGTCTCCGAGAAGCTCAAGAACGGCGAGGGGACTCTCGGAAAGCTCGCGACGGACCAGGCGATGTACGACGAGGTGCAGGGCATCATAAAGGACGTCAGGCAGGTCCTCGACAACTACCGCGACACGACGCCGATCTCGACGTTCGGCTCGCTCATAATGGGCGGCCTGTGACGCCGCCGCGCCGCATGATCTGCAAAACACCAAACTGGAGACGCCGAAAGATGAAAGCCATAGCGAAGGTTGCGCCGAAGAAAGGCGTGGAACTGGTTGAGAAGCCGATGCCCGAGATGGGCATAAACGACGTCCTCATCAAGATCAAGAAGACCGCCATCTGCGGAACGGACGTCCACATCTACGAGTGGAACTCCTGGGCGCAGGAGGAGATCAAGCCGCCGCTCACCATCGGCCACGAATACGTCGGCGAGGTCGTGGAGGTCGGCTCGAACGTCAAGAGCGTGAAGGTCGGCGAGCGCGTGAGCGGCGAAGGGCACATCGTGTGCGGCCACTGCCGCAACTGCCGCGCCGGGCAGCGCCACCTCTGCCGCGAGACGAAGGGCGTCGGCGTGAACCGCGACGGCGCCTTCGCCGAGTATCTCTGCATCCCCGAGTCGAACGTGTGGCACTGCGATCCGTCGATCGACGACGAGCTCTACTCCATCTTCGACCCGTTCGGAAACGCGACGCACACGGCGCTCAGCTTCAACATGGTCGGCGAGGATGTCCTGATCACCGGCGCGGGCCCGATCGGCATCATGGCGGCGGGGATATCGAAGTATGTCGGCGCGAGGAACGTCGTCGTAGTCGACGTTAACGACTACCGCCTCAACCTCGCGAGGCGCCTCGGCGCGACGCGCACGGTGAACGCGAGGAACGAGAAGCTCGAGGACGTGATGAAGGAGCTCGGCATGGTCGAGGGCTTCGACGTCGGACTCGAGATGTCGGGCGCGGGTCCGTGCCTCCACCAGATGATCGAGTCGATGAACACCGGCGGCAGGATCGCGCTCCTCGGCATCCACGGGCCCGACACTAAGGTCAACTGGAACCACATCGTCTGGAAGGGCCTCAAGATCAAGGGCATCTACGGGCGGGAAATGTTCGAGACGTGGTACAAGATGGGGGCGATGATCCAGGGTGGTCTCGACATCTCGCCCGTCATCACCCACCGCTTCAAGTACACCGACTACGAAAAGGGCTTCGAGGCGATGATGTCGGGCAAGTCCGGCAAGGTGATCCTCGACTGGGAATAAGAAAGGAAGGCGAAAATGTACGGAAAGTTCCAGGCGCATCTCCAGGAGACGATAGCGGACCTCAAGGCGAAGAGCCTATACAAGAACGAGAAGATCATCGCGACCCCCCAGGGCTCCAACGTCGTCCTCGAGAACGGCACGAAGCTTCTCAACATGTGCGCGAACAACTATCTCGGGCTCGCGAACCACCCCGAGATAATCGAGGCGTCGCGCGAGGCGACCGCGAAGTACGGCTACGGCATGGGCTCCGTCCGCTTCATCTGCGGAACGGACTCGCTCCACAAGCAGCTCGAGCGCGTCGTCGCGGACTTCACCAAGACCGACGACTGCATTCTCTTCGGTTCCTGCTTCGACGCGAACGGAGGCGTCTTCGAGGCGCTTCTCGGGCCCGACGACGCGATCATCTCCGACGCTCTCAACCACGCCTCGATCATCGACGGCGTCCGTCTCTGCAAGGCGAAGCGCTTCCGCTACGCGAACGGCGACATGGCCGACCTCGAAAAGCAGCTGCAGGCGGCGGCAGAGGCCGGTGCGCGCTTCAAGCTCATCGTCACCGACGGCGTCTTCTCGATGGACGGCATCATAGCCCCCCTCAAGGAGATATGCGATCTCGCGGACAAGTACGAGGCGCTTGTCATGGTCGACGACTCGCACGCGGTCGGCGTTCTCGGCGAGACTGGCGCTGGTTCCGTCGAGGACTGCGGCGTTACGGGTAGGGTCGACATCATCACCGGCACTTTCGGCAAGGCCCTCGGCGGCGCGTCCGGCGGCTATGTCGCGGCGAGGCAGGAGATCGTCGACATCCTCCGCCAGAAGGCGAGGCCGTATCTTTTCTCGAACGCGGTTCCGCCGCCTGTCGCCGCCGCGTCGATCAAGGCGATAGAGCTCGTGAAGACCAGCCCCGAGCTCAGGGCGCAGCTCAACGCCAACGCGAAGCGCTTCCGCGAGGGGATGGCGAAGCTCGGCTTCGACCTCGTTCCGGGCCACCACCCGATCGTCCCCGTCATGCTCGGCGACGCGGTTGTCGCCGTCAAGATGAGCGAAAACCTCTACAAAAACGGCGTCTACGCGACAGCGTTCTTCTACCCAGTCGTGCCGATGGGCAAGGCGAGGATCAGGACGCAGATGTCGGCCGCGCACTCGGCGGAGGACATCGACTTCGCGATAGACGCGTTCGCAAAGAGCCGCTGAATGCCGACCCTGCATGATACTCCTCGCCGCGAGTCTGTTCTTTACGACCCCGTCTCCGATGGAGATGCCGAAGGCGCAGGCGTATCTCGTGAAGGAGAAGGGCGTCTATCGCCTTGAGGACCGCTTCGACAAGACGGACCTATGGATATCGCGCGCCGTCGACGGCCAGTGGCGCGACGACGACGGCCGCGAGTTCCTCGTGGCGTCGCTTGCCGAGGCCGTTCCGCCGATAGCGAAGGAAAAACCCGTGACGCGCTCGGACTACGCGTCCGGCACGGTGCCGATCGGCAAAAGGGACTTTGACGCCCTCTTTTCGGCGGTCGACATGCTTTCGCCGGTTCCCCCGGCTGCGGAATTCTCCCGTCCGCACCAGTTGCCGCGCGGCTACAAGGACGTGCGCTACTACCAGGGCACCAACGGATCTGCGATTGTCTGCGCGTACCTGCCCGAAAAGTCGGAGCGCTGGTCGTTCGCCGCGTGGACCCTTGCCGACGGCGATGACTTCGCGGAGCGGCTTAAGACGTTTGAGGACGAGTTCCTCGCCAAGGAGCGCCCTGGCCTCGACGAACGCCGCGCGCCGGGCGCAGCGCCGGCCGGGGGCGATCCGCGCCGCGCGAAGAAGGCGCCGCTCCCCGGAGAGCGCGAGCTTCTCCGCGCCGATGCACGGCACTCTGTCGCGCTCTACGACACGTGGCGAGTCACCGACGGCGACGAGTTCACCGTACTCGACGACATAGGCAGCGCCCGTTCCTTCACCGTCTCGGTCACGAACGACCTGAAGCGCATGCGCGCCGCATACGCCGCGACGGTGCCTTCGCCGATCGACGGCTCGAACGTCCTCTGCGTTGCGCGCATCTTCGCGTCGCGCGAAGAGTATCTCGACGCGCTCGAGGCCAACGACCATGGCGACATGGAATGGAGCGCCGCGTACTGGAGCCCGAAGCGCCGCGAGCTTGTCGCGTATCTCCCGCCGGACGGCTCCGAGAAGCTTCTCGAGACGATCCGCCACGAGGCGTTCCACCAGTATCTCTCCTATGCGACTTCCATGATCCCGGCGTCTCCCTGGTTCAACGAGGGGTACGCGCAGTATTTCGAGAAGGGGCCTAACGGGCCTGATTTCGTCGACCCCGCGGACCTCGTGGCATTCGCAGAGCAGCTGCCCGCGCTTATGGCGATGGACTACGACGAATTCTACTCTGGAACCGACAAGGAAAGGCAGCTGAAGTACCGCCTTGCGCTGGCGATTGCCGTCTTTCTCGAAAAGGGCGCGGGCGAAGTGCGCTTCGAGCCGTTCAAGGACGTGAAGCGCGACTACGTGGAAACGCTCATCAAGACGAAGGACATGCGCAAGGCGACTGCGGCCGCGTTCAAGACCGAGGACAACATGAAGCTCTTCGTCGGCGAATGGACCAAGTACTGGAAGGAGCGATGAAGTACGTCGGCCGCCTTGCGCCAAGCCCGACGGGGGCTCTCCATCTCGGGAACGTCCGCACTTTTCTGATCGCATGGCTCCGTGCGCGGTCGCTCGGCGGGAAAATGGTCTTCCGCATGGAGGATCTTGACCATCCGAAGGACAAGCCCGGCGCGGCGGCGGACGCGGTTCGCGATCTCCGCTGGCTCGGTTTCGACTGGGACGAGGAGTACGTGCAGTCCGAGAGAAAAGACCTTTACCGCGACGCGCTTTCCTCGCTTGTCTCGCGCGGCCTCGCGTATCCGTGCGTCTGCTCGCGCCGCGACGTCGAGGCGGCGCAGTCTGCGCCGCACGAGGGCGAGCAGCTATTCTATCCCGGCACCTGCCGCGGCAGATTCGCGTCATGGGGCGAGGCATATACCTATCTCAACTCCTCCACTCCCCCACTCCTCCACTCCCCCACTCCTCCACTCCCGCACTCCTCCACTCATCGTACCCCCTGCTGGCGGTTCCGCGTAGCCGATGGCTCGCGCGTCGCGTTCGACGATGTCTTCGCGGGGCGCTTCGAGCAGGATGTCTCGGCGACGCTCGGCGACTTTCCTCTTGCGCGCGACGAGTTCGGCGCGGGCTACACGCTTGCCTGCGCGGTGGACGACATCGCGATGGGGGTGACGGAGGTCGTGCGAGGCGACGATCTGCTCGCGGCGACGCCCGCGCAGATTCTCGTCTCTCGCGCGCTTGGCGCGGAGCGCGGGATTTCATACTGCCATGTGCCGCTTGTGGTCGGGCCTGACGGCAAACGCCTCGCGAAGCGCCACGGCGACACACGTGTCGCCGCGTACCGCGCGGCGGGCGTTCGCCCCGGGCAGATAATAGGGCGCCTCGCGGCGTCCTGCGGCTGGGCGGAAGAGGGCGAGGAGATTTCGCCCGCGGCGCTTTTGCCGCGCTTCGATCTCTCGGCGATTCCGCGCGCGCCTTTCGTGGCGACGGCACGGTAAATAACGGTTGCTTTGCAACGCTCGCATTTAGTATAATGCTGTCAAACTGAAAGAGAGGGGACTATGAAGAAAACGAAGCTGGCAATTTCCTTTTTTGCATTCTGCGCGGCGGCCTGCGCCATGGCCGGCAATCATCCCACGGCGGCGCGTTCTGTCCACATGTGGCACCCCGCGCCCGACGCCGAGTGGATGTACGGCGAGGTGACGGTCGAGAAGTCCGTCCCGGGGAGCTACTTCGCGGCCATCTGCTTCAGCTGCGGCTACTGCGGCATCCAGGAGCTCTACGACGGCAAGAAGGTCGCGATCTTCTCCGTGTGGGATCCGGGCGATCCGTTCGACTTCAAGGCAAAGCAGGACAGCGTCGACGAGAAGATCCGCACGAAAAACCTGTATGCCGGCGAGGGCGTTGCGATCAGCCGCTTTGGCGGCGAGGGCACCGGCGGGAAGTCCATGCTGCCGTTTGACTGGAAGATTGGCGAGACATATCGCTTCGCCATCCACTCCCGTCAGGACGGCGACTACAGGACGGCGTTCACGGGCTATCTCTTCCGCGACGGCGCATGGTTCAAGATCGCGACTTTCACCACGCTTCAGACGAAAGGCGCCCACGCCATCAAAGGCGTCTACAGCTTTGTCGAGGACTTCCGCCGCACCGAGGAGTCGCGCGGGCGGGTTCGCCGCGCGAGGTTCACGAACTTCTTCGCAAAACCCCTCGGCGGAGAGTGGACGGCGATTGAGAACGGCCGGTTCACGGCCGACCGAAACCCGATCATGACGATCGACGCCGAGACGGTCGAGAACGGCTTTGCCCTCACGACTGGCGGCGACACCGAGAACAAGAACATCAAGCTGATGTCGGGCGCGAAGACGAAGGTCGGGCCGCGTCCGGCAGAGTGCGTCGCGCTTGACGCTCTCGTGGACTCCAAGCAGGTCCTCTTCAAGGGTGGCGACGCCGTCGAGGGCGTCAAGACAGCCGTTTACAGAATCCCCGCGCTCTGCACCGCGCCAAACGGCGACCTTGTCGCGGTCTGCGACGCGCGGCACGAAGGCGGCGGCGACCTGAACCACGCGAAGCCGATCAACATCGCCGTCCGCCGCTCGTCGGACGGCGGCAAGACGTGGACTGAGCCGGCTTTCACCTGGAAGTGGGCGTGGAACGACGACGAGCACTGGGCGGGATCCGATCCGTCGTTCATCGTCGACGCGGAGACGAAGAAGATATTTCTCTTCTACAATGTGTGGGAATCCAAGAAACGCCACGGGGTGTTCCAGTTCTACGTGCAGGAATCGTCCGACAACGGCAAGACATGGTCGAAGCCGCGGGACATCTCGGCCGACATCGCGTTTCCGGAGTGGCCGTTCGGAAAGCCCGACAGGGAGGGCGGATTTATCTTCATCACGTCCGGCTCCGGAATCCAGGCGAAGGACGGCACGCTACTCCACACCATTGTCCACGTGAACGACGGCAACGCGCTCTTCGGGTCTGACGACCACGGCAAGACGTGGAAGCCCTTCGGCAAGCCCGTCAAGAACGGCGACGAATGCAAGGTCGTGGAGCTTTCGGACGGCTCGTGGATGATCAACTCGCGCTGGCGCGGCGGCGGGCGGCAGATCCACGTCACGAAGGACCGCGGCAATACCTGGGAGTCGCGCTACGATACGACGCTCGAGGACCCCCAGTGCAACGCGCAGATCATGCGCTATGGCAAGGTGCTTCTTTTCTCCAACTGCAAGAGCCCGAACCGCCGTGCGCTTCTCTATCTTCGCGTGTCGGCTGACGACGGCAAGACGTGGACCGACGGAATCTGCATCGAGCCGAAGGGCGCGGCGTATTCCGACATGACGATTCTCCCGAACGGCGACATCGGCATTCTCTACGAGGGCGCGGGCTACGCGACGATCAACTTCACGACGGTGCCTTTTAATGATGTTAAATGATGAACATCAAAATGAAGAAACTCCTCCTGCCTCTCCTCTCGCTTGCCGTACTCGTCCTGCCCGCCGAGGCCGGCACGCTCGACACGACCAAGTTCGGCAAATATGCCGAGTTCACCGCGTCCGGCAATATCAGCGGCAATGTGGTCGTCAAGGATCTACCGGTCCCCGTCCATTTTTCGGCGGCGAACATTGGCGGTCTCGACTATAACGACATCGGTCTTACGAAGCAGGCCGCCTATTCGACGCTCCGGTTCGCGGATGCCAACGGCGACAACCTCGACTACGAGATCGCGACCTGGAACCCGTCCGGCGAATCGATCGTCTGGGTCTCCGTTCCGTCGATCAAGAGCACAACGACGAAGTTCACCGCCTACTTCGCGCCTGATGCCGGCTACACGCTTCCCGCCGTCTATCCGACCAACGTCTGGACCAAGCTCGGCTACATCGGTGTCTGGCACCTCGATGAGAAAAATGGCGAAGGAAAGTATGAGGACTCCTCGGGCGTGACGGGCGCGGTAGGCCCCGTGGACGCCAATGAGTCCTACCCTGATCCGACGGCTGTGACTGCCACCGGCTACGGCGTCGGAAACTACCTGGCAAACAACGTAGCCGGGCTTTTCGTTCCATCGAGCGTTTCAGCAAACTGGGATTTCGGCGATACCGGTGTCACGTTTGAGTCTTGGGCGCTACCCGGCGGCGACTGGGAATGGATGTTTTCCAATGTGTCCGGGCAAAACGTCCCGGGTTTCATCATCGGAGTCGCCCAAAACAAAATCCGGTGGAGCTCGAAGGGCGACGGATGGCGCAAGACATGCAAGGACAACCAATGGTCTGCCTATGCGGAGGAATGGAGACATTTTGCCGTCACGTATATGAAATCCAGTGGCAGCAAGCTTTCTAAGGGATGCGTTTACATTTGGCGGCCAGTATCTGCTAACTTCACGAAGTTAGATGGCGATGTTTATCCATCGACTCGCGATAATCAGTTCACGTTCGACAACGGCTGCTACCTGATGTGTTCAGTCGGCAATACGATTCAGGGCGTTGACGAGATCCGTATCCGTGCTTCGGAGACGGAGCAAACATGGGCGAGAGCGAACCATACCGCGCAGACGAGCGGCTTCCTGACCTACGCCGCCGTGAAGGTCACGGGCGCGAAGATTTCGTCGACGGGCATCACGGCATCGCATCCCTCGTATTCGACCGCAACGGTCTCCGGCACGTTCGACGTGGATTCGTCGGTGTCGGGGGACGTAAGCGTTTCCCTTGTCGTTACGCCGACTGGCAGTGTGGCCTACACGGTTCCCAACGTCGGCACGATCAGCACTGCGTCGACATCAGTCAACGTTTCGCTCAACGATCTCCTTCCTGGAACGGACTATGCAGTGAATTTTACGGTGACTTATGATGGAAAGACTGTAAGTTCGGCAAATGCCCATTTCTCGACGACGGCGCTTCCCGTCCCGACGCTTTCCGGCGTCGGCGACACGGGAGCGACGTTGTCCGGCGCGTTTTCCCTGTCGGGCGCGTCCTACGCGGCGGGCACCGCGAATGCCGTCTTTACGGAAACCCTGACCGGCAATTCCGTTTTCGTGCCGGTTGCCGACCTCTCCGCTCCGGCAGCAACCGCGACCACTCTTTCATCCGATTCGGACTACCGGGTCCGCTTCGTCTTTGCGCGGTCCGATGGCACAACGGTCCAAACCCGGACGGTCCTTTGCAGCACGACGGGCACGACGACGCTCGACCCGACCGCGTATGGGTCCAAACTTTCTTTCACGGCGTCCGGCTATGCGGGCTCCACGACGCTGGCGAACTTCCCTGTTCTCGTCCGACTCTCGACGGCCATCCAGGGTTTCGACTACGCCAAGATCACGGCGTCCGACATTCGCTTCGCCGATGCGAACGGCACGCTTCTAGCGCATGACATCGAACGCTGGGATTCAACCGGCACGTCGCTCATTTGGGTGTCGGTTCCGGCCCTCTCCGGCACGACAACGGCGTTCACGATGTATTGGAATCCGAAGGCCGGCGAGACCGTCCCCGCCGCCCGAGCGCCGCAGCGCGTCTGGACTCTCGCGAACTATGCCGCCGTCTGGCACTTCAACGACCAGAACACCGACGGCTCCTATCCAGACGCTTCCGGCTACGGCGCGACGGCCGTGCGGTTCGGCGGCGACGAGACGCCCAATGCCCCGACGACCGAGGGAACCTCGGCGAACGACAGTCCCTGGCATGTCGCCAACTCCTATCTGAAGGTCGATGCCGCGAACACGGCGGACTGGTTCTTCTCCGAAACCGGCTACACGGTCGAGACGTGGCTTCGACCGACTCGTTCACAGAAAGTTAACGGTTTTGATGAAATCAATCGAATGTTTGCTTGGAGTGGGGCAGACACTGCTGGCAATTCTTTTGCGTTCAGTACCGTCGATATTGCTCAGAATGCAGAAGGAAGCATTACTTCTACAAAATGGCCTTCGTCACTCCAAAATGAAAAATGGCGATTTGTGACAGGTGTGTGGCAGGATGCCGGTATGAGTTTCGAAACTCATGGCACATATTACAATGGTTCGACCGAGAGTTTGAATCAGCAGAAGGCGGCTGTTGATTTCACGGCCAACGGGATGGGACTCACGGGCACATTGGCTCCCAAAGGCATTCTCGGAATGTCCATTGATGAAATGCGAATCCGCCGCGGGGAAACCACGACCGACTGGATGAACGCCAACTACGCCACGCAGGTCACCGGGTCGACATTCCTGACTCCCGAGTTGGTGCAAGAGGATGTCCCAATCGTGACGTTGACGATTTCTGAAGTGCCCGCGAACGTGACGCTCGTCTCGGTGACGACCAACGACGTGGCGGTCGCCGGCAACGCGGGCGTATACACGGTCTTCAGCAACGCTACCGTTACTGTTGCCTTCGCCGCCGCGGAGGGCTATCGCCTTGTGGGCAACGCGACGGTCGATGTCGTCATGGACGGCGACACGATTCTGTCCGACATCCCGACCGCGGAGCTCATTCCCCCGCCGCCTCCCACCGTGACGCTGACGATTCCGGACCTCGCGTCCTACCACATGACGCTCGCCTCGGTGACGACGAACGGCGTCGCGGTCGAGGCCGCTGGAGGCGTCTACACGGTCTACAGCAATGCCACTGTCGTAGCGACATTTGCCGCGGAATCCAGCTACCGTCTTACGGGCGAAGCGACAGTCTCTATCGTCATGGATGGGGACAAGACGCTAACTACCACTGACATGCCGAGTGCGGAATTCATTTCTGAAGCGTCAGCGCCAGAGGTCCACCCGACCGCAACGAAGGTTTCTGTCCGAAAGACGGTCACGCTCACGGCGTCTGCGGATGGCGCGACGTCATACTACTGGCTGAAGAACGGCGTGGTGATCGAAGGCGGCGCAAACGGAACGTTGACGGTGGATTGGCGCAGGCCGGGGGACAATCCGACTGACACCTATCAGGCCGTAGCCGTCTATACCATCGACGGTTTGCCGGTGGAAAGCGAACCTTCAGCGGGAATGATGGTTGAGAACCAGCCGATGGGTACGGTATTCTTGGTCATGGGAGGGGATCCTCAGACACCCCCTGCGCCCCACGATTACAGCGCCGACTACCTCACCTTCCGGGTGCTCACACCTGGGACCATCAGCTGGAAATCGTTTGGCGACCAGGCCAAGACCATCGAATACAGCATCGACAACGGCGCGTGGACTTCCCTAACCGCCACGTCTGAAGGGGCGACCATTTCTGTGGCGCAGGGCAACTTGGTCCGATTCAGGGGACTCAACACGACATACGCCAAGGACAAGAGTAATTATTCCGGTTTCGAGGGCGGAACCGCCACATACGACATCGAAGGCAACATCATGAGCCTTCTTGATGGAGACAACTTCGCCGAACGCACGACCTTCCCGGACGGCAGCAGTTACAACTTCTGCTCGTTGTTCAAGAAAGCCCCGGTGATTTCGGCGGAAAACCTAGTTCTCCCGGCAACGACGCTCAAGGAATACTGCTACCGCGCCCTGTTCAGCTGGTGCTCGACGTTGACCAAGGCCCCCGAACTTCCGGCCACGACGCTTGCCAAGGGATGCTACTGGTACATGTTCGAACAATGCGCCATTACGGAGGCACCTGTGCTCAACGCCACGACCTTGGTGGCTGAGTGTTATGGACACATGTTCGAGGGATGCGGACTCCTAAGTCAAATCACATGCCTTGCCACAAGTGGGTTCAACACCTCCAACTGCTTGGCGGACTGGGTGAAAAACGTGGCTGGCGACGGCACGTTCGTCAAGGCCGCCGACGCAACTTCCTGGACTACTGGCGCGAGCGGAATACCTTCGGGATGGACCGTGTGCGAGGACATCTTGCTGCTGCCGCCAGCAGTGTCGTTTTACGGCGATACGATTGAACTGGAATGCGACACGGCGGGCGCCGAAATCCACTACCGGCTCGGGCCGACAGGTGATTTCGCCCTGTACACGCAGCCCATTCCCATCACCGTGGACACCGTCGTCGAGGCGTATTCCACCTATCAGGATCACACGAGCGAGACAGTCACCCAGACTTGCGTGTACGTGCACGAGACTCCGTTCGAGAGGTCGAACAAGGACCTCACGACATGGAGATACAACGGCAACACCATCACCACGCCCTATTCCGTCAACGGAATCGACGGACATTCGTCCAGCTACTCCAAGGGCGTTCCAGCACGCCGACCAGAGCGCGGACATCTACGTCGACAACGTGAAGGTCGGGACGCACTGGGGCGGCTACAACGCGTTCTTCTTCGACATCAGCGATTACGTCCATCGCGGGAAGAACGACATCCGGGTGGCGCTGTGTAACACGACGCGGAACGCCCTGGCTCCGGCGGCCGGCGACTTCAACTTCAACGCCACGCTCGGCAACGTCAAGCTGTTCACGAGTCCATGCCTTCCCGCTATGAAATACGGCTATGACGGCTTCCACATCACTTCAACGGTGTCTGATTCCTCCGCGACAGTGTATGTCAAGACCACCGTCCCAAGTGGCGTGACACTTGTGTGCACAATAACAGACGAGGATGGCTATGAATGGACAGACACCAAGACAAGCAATGGCGAGGAGCAGACCTTCACGACAACCATTACGGGAAGCGACTTGAAACTGTGGAACGGAACGATTGACCCGCACCTCTACACGGTGACGCTGGAAATCAAAAAGGACGGGGAATTGTACCACAAATACGAGCGTCCATACGGGTTCAGGTACTACAAGTACGTCATCAATGAGCCCGTAAATGGCGAGAACTACACCGGTTTCCTTCTCAACGGGCAGCCATACCTGTTGAGGGGCGTCTGCATGCACGATGACGTGGAGGGGAAGGCCAACGCGCTCAACGACAGCGACTACGATCAGGAGTTCGCCATCATCCAGGAGCTGGGGTGCAACTTCATCCGGCTCGCGCACTATCCGCACCCGAAGGAGGTGTACGACAGGTGCGACCGGCTCGGAATCGTCGTCCAGACCGAAGTGCCTTGCGTCAACAAACTCCAGTCGACGATGCCAGCGGACTACTACACGCACCTCACGACGCAATACATCGACATGGTTGAGCAGCACTACAACCACCCATGCATCATGTTCTGGGGGCTCAGCAACGAGACGACCACGGATGACAAGGATTTCGCCAAGCAGAAGATCGAGGGATACTACGACCTCATCAAGGACATTGATTCCGAGCGCATGGTCGGCTATGTCCTGTCCCACAGCTTCAACAACCCATCGGCGGCCTACAACAACCCGAATGTGGATTGGTTTGGCTGCAACATCTATGTCGGATGGTACATCGACAAGACAAGCAACGACCCTTCGTCTCAATTGAACACGCGCATAAAGAACACCATAACAGATCGCAGCAAGCCGCTTGCGTTCTCGGAGTATGGATGCGGGGGAACGCAGCATTGCCACTCCGATGACTTCAAGAGCACGACAACCACAGGCAACAACCCAAGGCACGACATCGAGTACCAGATGTGGCTGCATGAAGGTCACATCGCCGCGATCAGAAACTGCCCTCAGCTTCTCTTCACGAGCCAGTGGCAGCTGTTTGACATCGCAGTGTCAAGCCGAAACGAGGGTTTCACGGAGTGCATTGACGGTGTGAACGTGACAACCAACGACGTCCTTAGAAGACTGAACAACAAGGGTCTCGTGGAACGTGACCACATCACGAAAAAGGACACATTCTACATCTACAAGGCGGAATGGAACTCGAAGGACAAGTTCGTCCATATCTGCGGCAAGGACTACATGAAGACGACCGGACGCATGCTCAAGTGCTACACCAATGACGGCGACACCCTGTCCCTGTACGTTGGAGACAGCGAGACGCCGCGCGAGACGGTTTCCGTCACCAACCACATCGCGGTATTCCCGGCAATGGACTTCCCGACGGGGGTCGAGATCCGAGTCAAGGGCAACGACACGTCGGACACGGTGACGTTCCAGTAGTTATATTGAACACATTGATAACATCGTAAAAAGGAAACAACCTTATGGGGAAGTCAGCTATCTTAAAGAAACTTGCGCGTTTGACCGTCTGGAAATATGCCGTTGTGTCAGCGTTTTGCGCCTTGATCGGAACAGCAGTTACCGCGACGCCGGTCGAGGTTGACTGGAAGGCGGGCGAGACGGCTCCTGCAAAGGTCGCAAGGCCGTTCGCTGGCTTTATCGCGGACGGCTCGTTCATAGTTGCCGGCGGCACAACCCATGACGGAACGGCAAAGGGGTATGCGCGCGATGTTTTCCTGCTGTCACCTGCGGCGAGCCCGTCGCGGTCGCAAGAGGCAACTCCGCAGGGGCTGTCCGACCCGGACGGTGTCCAGAAGACCAGGATAGGCGAGTTGCCCGATGGCGTCGGGTTTGCGGAAGGCGTTTCCGCCTCGGTCCCGTCCGGGCTATTCTGCGCCGGCGGCGGCACTTCGACGGACAACCAGAAGACGGCAAAGGCGTTCATCCTCCGCTTGACGGAGGATAGCTGGACGTATGGCTGCAAGGTCGAGCCTCTCCCTGATCTTCCCGAACCGCTGTCGATGGGCGCGGCAGCGGCCGATGGCGAAAAGGTCTATGTCGTTGCGTCAAAGAAGGTGTGGTCTCTTGATGTTGCGAAGGCGTTGGACCCTGATCCGGCTGTTCGAAAGTTTGGAGAGTGGGTGCGTGTCGGCGAGATTCCCGGCCCGGCGCGAGCGCAGCACATTGCCGCCATCCAGAACGGCGACCAGAAGGAGAAACTGCTCGTCGTTTACGGCGGCTATGACGCCGAGACAAAGCAGCCGCTTCACGATGGCTATGGGCTGGTCCTGTCTCAGTTGTCCCAGACGTCCCAGTTGTCCCAGTCCGCGCCTTGGCGTAAACTCGCCCCGCTGCCGGAGAACACCACCACCATCGGCGCGGCGTTTCTGCCGAGCGGACACCAGCATATCCTGCTCGTCGGCGGGTTCGGCGAGAAGGGGTGGATCGACCGTGCGATCAACGGCTCGAAGGAAACCGACCCCGTGAAGCTCGGCTGGCAGCGCAAAATCCTCGCCTACAACTGCGTCACCGACGCGTGGTGCGAGTATGGCGAAATCGCCGCGGCAGATTCGCCGCGCTGCGGCGCGGCGGCGGGCATCAAGCCGGGAAAGACTCCTGAGCAGTACACGCTTATTATCGCGGGCGGCGAAATCGCGCCGGCGACAAGGACGGACGCTGTTTCAGTCGCAAGCTTCAGGAAGACCGGCAAGTTCGGCGCGATGGCGTGGGCGGTTGTCGGCGTCTATGCGCTCTTGATGGTCGGCATGGCGTGCTTCTTCATCTTCAAGAAGAAGGACGAGAACGACTACTTCCGCGGCGGAAACCGCATACCGTGGTATGTCGCCGGAATGTCGATCTTCGCGACGATGCTTTCTTCGATCACCTTCATCGCAATACCGACGCAGGCGTATCTCCAGGACTGGCGCTATTTTGTGATGGCGTTCTTCATCATCGGCATGGCGCCTGTCGCGATCTACTACTACCTGCCGTTCTTCTGCCGACTCGGCATAACCTCGGCATACGAATACCTCGAAAAGCGCTTCAACCTCGGCGTGCGGCTCTTCGGGTCGGCGGCGTTCGTCGTATTCATGGTCTGCCGTGTCGCGGTCGTGACGCTGCTTCCTGCGATTGCGCTCAATGCCGTTACGGGAATTTCCATCGACGCGTGCATCCTGATCTGCGGCGTCCTCACGATGATCTACTGTTCGCTCGGCGGGCTTGAGGCCGTCATCTGGTCCGACTTCGTGCAGGGCATCGTCCTCATGGGCGGCGCGGTTTCCGTTCTCGTCCTTCTCATCATGAAGACGGGCGGCGACGGCGCGCACTTCTCGACGTTCTGGAACGTCGCGAGCACCTACAACAAGAACACGATGTGGGATTTCCGCTTCATCCTGACGCAGCCGGTCTTCTGGGTCGTCGCGGTGCAGGGGCTCATCTCGAACCTCTCTTCCTATACGAGCGACCAGTGCGTCATCCAGCGCTACATCGCGACGCCAGACGAGAACGCGACCAAGCGCTCGCTCTGGTTCAACGGCTGCATGAGCGTCTTCGCGCAGGTCGTCTTCTACGGAATCGGCATGGCGCTCTTCGCGTTCTACCACACGCACCCGGAGGCGATGGACGTGACGATGCCGAAGGGCGACTCGGTCCTGCCGATCTTCATGGCGACTGAAATGCCGCCGTGGCTCGCGGGGCTCGTGATCGCGGCAGTATTCGCGGCGACGATATCCACGCTTTCGGCAAACCTCTCCTCGGCGTCGACCGCCGTCGTAACCGACTTCGTCAAGCGCTTCAATCCGGGGATCTCCGGCAAGGCGCAGATCAGGTGCGGACAGGTGTGCACGTATGTCGTCGGCATCATCGGCATCATGGCGGCCTTGACGCTTGCGAGGATGGAGTCGAGCGCCTTGTTCGACAACTTCAACAAGTACATCGCGATGCTGACGGCGGGCTTGACGGGGCTGTTCTTCATGGGCGTCTTCATGCCGCGCATCAAGGGTATCGCGGCGGTCCTCGGGCTTGCGGCGAACTACTTCGTCTGCTTCAGCTGCGAGATACTCCACTGCGACGTCTTCGGCCTCAAGTTCCATCCGTTCCTCCTCGGCGGAATCGGGCTTGTCGTCTGCGTCGCCGTTGCCTACGTCGCCTCGTTCATCATCCGCGAGAAGGGCAAGGACCTCGCCGGTCTTACCCTGAAGACCCTGAAACGCTGAGAGAGGCGGGTGTGCGGGAAAAAGCAAGCGCCCAGCCGCATGGCCGGGCGCTTGCTTTTTCGCTTGTTGCTGCGGCGCCGCTTAGCAGACGCCCTGGGCGACCATCGCGTCGGCAACCTTCGTGAAGCCGGCGATGTTCGCGCCGACCACGTAGTTGCCTTTCTTGCCGTACTTGGCGGCCGACTCCCACGCGTTGTCGTGGATCGACTTCATGATGCCCTTGAGCTTCGCGTCGACTTCCTCGCGGCTCCAGGAGAGGCGCTCGGAGTTCTGCGACATCTCGAGGCCCGAGGTCGCGACGCCGCCGGCGTTCGACGCCTTGCCGGGCGAGTACATGATCTTCGCCTTGACGAACGCGTCGATCGCATCGGGGGTCGAAGGCATGTTCGCGCCTTCGCCGACGAGGGTGCAGCCGTGCTTGAGGAGGTACGCGGCGTCCTTGCCGTTGAGCTCGTTCTGGCGGGCGCACGGGAAGGCTGCGTCGATCTTGTCGGTGAGCTGCCAGCTGTTGACGCCCTTGAAGAACTTGACGGCCTTCGTCTTCTTGGCGAAGTCGGCGAGCTCGCCGCGCGTCACGTTCTTGAGGTACATGATGTCCTTGAGCATCTTCTCCGTAATGCCACTCTCGCAGAGGATCGCGCCAGAGCGGTCGGAAAGGGTGAGAACCTTCGCTCCGAGCTGCATGAGCTTTTCGGCCGCGAAGCTCGCGACATTGCCCGAACCGGAAATGACGCAGCGCTTGCCCTCAAAGGTCTCGCCGCGCTTGGCGAGCATGTTCTCCGCGAAGTAGACGTCGCCGTAGCCGGTCGCCTCGGGACGGATCAGCGAACCGCCGAAGGAGAGGGCCTTGCCCGTGAGAACGCCCGTGAATTCGTTCGCGAGGCGCTTGTACTGGCCGAAGAGATATCCGATTTCGCGGCCGCCGACGTTCATGTCGCCGGCGGGGACGTCGGTATCGGGGCCGATGTGGCGGAAGAGCTCGGTCATGAAGCTCTGGCAGAAGCGCATCACCTCGGCGTCGCTGCAGCGCTTGCCGGGGGTGTGGGGGCTCTGCTTTGGGTTGAAGTCCGAGCCGCCCTTGCCGCCGCCCATCGGGAGCGTCGTGAGCGAGTTCTTGAAGACCTGCTCGAAGGCGAGGAACTTGAGGACGGAGAGGTTGACCGACGGGTCGAAGCGCAAGCCTCCCTTGTAGGGACCGATCGCGCTGTTCTGCTGGATGCGGTAGCCGCGGTTGACGCGGACCTTGCCCGTGTCGTCCACCCACGGAACGCGGAATATAACAACGCGCTCAGGCTCGACGATGCGCTCGAGAATCGCGTTCTGTTCATACTGCGGATTCGCCTTGAGGACCGGGTCAAGCGTGAGGAGCACTTCCTCGGCGGCCTGGATGAACTCGGGTTCGTTCGCGTTCTTCGCCTTGAGATTCTTCAAGACGCTGTCAACGTATTTGCTCATTTTAACCTTCGTTTTTTGAGTTGATGGTTTAATCGACATGGATATTATAGCAAAATTTGTGCCAAATGGCATGAGAGCGGTATTTGCGGCCTGTCTGTTACGTAATCTGTAATTTTCCGATTCTTTGATTACAAAATATGTTATGTAGAGGCGAATTCTTTTACATGATATTGTCGTTGGCACGCGTTTTGCTCATTTGTGGTATAATATGCGCAAACATCCTATGAGTGAAATTGAGGAGAGGCTGACGTCAGAAATGGCCGTTCTGCGCGAGATCGCTTCCGCGGTCGCGCGGGAGCGCGATGTCCGCAAACTTCTCGAAAACGTCCTCGGTATCCTTGAGCGCAGCATGGGCATGCTGCGCGGAACGTTTACGCTTCTCGAAGGCGACGAGCTTAGGATAGTCGCCTCGACGCGTGCGCTGAATGCCGAAGAGCGCGCGCTCGGCCGCTACCATGTCGGGGAGGGCATCACCGGTCTCGTCGCGAAGACGGGCAAGGCCGAGGTCGTCTGCGATGTGCGCAAGGACCGCCGCTTCCTGAACCGCACGCAGTCGCGCGGTCCAGACGAGGCCCTGTCGTTCGTGTGCGTGCCGCTTCTCCACCGCGGGCAGATCATAGGAACGCTCGCTGCAGACCGCGCGATGTCCGGCCAGACGGGGGATCTTGCGCGCGATGTCGAGCTTCTTGAGATCATAGCAAACCTCGTCGCGGAGGCGGCGTTTGTCTGCCGCGAGGAGGATCGCGAGAAGGAGGCGCTTGTCAACGAGAACCGGCGTCTTCGAGGGATGATTTCCGAAGAGACGCCGGGGCGCATCATCGGCAGCTGCCCCGCCATGCGGTCGGTCTACGAGCAGATACGCCAGGTTGCGCCGAGCGGCGCGACGGTGCTGATCCGCGGCGAAAGCGGCACGGGCAAGGAACTCGTCGCGCAGGCGATCCAGGGCCTTTCGCCTCGCAGGGACAAGCCGTTTGTGGTTCTCAACTGCGCCGCGCTCCCTGAATCGCTCGTGGAGTCGGAGCTGTTCGGCCACGAGAAGGGCGCGTTCACCGATGCGCGCGAGCGGCGCATAGGCCGCGCCGAGGCCGCGAACGGCGGCACGCTCTTCCTCGACGAGATAGGCGACCTCTCGATACCGGTCCAGGTGAAGCTTCTTCGCTTTCTCCAGGAGCGGACCTTCTCGCGCGTCGGCTCGAACGAGATGCTGCAGAGCGACGTCAGGTTCATCGCGGCGACGAGCCGCAACCTCGAGGATCTGATGGCGAAGAAGCTTTTCCGCGAGGATCTCTACTACCGGCTCTCCGTGTTCCCGATCGCCCTGCCTCGCCTTGCCGACCGCGCGGACGACGTTGTTCTGCTTGCGCAGCATTTTCTCACGAAGATGAATGTCAAGTACGACAAGGGCGTGACGCAGATTTCCGTGCCCGCGCTCAACGCGCTCAAGGCCTATTCCTGGCCGGGGAACGTGCGCGAGCTCGAGAACTGCATCGAGCGCGCGGTGCTGACGACCCGAGACGCCTGCATACACAGCTACAATCTCCCGGCCGCTGTCCAGACCGAGGAGTTCGCGGAAGACCCCTTTGGCGGCGGAAACACCTCGCTCTCGCTCGACGAACAGATCGCGGCGTTCGAGAGGCGCCTTCTCGAAGACGCGCTGAACAGGCACGGCGGCAGCCATTCCGCGGCGGCCCGAGAGCTTGGGCTTTCTCCGCGCATGATGAGCTACAGGCTTTCTCGCTCGGGGTCTTCCGCCTTTAAGGGGGGGAGGAGATGACGTAGACATGACTTTTGCGACTCCATTGATGCTTCTTATGCTGCTGCCGCTCGGCCTTGCCGCCTGGCGGCTGCTGCGGCGCGGCCGGCGCTCGGGGATAAGGTTCTCCGCGACATCGCGCCTCCCCGCGAAAACGGCGGGATGGCGCGCGAAGCTCGCGTCGCTCACGCCGTTCATCCTCCTCGCGGGGCTTGCCCTGCTCGTTGTCGCCGCGTCGCGTCCCCGCACTCCGCTCGCGCACGACAAGAAGTCGATAGACGCGATTGCGATCGCGATGACCGTCGACGTCTCCGGCTCGATGGACGCGCTCGACCTTGCGCCTGCTGGCACCGACTTCGGGAATCCCTCGAAGAAGCTCGAGGAGTGGACGCGTCTTTCCGTCGTGAAGCGCCTTTTCGCTGAGTTCGTCGAGAAGCGCCCGGACGATCTTATAGGCCTCGTCTCGTTCGGCACCTACGCCACGACCGTCGCGCCGCTCACGATGGACCACGACATGCTGCTCCACGCCCTCAAGGGCGTCGAGATACCGCAGACGGTGTTCGACGCGCAGGGGAACGCCATAGGCGGAGAGGACGAGGCGAACACGGCGATAGGCGACGGGCTCGCGACGGCGCTTCTGCGCCTGAAGGACGCGAAGCCGAAGTCGAAGATCGTGATTCTCCTTTCCGACGGCGTCTCGAACACCGGCGCCGTGGAGCCGAAGGACGCGGCGGAGACGGCGGCGAAGATGGGCGTGAAGGTCTACTGCATCGGCATCGGCACGGCGGCGCGGCGCACCCCTCGCCTCGTGCGCGACGGCTATGGCCGCTACGGCGTGGTCGCAGACCGCATGACCTTCGACGAGCGCCAGCTGAAGGGCATAGCCAAGGCGACAGGTGCGATGTACTTCCCCGTGAACGACCGCGACTCGCTCGAAAAGGCGCTTGCCGAGATTGACCAGCTGGAGACGACGAAGCTCGACGCCGACGCGTACGACCGCTGGGACGAGCATTTCGCCGCGTTCCTCTTCGCCGGCGCGATTCTCGTCTTCCTCGCCGTGTCGCTTTCGATGTTCGCCTCCCGCCGCCTTGCATAGCCCCGGCGCCCACTGAAATTTGGTATAATTGCGGGGATGAAAAAAGTCACGATAGAGTACCGCGTTCCCTACGCCGACACCGACCAGATGGGCGTCGTGTACTACGGCAACTACCTGACGCTGTTCGAGCGCGCGCGCAACGAGCTCATGCGCGCGTTCGGCTACACCTACAAGGAGTGCGAGGCGGAGGGCTGGGGCCTTCCCGTCACGCATGCCGAGTGCAACTACAGGGGCAGTGCGCACTACGACGACCTGCTCGAGATTTCCGCATGGGTCCAGGCGCAGAAGGGCGTCCGCATCGAGATCGCCTGCGAAATACGCAGGAAGGGCGAGGACGCGGTTTTGGTGAACGGTTTTACGCGCCATGCCTTCATCGACTTGAAGACGTTCCGTCCGTGCCCTCCGCCCGGACGATTCGTCGCGATGCTGCAGGGCGAGTGACGCGAGGGGAGATGGCATGATAACGGTGACGAAGACGATCAGGTTCGACGCTGCGCACGTTCTGACGAACCACCAGGGTCTCTGCAAGAACCTGCACGGACACACCTACAGGGTCGACGTCTCCGTGGCGCAGGGCGACGGCGATACGCGCGACATGGTGATAGACTTCAAGGACCTGAAGCGCATCGCGAGCGAAGTCGTCTGCGAGCGCTTCGACCACGCGTTCATCTACAACACCGAGAGCGCGGGCGAGCGCGAGATAGCGGCGGTCGTCGAGAAGAACGGAATGCGCACGGTGGCGATTCCGTTCAGGTCGACCGCAGAGAACCTCGCGCGGATGTTCTTCGGCGAGCTCAAGGCGCTCATACCGGGGCTTTCCGCCGTCAAGGTGTGGGAGACTGCCGACAGCTGCGCGGAGTACAGGGAATGAGGATTACCGGCGGAGAGTTCGGCGGCCGCATCCTGAAGGTTCCGAAGTCGGACGCGATACGCCCTACGCAGGACCGCGTGCGCGAGGCCCTCTTCAATATCATCCAGTTCGAGGTCCCTGGATCAGACTTCCTCGACCTCTTCGCTGGGTCGGGCGCTGTCGGCATAGAGGCGCTTTCGCGCGGTGCGAAATCCGCGACGTTCGTAGAGCAAGACCGTCGCCATTTCTCAGTACTCGGCGAAAATGTCGGGATGGTTTCTTGCGCTAATAACGGACATCCGACATCTGACGTCCGGCATCAAACTTCAAACTGCGTCTGTGCCGACGTCTATCGCTGGATCGCGTCCTATTCAGGGCCTGGCTTTTCGATTGCGTTTGCCGATCCGCCGTATGCGCTCGGCGAGGAGAGGGGCTACGCGAGCGTCCTCGCGACGCTTGCCGATCGCGGGGTGGTGCGTCCGGGAGGGCTATTCGTCGCCGAGATGACGGCGGTCCAGAAGGCCGAGGAGACGCCCGGTTGGGAGCTTGTCCGCGACCGGACCTATGGGAAGACCCGCCTATGCCTCTGGCGCCGCCTCGTTGCGGAGTAAAGAAAAGGTCTCCGGCGATTGCCGGAGGCCTTTTTCGCATTTAACGGCGATGCGCGTTACGAGCCCTTCGGATTGGCTCCGAAGCGGTTTTCGCCAGGCGTGGAATCAAGGCACATGAAAACCAGCAGGACGATCCAGCCGACGAGCGGAATCAGCGCGATGAGCATCCACCAGCCGCTGCGGTCGGTGTCGTGCAGACGGCGTGCGCAGACCGCGAGCCCGGGAAGGAGGACTGCAAGCGAATAGAGGGAGCCGATCATCCTTGTGCCGAGCAATCCGTCTATGACGCCCGCAACTATGGATGCGATGAGGTTGAAGAGGACGAACATCCAGTATTCCTTGCGCCGCGCGCGCCCGGAGAACTCGACGTACTTCTTCCAGCATTCGATGTAGTAGTTCATTGTTTTGTCTTCTTTGTTTTGTGTGTTACTGTTGGTTTGTCTTGGTCCGCGAAATCTCGCGGTAGAGAATGGTCTGCCCGACTCCAATGTAGTGGACGGAAATCGCGCCGAAGACGAGCAAGGCGATGTAGGAGGCGAGCATTGCCAGCACGCCGAACACCACACCGACCACCGCTGCCGCGGAATGGGACTGTGCGCTTTCATGACCGCCTCCCAGGATGGGGGCAGCAATAAGGACCACCATCATTATGACAAGCAGCGGGAGCAGCGCGCCGAGGAGGATGCGCCAGTAGGAGCAGTCATGGACGAAGATGCGCCATTTGCTTCCGCAGACGAGTTCGCGGCAGTGCCCCATGCACTCGCCGGCGGACCAGTCGGGATGATCTGCCTTAATGCGGAAGAGATATCTGTACCTGTAGAAGGGCACGCAGTAGATTGCGATGAAGAGGGCCGATGCGAGTGTCACGACCGCCACGGCGGATGCGAGTTCGCCGGGAGTCTGGGGTTTTGGAACTATCGCGAAGAAGATCGCGGCGACAACCCCGGACGGGATCAGTGCGAGAATCATCCAGATCATGAAGACGACGCACATTCTGAATGTCAGCCAGGCGAGATCGAGCGGAATTTTGAATCCGCTGAATGCGACCTTCATCCAGCTTTCGCTGTTGTCGTCTGCGGCGCGCAGCTGGAGCCGCGAGTTGCCGTAGCTGGCGATTCCTCCGAGAATGAAGGACAGGAAAAATATGAGCACGGTGGAGGATGCGAGTTCCAGGATGATGCGCGGCGTGAATTCAGGAAGCGGTATCCGTTCCTCGATCATATTCGTCATCGCCGTAATGTTGAAAACGCCGAGGCGGTAGACAATACCATTCACGATGGTGATTATCACCTGCGAGCAGACCTGCAGCAGTATCGCCGCGCCGAGGAGTTTCCAGAACCACTTGCGCTCCCAGAGGAGCCTCCATGCCTCGTTTCTGATTTCCGAGTTCGTTTGCATAAGACATATTATACCAAAAAAACCTCCTCTACGTGAGTGCGACGTATTGCCGCGGCGGTCGTGCAACTCAGTGTTAAAATATATTGCGATTTTATATTGAATTATCGTATTTTTGAGTTGCTAAAACACTTTTTTGAAAAAAGTTCATTTTCCCCCTTGCACGCGTGCGCGCACTTTGGTAAACTATCCGCTCGTTCGCCCCGAAAGGGACGCGGACAATCGATCTTTGAAAGTTGGCGCTTGAGAAAACAGCAAATGTTTGTGCGAAGCAATTAACTCAAATTCTTTT
>ONVK01000090.1 GCA_900321255.1 uncultured Lentisphaerota bacterium | reverse complement strand
CGGAAATCGGAGCCTCGGGAATCTCGCCGGTGAGGAAGCGGTTCTGGCCTTCAAGTAGCTCAAGCGCGAGATGGACTCCCTTAAGCTCTCGCCCCGGGATCCTGAGATCGCGAGCTGCGGGCGTTCCAATCGCGACGACAACCGCGTCGTGCTCCTTCTTAAGCCACTCCGCAGAGACGTCCCTCCCGACCTCGCAGTCCGTCACGAATCTTATTCCCTCCGCCTCGAGCACCTTGCGCCTTCTGTCTATAAGCGCCTTGTCCAGCTTGAAGCACGGGATTCCGTAGCGGAGAAGCCCGCCGATGTTCTTCCGCCGCTCGTACACGGTCACCGCGAATCCGCGGCGGCGCAGCGTGACGGCGGCCGAAAGGCCCGCGGGTCCTGCGCCGATTATCGCCACCTTCTTGCCGTTCTCCTGCGCGGGCGGATGCGGCACGACCCAGCCGTTATTGAAGGCGGTTTCGATGATGCGCTTCTCCGACTGTCGCACCATGACGGACTCTTCGTCGAGCTGGTGTACACAAGAAGCCTCGCACAGAGCTGGGCAGATGCGCGAGGTGAATTCTGGGAAGTCGGAGTTTTGGCTAAGGAGGTCGTAGGCGCGTTTCCAGTCGCCTTGCGCGACCGCGCGGTTCTGGTCGGGAACGAGGTTCCCGAGAGGGCAGCCGTATGCATGGCAGAAGGGCTGGCCGCAGTTCATGCAGCGCGAGGTCTGTTCCTTCAGTTCGTCGTCGGTAAGGGGCCGCTCGACTTCGTTCCAGTCGCTTTTGCGCTCCTCCATCGGGCGATAGATGTCGTGTATTCTCTTCATGATAATCCTTGCTTATCAAGTGAAGAGATTAGCAAATCGCATGCCAACGTCTTAAAAGGGTCAGTTTTTTACATTTTTTGTAATCTGAGGCGAGAGTGTCGTTAGAATATTACAAATCTTGAGATTGCACGATATCGCTGGGCATGCGCCAGTCGGCGCGTGGCGATAGCGAAAATGTAATTTTTGGGCCGTCTGGAACGCAATTTCTTTTATATTGTGCCTGGCGGAAGCGGCGGAGAAAGGTTTGGAGGGCCTTTGCAACTGTCTCGTCAGGGTAAATGCCCTTGAACGCGGTACAAGCAAGCGCGAGCAGCTTGTCGGCATTCGCCCCGTTCGCGAGGTAGTGGAAGAGGAAGAAGTCGTGGAGTTCGTAGGGACCGAGCCGAGCCTCCGAATCGTTTGCCGCCGCGCCGGGGACGAGCTCGGGCGTAATAGGTGCTTTGGCGATTCCGTTGAGAATAGACCGAAGGGGTTCTGCCGACTCCTCCGCGACAAGCTTGAGAGCACCGAGTACCATTGTCTTCGGCACCGAGCAGTTGAGCTGGTACATGCTCATGTGGTCGCCGTTGTATGTATTCCATCCGAGCGCGATCTCTGAAAGGTCGCCCGTCCCGACGACGAGCGCGCGCTCCATGTTGGCGACGTCCATCAGCACCATCGTGCGCATCCTCGCCTGGACGTTTTCGTAGGCGATGTCATGCGTCGCTTCGTCGTGCCCGATGTCCGCGAGATGTCGCTTGCACGATTCGCAGATGTCGACGACGCGGCATGTCGCCCCGACGGCGCGTCCAAGTTCTGCAGCGGTGCTTTGCGTGTGCCCTGTCGAGCCGAAGCCCGGCATGACGATGGCGACGAGATTGGCGCGCGGGAGCTTGAGCCGATCGAGCGCCGCCGCCGCGCCAAGAAGCGCAAGCGCGGAATCCGCGCCGCCCGAGACGCCGACGACGAGCTTTTCGGAATGCGCGCTTTCCATGCGCCGCGCAAGCGCCGCCGCCTGGATCGCGAGAATGCCGCGGTGCCAGTCGGGTTCCCCGAATTCGTCTAGGAAGGGGGAGCGTGAAATCTCGCTCGGCTCCGCCTCGGGGAGTTTCGCGTCAATCGCCACGATTTCAGCGACCGGTTCTGCCGCCGCCATTGATGTCGCACTTCGCCTGCGATAGCGAAGAGCGTCGACATCTACTACAGCATCGACGACGGACGGCTCGCCGGCGAAGAGTCCGCTGTCCGCCGCGATGCGTCCGCCGACCGCAATCATGGAGTCTCCGCCGAAGACGGCGTCCGAGCTCGACTCGCCGATGCCGGCGCAGGCCATTGCGTAGGCGCAGCCGAGGCGCTGGCTCTGCTGGCGCACCATTTCGCGGCGGCGCGCAGACTTGCCGAGATAGTCGGTGCTGGCGGAAAGATTGAAGACGACGTCGACTCCGCTCGCGGCGGCGAGAGAGCTCGGGGGGACGGCCGCCCAGAGGTCTTCGCAGATTTCGACGCAAAAGCTGAGTCCTCCCACTTTGAAGACCTTTGGCGGCTCGTTGCGCGGCGCTGGCGTGAACTGACGCGCCTCGTAGTATTCGCGGTAGGTCGGTAGACAGCGCTTGCGAACGATGCCCGCCACCTTTCCGTCGAAGACGACTGCCGCGGAATTGTATATCGCTGGGCCTGACTTTTCTGGGAATCCGACGATAGAGACGATTGGAAGGCCCGCCATCGCAGTCGCGAAGTCGGCAAGCGCCTTTTCGGCTGCATCTAGAAATTCGCCGCGGAAAAAGACGTCGCCACATGTGTAGCCGGTGACGCTGAGTTCCGGGAACACGATTGCGGCAACGCCAGACTCAGCCGCCTTGCGGGCGAGCCGAGTCATCTCTTTTGCATTCGCCGCGGCGTCCCCTAGGTGAAGCCGCGGCGTTGCCGCTGATATCTTGTAAAGTCCTTTCACTTGAAAAGAGGCCTGCGGCGGGGGAGCAAATACGAAAACCACCGCCGCAGGCCAAAGGGTTTAGAACTTGAGCGTTGCGTTGACGCCGCCCCAGACGATCTGGTGTTCGCCTTCGCCCATGTAGCCCTCGTGCCGCAGCGTGTGCGAGGGCGTCCATGTGTAGTTGACCTGCGCGCCGAGCGAGAGCCATTCAGTGACGGCGTAGGTCGCCGCGACTCCGATCGTAAAGTCGGTCGCCTCCGTGCCGCCGGACGAACCGGTGTAGGCGTGGTTGGCAAAGCTCAAGGCGGCCGATGGCGTGACGGTCAGCTTCTCCATCGGCTCGAATTCGTGCGAGAGCGCGAACGTCGCGTACACGGCCGAGACGTCGTTTTTGGCGGTGTCGAGGTAGTCCCAGTACGCAGTGAACGACGGAGTCACGATCGGGTTGTTGTACGCTACGGTTCCGTAGAGCTCTTCGGTGGAGCGTCCGTTTCCGTATGGGAACGAGTACCAGATGTGCCCAATCTCAATGTCTACGGGGCCGAACGAGTTGGCGTAGGAGAGCGTGTAGTCAAGCTCCTGGATTCCACACGCATGGCGCGACGCGTTCATGGTGCCGCGCCGATGTGTCAAGTCCATGCTGGCCCAGACGTTTGCGGACACCTTTCCGAAGTCGCCTGCATCGTACCCGAGCGTGACGCTCGGCTGCCAGACGGGATTCCCGTTGCAGATCTTGCCGCGCCAGATGTAGTCGCTCAGGATGTCGACCGAGGCTTCGATGGAGAATGCGGAGGATTCTGCACGTTCGACCTCGTTCGTCTCTGCTGCCGCCGCCGCGAAGGACACGGCGACGGCCAGGATGGCGATGGTTGCTTTCATTATTGTTTCCTTTTAAGTCGTTTAAAGTTGTTGGTGAATCAGGTGTTGCTGAAGAACTGGAACGAGGCGTAGGCATCTTGGCCGTGTTCGGTCATGTCGAGGCCCTTGAGCTCAGTCTTCGCGCTGACGCGGAGAATGCCGAGTTTCTTCAAGGTGAAGAAGATCACAAGGCCCGTTCCGAGCGCCCAGACCGCGGTCATCCCCACGCCGACGAGCTGCACGCCGAGGAACTTGAAGCCGCCGCCGTAGAAAAGCCCCACCATCTCGTTGCCGTATCCGGCCGCAGCAGGCGCCGCGAAGAGACCGACTGCGAGCGTGCCCCAGACGCCGTTCACGCAGTGCACCGACACAGCGCCTACGGGATCGTCGACGTGGATCTTGTCGAGCGCGAACACCGAGAGGACGACGATTACGCCTGCCACGAGTCCGATTACGATTGAGGCGTTCGCCGTCACGAGGTCGCAGGGCGCGGTAATCGCGACGAGTCCGGCGAGCGAACCGTTAAGCGCCATGGTGAGGTCGGGCTTGCCCATGATCGTCCAGGCGGTGACGAGCGCGGCAATCGTGCCGGCGCATGCGGCGAGGTTGGTGGTCATCGCGACGCGGCCGATGGAGCCGATGCCGGCGGTGTAGCTGCCGGGGTTGAAGCCAAACCAGCCGATCCAGAGGAGGAAGACGCCGAGCGTGCCGAGGACGAGCGAGTGGCCGGGAATCGGGTTTGGCTTGCCGTCGGGACGGTACTTCCCGATGCGCGGGCCGAGCGCGATGGCGCCAGCGAGCGCAATCCATCCGCCGACGGAGTGGACGACCGTCGAGCCCGCGAAGTCGTGGAAGCCGAGGGCCTCTATCCAGCCCTGAGATGCCTCGCCCGCGAGCGAGCCCCACATCCAGTGTCCGCTTATCGGGTAGACGATTGCGCTGACGATCACAGAGTAGATGAGGTAGCTCTTGAACTCGATACGCTCCGCGACTGCGCCGGAGACTATGGTCGCGGCTGTTGCGGCGAACATCGTCTGGAAGAAGAGGAACGTCCAGTCCCAGACGCCTTCGCCGGTCGATAGCGACGGCATCCCCAGGCCTCCCCAGCCGAGCCAGCCGCCGAGCTTCGTCGCGCCGAACATAAGCGCCGCGCCGAGGATGTAGAATCCGAGCGAGCCCGCCGCGAAGTCCATCAGGTTCTTCATCATGATGTTTGCGGCGTTCTTTGCGCGGGTGAAGCCGGTCTCGACGAGCGCGAAGCCCGCCTGCATCGTAAAGACGAGTATGCCGGCGATGAGGGTCCAGACTACGTTCAGGTTGGTTTGGACTGCTGCAGTGGTTATTTCAGGTTCCATGTTTTTGTTCTTTCTTTTTGACAGGATTTACATGATTGACAGGATTGTTCTGAATCTTGTAAATCCTGTTAATCCTGTCTAAACTCATCTATCCTATTGCCGACGGGCCGCGCTCGCCGGTTCTTATCCTCACGCACTCGTCCATCGGAAGGACGAAGATCTTTCCGTCGCCGATGTCTCCCGTGCGCGCACCTTCGATGATCGCCTCTATCGTTTTGTCGATAAAGTGGTCGTTCACCGCGATTGCAAGACGCATCTTCTTGTGGAGCGTGACTTCCTCTACGGCGCCTCTGTACAAGTGGAGGTATCCGCCCTGCTTTCCGCAACCAAGTGCGTTTGTGACGGACATCTTGTATATCTCGCGGGCGAACAACGCCTGCTTGACGGCATTCAGTCGCTCTGGCTGAATGTAGGCTATGATCAGTTTCATCTTTCCTTTCTTGCGCCGCGACCATCGCAGCGTCGCAGCGTGTTTAGCACGCATCGTGCCAAGTCTGCAAATGATGCGTTTTCCGGCCTTTATTCCAGATAATAGGCGCGAAGCACTCCGAGTCGCGGTGACATAACTTGTCGGCGAGGAACTCTGCCAATAACAAAAAATGAAATGTCGGATGTCTTTCCCTTTGGACGCGGAAGCGGCATTACATTTTCTGTTATGCCCATGCCTTATGCATGACATGTCTTGTCGGTTGTTGCCGTCGCACACTTTGCGACCTTTGCGTTCTTTGCGACTAAAAACATTTCTCTCGCTTTCGTTTTCGCGCATTTCGTCTTCTTGGCACGGCGCGTGCTAATGTCCCTGCGTCCGATGCGATGGTCGCATTCGGCGAAATGTAAGGAAACGAAAAGATGACGGAAGAGACAAAGGCCGCAACCGACTTCGGAGCCGACGTGTTCGGCGAAGAGGCGATCAACAAATATTTGAGCAAGGACACGGCGAAGAAGCTCCAGGCGACGATACAGGAAGGCAAGCCCCTCGATCCGTCAATCGCGGGCGAAGTCGCGCACGGCATCCGCCACTGGGCGATGGATCGCGGTGCGACGCACTACACGCACTGGTTCCTCCCGATGACCGGCTCCACCGCCGAGAAGCACGACTCGTTCCTTGAGCTCAAGGACGGCGAGCCGATCATGCAGTTCAGCGGCAAGAACCTTATCGTCGGCGAGCCCGACGCATCGTCCTTCCCGTCTGGTGGCATCCGCTCCACTTTCGAGGCGCGCGGCTACACGGCGTGGGATCCGACCTCTCCTGCGTTCATCAAGCGCCACTCGAACGGCGCGACATTGTGCATCCCCACCGCCTTCTGCGCCTACACGGGCGAGTCGCTCGACAAGAAGACTCCCCTTCTCCGCTCCATGCAGGCGCTCGACAGGTCGCTGAAGCGGCTGATGAAGCTCTTTGGACGCCCCGAGGCCCATACTGGCTGCACCCTTGGCGCAGAGCAGGAATACTTCCTCATCGACAAGGAGTACTGGAAGAAGCGCCCGGACCTCGTCCTCACCGGCCGCACGCTCTTCGGCGCGCCGTCCGCGAAGGGCCAGCAGCTCGAGGACCACTACTTCGGCACGATTCCCGACCGCGTCATCTCGTTCATGAACGACGTCGAACGCGAACTCTGGAAACTCGGCATCCCGGCGAAGACGCGCCACAACGAGGTCGCGCCTGCGCAGTTCGAGCTCGCGCCGCAGTTTGAGGAACTGAACCTTGCGAGCGACCACAACATGCTCGTGATGGACACTCTGCGGAACGTCGCCGAGAAGCACGGGCTCAAGTGCCTTCTCCACGAGAAGCCGTATGCCGGCGTCAACGGCTCTGGAAAGCACAACAACTGGTCCGTCGCCTACGGCGGCAGGAACCTCCTCGACCCGGGCAACGACCCGCACGAGAACGCCGTGTTCCTCACGATGCTCTGCGCCGTGATCGAGGCGGTCGACAAGCACGCCGACCTCCTTAGGGCATCCGTCGCAGGTGCAGGCAACGACCACCGTCTCGGCGCAAACGAAGCGCCGCCCGCCGTCATCTCCATCTACGTCGGCGACCAGCTCGCGGAAGTGCTCGACCGCATCGAGAATCCGAAGGGCGCCAAGCGCGAGGAAAAGGGCTCTCTCAAGATCGGCGTCGACACGCTTCCCGCGATTCCGAAGGACGCGACGGACCGCAACCGCACTTCGCCGTTCGCATTCACGGGCAACAAGTTCGAGTTCCGCGCTCCGGGATCGAGCGTCTGCTGCTCCGGTCCGATGACGGTCCTGAACACAATCGTCGCAGAGGCGGTCGACCACATCGCGGGCGAGCTTGAGGCCGCGAAGGTCGCCGGGAAGGCGAAGCCGGGCGAGCATACGGCTGCGTTCCACATCGCGCTCCAGAAGATACTGCAGGCCTCGCTCAAGGCCCACAAGCGCGTCGTCTTCAACGGCAACGGCTACGAAGCCGACTGGCCGAAGGAGGCCGAGAAGCGCGGGCTTCCCAACGCCCCCGACACGCTCTCCGCGCTCGCCGCGCTGTCGAAGAAGGAGAACGTCGCGCTCTTCGAGAAGTACGGAGTCATGACGAAGCGCGAGCTGAAGAGCCGCCACGAGATATTCCTCGAGGAATACGCGAACAAGGTGCGCATCGAGGGCAATACGGCGCTCGACATCGCCAAGACGATGATCCTCCCCGCAGTCCGCGCCGAGTATCTCGAGACGGCGAAGACCTACAACGAGACGGATTCCAGCAACGTGAAGATCGCGATCGACATGCTTCACGGGCAGATGACTGAGCTCGGCACC
>ONVK01000042.1 GCA_900321255.1 uncultured Lentisphaerota bacterium | reverse complement strand
GCGCCTTCGGCCATGTAGCGGAGGATCGTGGGGTTCGCGTACTTGCGCGCGCCCTTGGAGACCTGCATGATCACGGGGGACTTGGTCTCGACCGCGGCCTGGATGATGGCCTGCATCTGCTCCATCGTGTTGAAGTTGAACGCGGGAATGGCGTAGCCGCCCTTGACCGCCTTTGCGAACATTTTCTTGGTGTTGACGAGACCAAGCTTCTTGTAGCTGACCATCTTTAGGTTTCTCCTTAGTAAATTTTCCCCTTTTTGGGAATTGCGCGGGAGTATACCAAAAATCCGCGGCGAAATCAAGTGCGGACGGGGGAATTTGGTGGGCTATAGTGGATTCGAACCACTGACCTCTTCCATGTCAAGGAAGCGCTCTAACCAACTGAGCTAATAGCCCAAAACGGCGCATAGTATACCAAACGCAGCGACACGAAGTCAATAGCGAATTTTGAGAAAAAAACGCAACAGAAAGGGCGCGGCCATCGACCGCGCCCCTCTGCCTGGAAAAGCACTGGCCGTTACCAGGCGTAATGCGCGAACGCCTTGTTGGCCTGCGCCATCTTGTGCACGTCGTCGCGCTTCTTGATGACGTTGCCCTGGCCCTGGAACGCGTCGATGATCTCGGCTGCGACGGCGGCGGGCATGCCCATGCCGTGGCGTGCGCCCGCGAACTGCGTCGTCCAGCGGAGGGCGAGCGAGAGCTGGCGGTTCGCGGCGATCGGCACGGGAACCGGGTAGGTCGTGCCGCCGACGCGGCGGGTCTTGACCTCGACCTGCGGCTTCATGTTGTCGATCGCGGCGGAAACGACCTCGAGCGGATCCTCGAACTGCTTCTCGTCCTTGACGAACTTGGAGGGATCCTCCTTCATCTTCTCGGCGACCTTCTCGATCGCGCCGTAGACGATCTTCTCGGCGACGGTCTTCTTGCCGTCCTTCATGATGACGCGGATCATGTGCGCGACGAGCTCGGAATTGAACTTCGGGTCGAGAACGACGCGCTTGACGATAGTCTTACCTCTGCGGCTCATGTCTTACTTCTCCTCTTTCTTCTGGCGCTTCATGCCGTACTTCGAACGGCTGCGGTTGCGACCTGCGACGCCGAGGGAGTCGAGCTTGCCGCGGACGATGTGGTAGCGGACGCCAGGAAGGTCCTTCACACGGCCTCCGCGGACGAGCACGACGCTGTGCTCCTGGAGGTTGTGGCCTTCGCCGGGGATGTAGGCCGTGACTTCCACGCCGGTCGTGAGGCGCACACGGGCGACCTTGCGGAGGGCGGAGTTAGGCTTCTTGGGGGTCATCGTCTTGACGACGAGACAGACGCCGCGGCGCTGGGGGCAGGCCTTGAGCGCCGGCGATTTCGAATGCGTCGCGAGGGGATGACGCCCCTTGCGGATCAACTGGTTGATTGTCGGCATTTATCTGTTTTCCTTGTGCTTTTCCAAAGTGGTTGAATAGTATATCATTAATTATGGGTGGTTTGCAAGTGGGCAAAGCGTCATTTTTACACCTGCCACTCCTCGTGCTTGTCCCTCTGCTCGACTGGCTTCGAGTAGACGTCGGACTCGTCTGGCGGCGGCGCCTTGGGGTCGAGCGCATGCTCGAACTTGGGGAGCTCGCGCTCGGGCGCGTCCATCTTGAGGATCGCGGGCTTGCCGTCGCCCGTGACGGCGTTCGCGCCGACCATCGCGGCCGCGGCGGCCTTCTCCTCCTCGCCGGCGGCCTCGCGGGCGTCGACCTCGGCCTTCGCCGCGGCGTCGACTTCGCCAAGCTTCGTGTGGCGGGCGGGGATCGGCTTCATAAGCGGATCGTCGGGACCGATGACGGTGCACTTGAGCGGCTCGTTGATGTACTCCTCGATCTCGGGGATCTGGCAGCTCTCGTACTCGTCTGCGAACGAAATCGCAATGCCGGTCGAGCCGGCGCGGCCCGTGCGGCCGATGCGGTGGACATAGTCCTCTGCCTCGTAGGGGAAGTCGAAGTTGACGACGTATTCAAGCCCCTTCACGTCGATGCCGCGTCCCGCGACATCGGTCGCGACCACGATCTTGACCTCGCCGTCGCGGAACGCGTCGAGCACCTTGAGGCGCTTGTTCTGGTTCACGTCGCCGGAAAGCATCTCGACCGAGACGCCGCGCACGCGGAGCGATTCGTACACGTCCTCGGTAGTGGACTTGCGGTTGCAGAAGACGATCGTCCTCGCCTCGGGGTGGAGCGCGATGTGGTTGAAGAGGACGGTGAACTTGTCCTTCGCCTGGATCACGTAGACGACCTGCTTCACCGTGTCGGTCGCGTTCGTCTCGGACTCGACCTCGGCCTTGTAGGGCGCCTCCATCCAGTTCATCGCGAGGCGCATCACCGTGTCGTTCAGCGTCGCGGAATAGAGCATCGTCGTGCGCTTCTGCTTCGGCGGCAGGTAGCTCATTATGCGCCTGACGTCGGGGATGAAGCCCATGTCGAGCATGCGGTCGGCCTCGTCGATGACGAGCGTGTCGACATGCGAAAGGTCGATTACGCGCGACTTGACGAAGTCGAGGAGACGGCCAGGAGTCGCGACGAGAAGGTCGACGGGAGCCGACTTGACCTCGTGGCGCTGGCGGTCGTAGTCCATCCCGCCGTAGACTGCGAGGGACCTGAGCCCGGTGTACTTGCCAATCGCGTCGGCGTCCTTGCATATCTGTATGACGAGCTCGCGCGTAGGCGCGATGACGAGCGCGCGCGGCGCGCCGCCATCCTTCGCGCGGTTCTCGGGCGTGCGGAGATAGCGAGTCAAAATCGCGACGAGGAACGCCGCGGTCTTACCTGAGCCTGTCTGCGCCTTGCCGGCGATGTTCTTGCCGGCGAGCGCCTGCTCAAGCGAGAGCGCCTGAATCTCGGTGCAGTACTTGAAGCCGAGGTCGGCGATGCCGTGCATCACTTCGGACGGGAGGTCAAAGTCGTGAAAACGCTTCTTGCCCTCGACGGGCTCGACGGCAAAGCTCGCGGGATCCCACTTCGCGTGGGCCTCCTGACGCGACTTCAGCTCCTCTGCGGAAATCTCGCCGCCCGGCCGCATCTCGTTCGCGGCCGTGTTGACGGGCGCAGGACCGCGACGACCGCCGCGTCCGCCGCGCTGGCCGCCGTCCCTGCGGGAAGGCCTCTCGCCGCGCTGCTGCTCGCCGCCCTTCTGCGCCTGCTGGCGCTTCTGCTGCTGCGGCCTCTGCTGCTGGCCGTTGTTCTTCTGCCTCTGCTGCTGGCCGCCCTGCTGCTGCTGGCCGTTGCCGCCCTTGCCGCGGTTGCGGCCGCCGCGGCGACGCTTCTTCTTCGCGCCATCCTGCGACTCGGCCGGCTTCTTGCCGGTCAGCGCCTGCGCGATCTTCTTCAGGAATCCAAATGCCATGTCTGAAACTGACAGCGAGAACGGCGGCGAACATGCCGCCGTCCCCGCATCCAGCGTTTGTTCGATTAGCGCTTGGAGAACTGGAAGCGCTTGCGGGCACCGGGCTGACCGGGCTTTTTGCGCTCCTTCATGCGGCTGTCGCGCGTCATGCAGCCGGCCTTCTTGAGAGCGGCGCGCGTGGATTCGTCCGCCGCGACGAGCGCGCGGGCGAGGCCGTGGCGGATCGCGCCCGCCTGGCCGGAGATTCCGCCGCCCTTGGCGAACACGACGACGTCGACCTTCTCCATGTCGTAGCCGGAGATTGCGACGGGCTGCTTCAGGTAGTCGCGGAGCGCCTCGGAGGGGATGTACTCCTCGATCGCGACGCCGTTGACAGTCCAGACGCCCTTGCCTTCAACGAGATTCACGCGGGCGGTCGCGGTCTTGCGGCGGCCGGTTCCTGCGGAGATAGCTTTCTTAGTGGCCATTTCTTAAATTCCTTCCCTTAGAGCTTGATCTCGACGGGCTTCTGGGCCGCGAGCGTCCCCTTGTCGGCCTCTGCCGCGAAGACTTTGAGGCGAGTCATCATCTTGCGGGCGATGTTGTTCTTCGGGAGCATGCCCCTGAACTCCTTGAGACCGTCCCTGTAGCCGCTGTAGCGCTGGTAGGTCTTCTGCTCCTCCTTCTTGCCCGTGAGCTTCACGAGCGCGGCGTTCGTGACGACCACGAAGGCGCCTGCGTCGACGGAAGGATCAAACGTGGGGAGATCCTTCGCGCGGAGCTTGTTTGCGACGACGACTGCGAGACGGCCAACGGGCACGTCCTTCGCGTCGATGATGAACCAGGCGCGCTTGTCGCCGGGGTTCGGAGCACGATAGCTCTTCTGCATCTTCTTTTTTCTTTCTTTTTGCGGATTTGTGCCCCTTTTCCAGGGTTTTGTCCGCGGTTGACAAGGCGAAACCGGTTAGTCCCCGATCTCGCATAGGAAAAGAAAGTATATCATATTCTCTCCGCCAGCGCAAGGGGGTCGCCTTATTCTGGCTTTCTCTGCCGGAGAGCTTCACGATTCCCCGCCCAGCCAATCAAAGCTTTGCCCATAAGCCGCAAACACGTATATTTGGTATAATACCAGCATGCGGCAACTTCTCGACAAACTCCACGCTCGGCTTGGCGACGACAAGGCGAAGTTCTGGCTCCTGCTGCTCGCCTTTGCCGTCATCTACCTGCTTTTACGCCTACCGTGGATAACATGCGATCCCGGCATACCGTCGGTGTGGGAGTACGGCTACAACGCGACGGACGAGGGTTACTATCTCTCCGGCGGCAAGGAAAAGCTCCTTTGGGGCCACTTCGTCGATTTGCCGCGAACGGAGGTTTTTACATACGGATTCTCCCCCGGGACACACTGGTTAAGCTACCTCGCACATTTGGCGCTTGGGCTCTCTACCTGGACGTGGCGAATCCCCTTCCTCGCAATCTACCTCTGCGCATGGCTTGCCGCATTTTGCCACATCTCCAAGCGAACGAGTGCGACTTCGGCGTTCGCCCTTTGCACGTCGGTGTCACTGGTGCCAATGGTCATAGCATACGAGAGGACGGCAAGCAACGACGCGCTAATAGCCGCGATACTCATGTTCTCTTATGTCTGCGCAACAGGACGCTCGATGTGGCGCGTAACTGCAGCAGGGCTTATGGCCAGCTCAATCATCTTGGTGAAACCCTCCGTTTGGGTGCTGCTGCCGATTGCCGCAGCTGGCGCGGTCGAGGGCAACGTGCTTAAATCCTGCGTCAAGCGGCTCGCTGTGTTCCTTGGAGCCGCGATCGCGGGCGCCTTCCTGTTGAAGCTCATCGCGGCGCTCTCTGTTCTCCCTGACGCTGCGCAAGCAGGCGTCTCAATCTGGGAAGTCGTGCGCAGAACGACGACGCACTACCCACTGCCCTCTATCTTCGACTTCTCATCGCACTTCAAGGGTCTCTCTGCGTTTCCGCGAGATCCCTCAATCCAGCTGCTCGGCGCGATTGCACCGCTACTCGTAGCCATCCCCTTTGCAATGGCCACAAGAAACGCCGTCGCAAAGCGTTGGAACGGCCATCTCGTCCTCTTCCTCGCCATCCCCGCGTACGTCGCGGCGGTGTCGGTGATGAACACGATATACACCCACTACTTCCTGCCAGCCGTAGCAATGCTGCCAATATTGCTCTGCGCAATTTCGCAAGAACTCGACGAAGGTGACGGCGAGCGGGAGAAATGGCGGAAAGTTGCGATCCCCCTTGTAGCAGCGCTCGCGGTATGCGCAGTTGCCGCGATCTTCCTCGCGACCTATTCCGCGCCGCCCACCGTGTCGCAGAACTTCTACTCGCGCATATACAACTTCCCGCAAAAAAATGTCTGGGGCGCAACTTGGCCGCTTATGTTCGTCTTCACCGTCGCGGCGACGATCGGAATAGCCGCCATTCGTGGCTTCAAGCTAAAACTACTTGAAGTCGTTGCTTGGGCGGCGGCGGCCTTCGTCGCGTCGTCAGTTGTATTTGCCGCGCTTCCAGCGGCTCAGATTGCGCCATACATGAAGAAAGAAGCGGGCGAGTACCTTGCCCCGCTCGCGGTATCGCTTGCCACATCTGCAATCTTCCTTGTGGCAATCTTCGGCTTCAACAAACGCCTCCCACGCAGGACAATCTCAGTCTTTGCCCTTCCGCTGTGCGTGATTGCAATGTACCTTGCGACGCCGAACTGGAGAGGCGCTTTCGTCGAGTTAGTTCGCCCAGGGACACATTTTCACGCCGAGACGGCGAAGGAGCTGGCCAAGCTATTGCCAAAAGACGCGATAGTCATTGGCGAGAGGTCAAACCAAATGCTCATGTCGCTTCCCATTCGCACCGCGACCACTTTCGCGGCAAACAGCGACCCAATTCCTGTTATAGAGGCGATACTAAAGGCCGAGCCCGATGCCAAGCTCTACGCGCTTGCCGACTCGCAGCACGCCTACAACCTCCAGCACTACAAAGAGCACGCCAAGGAATATGCCCTTCAACCGGTCAAGACCTTCAAGATGCCGTCATTTGGCGCGGGCAAGCCGTCAGACGTCTACCTCTGCAAAATCATCAAGCTACGCGGGGCAGAGCAACTACGCGGGGCAGAGCAACTACGCGGGGCAGAGCCCGCGAATCAAGACTAAACACGTGATGCCACGTCAACCCCAGCGCCAGGTTGAAGCTGACCCTCTACCCCAGCGCCAAGCTCTTAGTCTTGAATCGCGGGCCAAACCCCAGCGACAGGTTGAAGCTGCCCCTCTACCCCAGCGACAGGCTCTTAGTCTTGAGTCGCGGGCCAAACCCCAGCGACAGGCTCTTAGTCTTGAATCGCGGGCCAAACCCCAGCGACAGGCTCTTAGTCTTGAGTCGCGGGCCAAACCCCAGCGACAGGCTCTTAGTCTTGAATCGCGCCCTCTACCCCAGCGACAGGCTCTTAGTCTTGAGTCGCGGGCCAAACCCCAGCGACAGGCTCTTAGTCTTGAGTCGCGGGCCAAACCCCAGCAACAGGCTCTTAGTCTTGAGTCGCGGGCCAAACCCCAGCGACAGGCTCTTAGTCTTGAATCGCGCCCTCTACCCCAACATCAGGCTCTTAGTCTTGAATCGCGGGCCAAGCCCCAGCGACAGGCTCTTAGTCTTGAGTCGCGGGCTCCGTCCCGCGTAAAATACTATCGCCGCTACCACGGCTACGACTACTCTCGCGGCGCGTCGCTCTTTATCACAATCTCGACCGAGCCCCGCCTCGCCCTCTTTGGGCGCGTTAAAAACGCCGCGGTCGAACTAACGCCGCTTGGCAAGATAGTCGCCGAGTCAATCGCCGCCATGCCGCGCTTCAACCCGGCAATCGCGCTCTTCGAGTGGGTGGTAATGCCAGACCACGTTCACTTCAATGTCAATCTTGCCGCGGGGCTCGACGAGCCGCTAAAGACGCTCGGCGCGGCAATCAGAAAGTTTAAGACCTACACAACTACCGTCGCGCGAAAGACGCTTGGCCTCAACTCGATTTGGCAGCAGGGCTACCACGACTACTTGCTCCTCTCCGAGAGCTTCATCGCCTCGACCGGCCGCTACATTCGCTATAACCCGCTCAAGCACGAGCTGCGCTACAACCAGCCCGAGTTCCTGCACCTTCACGAGCCGGTCGTCTCTCCTCGCTTCGACCCCTGCGACTACTGGAAGGCGATAGGCGAGCTCTCGTTGCTCGACCCGTCGAACAAGGTGCTCTCGCTACGCGTCTCGCGAAAAGTCATCGACCACTCACGAGTCGTCAAGAGAATGCTCGACGCGGCAAACGCCGGCTACACGATCTTGAGCGGCTTCATAAGCCCTGGAGAAGTGGCGGTGAGGAACGCGCTTCTCGCGACGCCAGAGGCACGGCTAATCCACATACTGCCCAGTCAGATCGCCCACGCCCACAAGCCCGACAGCCGTTTTCTCGAGCCGATACGCGAACGGCGCTTTCTAGAGATTGGACGAGGCAACGAGGACATCGAGTTCGCGCGCACCGCCTGCCTCGACCTCAACGACGAAATTGTGAAGATTGCCCAAGCGGGCGAAGGCCTCTCGATTTACTGGCTGCCTGATGGCCCCCACCGCCTCTCGCCCAAGGCCTAAACCGCGCCACAGCGGCATATATGGTATAATACTCGTCAATGCTTGCCAAACTCCATGCCCGCCTCGGCGACTTCTGGTGGTACTCGCTGATGCTCTTCTGCGCCTGCCGCGCGGCAGACGCGATGAACATGTTCGTCGCTCTCTGGCTTGTGCCGAAATACGTCGGACAGAAGGAACTCGGGGCGCTTATGCCGCTTATGTCGTTCGCGAACTTCCTCGTCCTGCCGGTAAGCGTGTTCGCCACAACATTCACCAAGGAAACGACGACACTGGCCGCAAACGGCGAATACGGGCGCATGAAGTCGCTCATACGCGGCGCGTTCGTCAGCGCAGGCGTTTTCACTGTGCTCGCGCTGGTCATCTCGCACTTCGTGCTTCCCGCGTTCTTCGTGCGAATCCGCGTTGCCGCCGGCTCGCTCGGCATCCTGATCCTCGCCTCCTCGCTGACAGCCGCCGTAACGCCGGTCTACCAGAGCGCGCTCCAGGCCCTCAAGCGGTTCAAGTCGATATCCGTAATGAACATGTTCAGCGCCCCGGTCCGTTTTCTCACAATGGCCGTCGCAATGCCGTTCCGCGCCATTTCCGGATATTTCTTCGGCCTTACCGCCACATCCGTGTTCACAATCTCGGCATCAGTATTCGCCCTCCGCCGTGAGCTCTCCGTCCCCGCCGAGCCATACTGGACGCGGCCTGTGTTCCGCCGGTTCGCCCTGGTTTCAGCCGGGATTGCGGCATACTGCGGATGCAGCGCCATCCTAACGCTTGCCGAGCAGACCGCGCTGCGCCAACGCATTCCCGAAGTCGAATCGGCAGCATACTATATGGTGACGCGCTTCTCGGAAATCGCGGGGTACGTATCATGCACACTCGCCACGGTGCTATTCCCGTTCACGGCCTCTCTCGCCGCGGAAAGCAGACCGACGCGTCCGCTTGTCGTGAAATCGTCGCTCGCCATGCTCGCTGCCGGCGGAGCGTTGGCAGGTGTCTTCGCGCTTGTTGGGCGCCCGCTCATGTCAATCCTCCCTAACGGCGAATGCTACGCGGACTATGCGTGGGCAATCCCCTGGATGATAGGCGTCACCACCCTCGCCTCGATCCAGACGTTCCACGTCAGCACGGAGGTGTCCGCCGGGCGCTTCGGGTTCCTCAAGTGGTGGGGCCCGTTAAATCTGGCATTCGCCGCCGGTCTGATGCTGGTGACGGGATACGGCTATTTCACGGCCTACCTTCCCGCGCAGTGCACGGAATTCCTCTCGAAACACAACTTCACGTCCCTCGCCGCAATGCTCTGGTGGTTCACCGCGACAACCGCCGTCAAGACGGCCATCTGCGTTTTCGAGCTTCTGCGCCAGGGAGGCAAACCGACGGACGAACAAACCAACATGAGGCTTTCCGCATGATAACGATGCAGGTAAACGGCCGTCTCGGGAACCAGATGTTCCAGTACGCATTCGCGCGAATGCTCTGGGAACGCATCGGCAGGCGCGGAAAGATAAGGCTCGAGTTCATATCATACGGCGAGTTTCTGAATGTCTTCAATACGGACTACGAGAAAATCCCGTCCGATTACTGCAAGGCCCCTCTCTGGAGATGGAGGTTCCATCTGTCGAAGCGCGTTCTCTTCGCCGTCGCGCTTGAACTTGCCGCGGCGCGGGTCTGGCGCTTTTTCGCGAAGCTTTTCCGGGGAAGGACGGAAGATAATCTCTTCTATGAACACAAATGGGAGCGGTCCTTCGGCTGGGTATGGTCGCTGTTCGGCGTCTGTATCGCGAGATACGGTCACGTGGGCTTCCGCTATCCTCGGTATATGCGATTCCTCCCGCTTCGCGCATACGGATGCTTTGAATGCAGCAGGTACTTCAACGTCATCAAGCCGATACTCCAGGAGGAGTTCACGCCCAGGGAGGCCCCGCGCACAGAAAACGCGGAGCTGTACAGGAAGATATCCGAGAGTGAATCCGTCTGCGTCACGATCCGCCGCGGGGACTATCTGAACGACACTTTCCGCAACGCCTTCTATCTCTGCACTCCGGAATACTTCATTGATGCGATGAAGATCATGAAAGTGCGCGTGCCGAATGCAAAGTTCTTCATATTCTCCGACGAGCCCCAATGGTGCAGGGAGAACATACCGTTTCCATTCGAATGCGAATATGAAAGCGGAAACGATCCAGTCTGGGAAAAGCTGCGCCTCATGTACTCTTGCAAGCATTTCATCATATCAAACTCCACCTTCAGCTGGTGGGCGCAGTATCTGTCGCGGAACGAGGACAAAGTTGTCATCGCCCCGAACAGATGGCGCAACGGCAGCTACACATGGGACATCTACAAGGACCAGGACTGGCTGCTGTGCGATATCAAGACGCACGAGCTCGTGCCCAACACGCTGAAGGAATGAACCTATGGGCGACGCAATCATCCAGGCTCCGGGGAAACCCATTGCCAACTTATCACGTTTTTTACGTGACGGCTATTGCGTGATGAATTCCGGACGGGAAACGTCCGACAGATGCTCTCATCACCGCACACGCTTGTAAAACGTTGTCACCACGCCCTGCCCGACAAACTCATAGCCCTGTTCTTTTAGGTAAAGCGTCACAGGACATGTGGGGATCTCCCAGTTCTTCCCCGCGGTATGAATCTCAATTAGAATATAGTCTGGCCGATACTTTGTCCAGTCGTTCGACTGGAGAATCGACAAGTCAAGCCCTTCGCAATCTATGGATAGAAAATCAATGTGCTGTCTGACGGGAAGATACTCATCAAGAAGATCTTTCATTGTTATTACTGGCACTTTTACAACTTCTATTATCTTGACGCCGTCCTTAACCGCATTTTCCGCGAAATCCTTTGAGAAAGTATTCATTGGGGAGAGGGTCATCCTGTAATAGTCAAGCATGCCTGGTTTCAATCCAATTCCGACATTGACATTTATATCCCGCTTACGGCACCGCTTAAACAAAGCCATTGCATCAGATGATGCATCTACGTTTATTCCACGCCACCCATTTACTGAAAATGCCTTAGTGTTTGAAAGGTTGCTGGGATGATGAGCTCCGATATCTACCCAAAAGCCCCGATAGTTCCAGCTCCACTTATCCCCCAGAAAACTCTGCAAGAGCAAATCTTCTCCAAACTGGGAATAGGAGCGATGAAATCTAATCTCACGCGAATAAAATCGCAGTTTCTTAATTAAGACATTTGTGCTATTTAGGAGACTCAACCATTTCATCTTGGACCTCATTATTTATTATTAAAATTTTTGACGACACTAAAGTCAATTCCTATCGCTAAGCAAATATAGCGAACTATCACCGATTTTTTGGAATTCATCTATACGATAATTCACAAACATCATCGCCTCCAACTCCCGCCGGCTATAGAGCCAACCGCAGAATGTGCCTCGACGACGCAACACTCGTCTGGCAAGATGGCGTAGCGTTTCCATGGTTTTCAACCATATAGACGCCAGTTCCGTTGGGATAAATAAAATATACTTTATACCAGAAGACTTGCACAATCTGAATATCTGCATCCATTCTGACGGTGTGAACTCCGTCGATACTCTATTCATCAACAAAACGGCATCTTTGCCGAACACACTGTAATCCCCCTTCAGCATATCGAACACCATGACTTTGTCACATGCGGAGAATAATTGCCGTAAACTTGCGACTCCAGATTCCGCATAATCTGTGCAGATCATAGGCAACGACGGAAGAAGCTTCTTTAAATGCCATTCCACAATTCCCTTGCCTGCACCAAGCGAAACAACCGACGACACCCCTGCGCCAATCGACAAAATAGCATCTCGTATAGCCTTCGCCATTTCACGGCAGTCCGTTCGTCTAGTGCAATTTGCCTCGTATTCTTCTAAAGTTGCCTCAAATTGGAACGCCGGATTTTCTGTCCCCACCCGCAGGGAATCCCATGCATCCTTGTCGAGATGGGACATTGGCTCCGAATTATTGAATACATAATAGTGCTTTGTCGGCATGAGGCACCTCCACAATCATTTCATACTTTTATCCCCATGCCGCGAAGCAATCTTCTCGCGATTGGAACAGCCGTTGGAAATACATCTACCCATGGGCGCTTGTACCTCTTCCTGTTAAGCCGAGAACACTGAAGATTAATGACGGGGTCCGGCCAAACCTCAGGAATCGGCGGAGCAACTTTCAGCGCGCCGTTGTACTCCCAGTTCTTCGCGCAGCAATTAGTAGATCCGTCTCCCCATCCGATGTGATTGACCATGCTCCACGGCGGGCGAAGGCAAAGACCGTGATTTAGTATGTGAAGATAGCACATGCGCACAGCCCATATATTGCTACGCAACTCTGTCTTGGCCATATACGGGAGGTCTCCGCCCCAAGCATACGGATCTTCGCCGCGCTGCTTAACCATATTCATCATCTCAAGGGCCGTGCGCGACTTCATTTCCTTCCAGACGCGCCGCCAAGTGCCCCAAAGCCAACATTCAAAACGTCCATCAAAATAAGGATTGACCCCTACATCGTCTGGCGTTATATTTGCATTTGTATACCCAGTCACCGACATGACCTTGCAATCATCGGCATAATGCAACAAGGCTTGGGTAAGATAATCCAAAGTTCCCTCAACAAATTCCAAGTCGTCCTCACAGACAACGGCAGCCTCGAACCTTAAAAAAACATCGTCAAGGCCTTCTCTTATGCTTCGACCGAGCCCCTTGTTCGATTCAGCAAAATGCAACTCCGTTTCACACCAGTCAATCTGCGCAACCATTTTCCTAACTTCATCAACCGCCAGACGATCACCTTCACTCTTTGCCGCGTCGGAATATACTATAAGCAACCCTACTTTGTTTTTCCGAAGCGATTCCAATGTGACACACAAAGTGTCGCTCCGCTTATATACGAACAGCACCACTGGCACATCTGTTTTCTGTGGCAATGACATAGTACAAATCCTTCATCGAAACAAACGCTGGAACAAAAGCTGGAAATCCGCCAACCTTGGCCATCCAATCCAATAACCCGTAAACAACCTATATAGGATGTTCCCTCTATCGTATCGGGCGTTCCCTCCATTCCCAGTCAAAGAAAACTCATCCTCGACGGACTGAAGTTCTCGTATGTACGGCTCATAGAGCATCTCAAGTATCTTCGAGACTGAATGATGATAGTAATAGCCCAGGTAGTAGTGACGTTTCCCAAACAGACGAAGTCCCTGATAATGATATAGAATCACCGGCTCCCCGCAAATATACGGCAACCCGTCTTTTACCGTCAGCTCATCTTTACCAATGCCCCATGGCCCAAGGTCCACGCCTTTGGGAGCTATGCACAAACGGTCGCCATACCGTTCGGGCCATGCATCAAGATATTTCTGGTCAGCATATTTCCCGGCTTCGGGGCGGTCGTAGCACCATTCAATGCAATCCGCCGCCCAGCGCGAAAGGCAGTCTAGTCCATTTGAATTGTTTCTGAAACCTACAAAGCCAACGTTGAAACGCCCATGCTCGGCCTGGCGTTCGTAGTCCCGTTCAAAATTATGATCGCAAATGACGATGTCCTTGTCGTTCACAGTCTCCAAAAACGGAGACGGCGATGCAAAGAACTTCATGTCAGCATCAAGATAGATCACCATGGAAGCATCGGGATGACGAAGGAAGACATCAAGCGTCCAAGAACTTGTGCAAGTAAAGAAATACTCCCCTCGCGAGCGCGTGGGCTTAACGGCAACAAGTTCGGGATGGCGTGACTCAAACTCGGATAACGGCACAGGCACAACATCCCCAAAATCGTGTTCAGAAAGAAATGCGTACGTGTAGTCGTCAAAGCACAACACCTCAACCTTGCAATCCGCGGCAAATTTTGCCAACGAACGCAAAAGGACTATGCCTCTACTGAGGTATCCTTTATTGAAATATGTGCAATATACTATTCCTTTCATGTCTTCGCAAAGAAACTCTTAATCGCATGGACAATTCGGGACACTTCATCATCAGTCAACTCTGGGTAAACGGGAATCGAGACAATTCTACCTGCCAGACCTTCTGTAACAGGTAGCATGGCATCGGCGAACTCGGCTACATATGCAGGCTGCTTGTGTATTGGCACAGGATACAGGATTCCCGTGCCCACTCCGGCTAATTTCAAGTGCGAAACAAAGTCATCTCGCCTGTCACAGAGAAGAGTATACTGATGATAGACATGCTCACATCCTGGCAGGGCCAAGGGAAGACCAATCGGAAGCTCTGCAAATTCACCATTATACACTTCAGCGATTTGCCTCCTTCGGCCGTTCATTTGCGCAAGGGAATCAAGCTTCACGGACAAGATTGCAGCCTGAATCTCGTCAAGACGAGAGTTAACGCCCTTGGATTCGCTTTCATATCGTTTACGCCATCCGTATTGGCGAAGACGCATCACTCGATCAGCAACAACATCATCAGAAGTTACCACCGCCCCACCATCGCCAAGAGCGCCGAGATTCTTTGTAGGATAGAAGCTAAAGGCGGCCGCATCTCCAAACGTGCCAACCTTTTCACCATTAATTGACGCCCCATGTGCCTGTGCGCAATCTTCAACAACAGCAGCGCCAGCGCTCCGCGCAATTGAACAAATGGCCGGCATGTCTGCTGGATGCCCATAAAGATGAACTGGCACTACAGCCTTTGCATTCCGTCTCGCCAAAACCCTCGACAAACTGTCTGGATTCATCGTGTAAGTATCCTCACGCACATCTGCAAAAGCAGGCACAGCACCTATGCGCTCAATAGCAGAGACCGTGGCATTTGCCGTGTTAGACACAGTAACCACACAATCGCCATCATGGACACCAACCGACCTAAGTGCAAGCTCTACAGCATCTGTTCCATTGGCAACGCCAATAGCATGAGAACATCCACACCACCCAGCAAACTTTCTCTCAAATTCAGAGACTTCATTCCCCAGAATATACCATCCGCTCTCAAGCACACGGAAGACAGCGTTGTCAATCGCCTCCTTATAAGCCACATAGGACAACTTGGGATTTGCAATCGGAATTATCATTGTGCAGACCCCTTCTTCCATTCCAAAAATTCATTGTATACACGAATATAGTCACTATTGTCGTATTCCGCAGACGCTAAAACGAGCAGAATGCAATCTTGCGAATGTCCCGACTGCTCGCCCCAGCAACCACTCGGAAGCCACAAACCTTTCGATGGAGAGTCTAACAGAATTACATCTCGATGTCCACGGCCATCATCGACTAGAACAGAAACACGACCGAACAATGATATCAAAAACTGCTCGCATTTCTTGTGGGCATGCTCGCCACGCACTTGTCCATCAGGAACCGTATAAGTGTAAAAGATGCGTTTGCATTCAAACGGCAGCTCCTTGCTGATTTCAAGGACATTCAACGCCCCCCGCGCATCAACGAAATAGGGTATTTCGTAGACCACTGCACCAGATGGATATAATTTTGATTTCATTGTAAATGTACAATTTCTACGAGTGCATAATTTCAATGAAGTATTCCTCGAATTGCTTAGCGATTTCTGCCCATGAATAGACCGGTATCTCTCGCGCTGCGTTTTCGGCCATGCGCTGGCAAAGCGCAGGATCTGCGGCAAGCTTTTCTACAAGCGGCGCATAGTCGCCGTCTTTCGCAAGGAGTGCAGTCTCGCCGTTTTTGAAGAAGTTATTTGCCTCACCGTCATAGGCGAGAATTGGCTTCTTCCAGCGAAGGTACTCCTGCAGTTTAGCGTTGCAATCCTGGTTTGAAGTGCAGACAAACGCATCCGCCTGGCTCATAACAGCGAACTGCTCTTCTTTTGACAGCCACCCAAGGAAGATGCAATTATCGCTCGCATACTTCTCAAGATACGACTCATTCCGTCCTGTCAGATAAAGCTTGATGTCCCTGGGAAGCTTCGCCATCGAAGAACAGATGTCCGCCGTTCGCTTCCACTTCGCCTTGTCACCCGTATAGACAATCTTGAAACGCCCTTCAAGCTTGATCTTGTCTGAACGCGGCAAGTTCTCAATCGGGTCGGCGCCATTCGGAATGTACTTGCACTCAACACCCCACTTCCGACCGATCTTCTGAAGTTCATAGCTAAGCGTCACAACTGCGTCGGAGTTCTTTACAATGCGCTTCTCCATCCAATTCATGAAGAGCTTGCCAGACCAGCCAAAGAGATTGCCCCAGATGCGACCGTAATGGTCATCCCAGCCATGCACGATCTTGAACGCCTTGTGGCGGCAAAGGAACTTGCGGCAAAACAACGGGTGCAATGCTAGGAGCGAGCCATGCGAGTAAACGACGTCCGGCTCGAAGGCGTCAATCTCCTTCGCCAGCCTGAAAGGATTGTGCGTCGCCGCCCAACCGCACCAGCAGACTTTCCATCCGAGCTTTGATAGATTGTATCCTATTGCCTCTATGGAATACGGGGCATCTTTGTAGTGAGCCAGAGGATCCTGATTCTCAAAGCCATCACGCCTTGTGCTCGAAGCATATAAGAGACGTTTGTTCACATGACTCCCTTTAAATGCTTTGCACTGCACCGACCGCATCCATCCCTATGTTGACCCGCTTGCGTGGGAGGTGCGTGAGGTAGAGGTAGACACCGAAGAGACGGCGTGAGTAGATGTAAAGCCAGTCGCAGAGCCAGAGCGGGGCGTGTTGGTAGAGCCAGCGGAAGAGCTTCTCCTTGGCGCCCAACGGAGGATAGGGAGGAATGGGCTTCATGCCCGCCCATGGAGAACGATTGCAATAGCCCCACCAGAGATCGTTGTTGAAGTCGAGACTGCCCTCTTCGCAGGGGCGATAGAGGAAGGTGCGTGCGATGTGGATGATCTCAGGATGCTCCACTGCGTCGAAAATCTCCTCTGGTGTGTTGACAGGCGCATTGTGATAGCGCAGGAGGTTCTTCTTCGACATGTGCGGAATCATGTCGTAGACGTTGTACTTTAGCGGAAGCTGTGCGTACTCGTCCTGGAACTCCACATTGAGAATGCCCTGATCCTTGCTGCCGTATATGTCGCCGATCTCCTTTATGTGGCGAATGATGCGCTCTTCGCATTTGTGTGCACGCCATTCCGGCAGGTTGAAGTATATCATCTCCGCTATGCTTGCGCGGTAGCGCCAGGGATGGTAACGCTCGTGCCCCTTCTCCGTCCAGTTCATCGCCAGAGGCGCTCCCTTGAAATCGAAGTCTGCAAGACCTTCAAGCGAACCCGGAATGAGCGTGTCCGCACCGATGTGGATGATGCGGTCGACATCCGTATCCTTGAAGTATCGATCCAGCAGCAGCTTGAAGTAGGTGACATAACTGCCACGGTGGTCGTGGACGTGCAACGCAATGAATTCGCGCTCAAAATCGGCCGCATCGACGACGGTGAAGCGGTAGTCGACATCGGGATGCCGCTCGCGAAGCGAAGCGAATCTGGCGCGCGAGGCGTCGCTCAGGTTCAGGGCAAAGTAGTAGATGTCGTAGAAGACGTTCTTGCTGGCGTTCTCGAGCAGCGACGACATCGCCACGCCCACCATGAAAGCGAAATTGTCGTCGCTCTGAAACAGTATGTTGACTCGCTTCTTCATCTCTGCCTAGTGGATATTATAGCAGATTCACGGAATCACCGGCTGCGAGCGGCCCCAGAGAGTTCCGCTAAAGGCACGGCTGCCGATATGTTCGACCGAGCCCTCCATCTTCACCTCCATTAGAGAAGAGCAGCCGTTGAAAGCGCCTTCACCTATCCTTTCAACGCTTGCAGGAATGGTAACGGAAGTAAGGGCCCGGTCCTGGTCGAACGACCAATCACCGATTTTCTTGAGCCCGCTTCCAAATTCGACGCTTCGAAGATTGGGGCAGTCGTAGAACGCCCAAGACTTGAGCTCCGGGACGTTGTCCCCGATCTTAGCGGATGTCAGCGAACGGCAGTGTTCGAACGCCTGCGCCTCGATGTTGACGACCGAATCCGGAATGACAAGTCCGCCCCGCAGCGAACCGCAGCCGAAGAAGCAGCAATAGCCGATGTTCGCCACGGAGTCGGGAATCTTGACAGAGGTGATGCCGGAGCATCCGTAGAACGCATCGGCTCCGAGGCTGGTTACCGGATTTCCCCCGAGGGTCGACGGAATCTCCAACGCGCCCATGGTCGCACTCGAGATCGCCGGCCGCTCCCGTATGCCCGACGAAATCTCCGCCTCTCCGTCGACCACGAAGTACCTGTAGGTGATTCCATTCACCGTCTCGACCAGGGGCGTTCCCGCACGCATCGGCATTCCGCTTTCCGGAAGCGTCGCCGGCATCTTGCCGATGAAAACCGAACTGCCGCCCGCACCGCACTTCGCGCCGCCGCTTTTGGAGAACACCACCTTCCTGATGTTCTTGAACGGCACTTCGATCCTGCCGAGCATAGAATCGATCGTGAAGGCGGCCGTATCGAGCTTCAGCGATATCGCATCGCCATTCGCGAAGACCAACTTCGCCGCGCCGTTGGTGCCGACAGTCTCAATGGATTTGAGAAGTTCGACAGGCACCGACACGTCGTCTCCGAAGATGGCGTCGCCCTCGATCTTGTCGATGAGGGAACCTCCCTTCACATTAGACCCGTCCACCATCGTGACCATAGCCCGCGACGCATCCGCGAACGCCGTCAACCCGGCCATCGCCACCGCACACACAATCGTTTTCTTCATATTGCTTCCTCCTATACGTTGTTACTTGTCGCAGGAGCATACCAGAACTGTGCAGTCAGTATTTGTCATAACCACTACTACTTCAAGACCTAAAGGTTGTGCGCCAGATACGGCGGCAGGTTTCGCTCGTACATGGAATTCATATCTGTATTTTCCAGTTTCTACCCTTGTAGACGAATCGGCGAAGTTCCATCACATTGCCAATGACACAGTAGAAGACGATGTAGTTGCCGACATAGATGCGGTAATAATGATGCTCTCGATCAACGCGAGACGCGACTGGCTCAAACGACTTTGGTGAGGAAAGCCGCTCACGAACGGCGGCCTCGACATCTGTCTGCAGCTTGTCGGCGTCTTCGGGATTGCTAAGTTGCGTTTCAACATAGTTGATTGCCTGTTCAAGCTCCATTCCAAAGAGCGGCGTCGCCTCAAGCCGAAACTTTCCTGAGTGCATGGCGTCTATCCCTTATCTTCTTGAACATGGCCTCGCCATCCTCGCGTTCCGTATGGGTGCGGCAATACTCATCAGTCTCGTCAAGCAGTCGTTCGAGCGGATCGGAAATGCGCTCATACTCCTCAATCGTCATCGTGACGAGCGTTCCGTAACCGTTCTTCGTAAGAAAAACAGGGCCCTTCTTTACATCTTCCTCCACACTTGCGTAGTTGTTGCGCAAATCTGATATCGGTCTGATTTTGATAGATGCCATCTCAGTTTCTCCTTGCGGCATAATTATACCAATATTCGCCCGAACTTGTCAATCAGCTACGCAAATATGACAGAGTCGCGGGTGCACCGAGATTATTATGTGCGAGAGCACGGCATATCAGCATCGTCGCGATTCCACATATACGGTTCCACATGTGCCGACAATTGCGTTTTGCGCTAACGCGCGACCACGAACACTCGGCACGTTGCCGGACGACGCTTCGCGTCTTATGCGCGGTGTCCCGACGCAACGGCTTGTAGGCCTTCGGCCTCCGCCATGCGTCGTTCCGCCGCACAAGCCTATCGGCTTCCGGCAACGCACCGAGACACGAAAGCCACCTTCGTGGCACACGAAAGCTCACAAAATCAGTCGCATCAATGAGTTGCAGCCACAGAAAGGATTTTTTAGGCCCGTGTTCGTGTCCTGCGGACGGCGCGCCCGCAGGGGCGGCGGTGGTGGCGCGACTGGCGAGGCATCGCCTCAAGCCATGTCGCGGCGACACTGCCGAATGTTGCCGCAAGGCAACGCGACGTTCGCAGGGTTCGTGGTCGCGCGCCAGCGCCAACATCACATAAATATCTCGTTGCACACACAGAATCGCCTTAAATATGGTATACTACCCGCATCATAAGGAATGAGCGATGAAACATCTTATAGTAGCCCTCTTCACCTCTGCCGCGATTGCGGTCTCAGCCGCAGACGAAGCCACCGTCGCCTTGACAACCGACGCGACCATTACAGCCAACGCCACACTTAAAGACGGCTCGACAATCAAAGGCGAATTTCTCACGCAGAAAATAACGGGCTCCACCGTCTTCGCCAACCAACTCGCCCTTGACCCGACCATCATCAAGTCGTTCACCTTCACCAGCACAAACGGCGAGGCTAAAGTTTCCCTCGTCAATGGCGACGCCTTTGCGATGAACATCTCCAACGCTGGCTTTAAAATCAAGTCGCTCCTCGGCGACCTTGAGATACCCCGCACCAACTTCCGTGCGATCTCCCTCTCTGTATGCCGCGGCGGGAATGCCGCGGATGGTGGCCTCGCCTTCTACTGCACGTTCGACGACGAGGCATCAATCACCACACCGGCCGTCGGACCGAAAGGCATATTCCAAGGAGGTGAATTCACGCCTGGGAAAAACGGGAACGCACTATTTGTCCCTGCTTTCACTTCTGGTGCAAAGTTCGATCTTCCGTCGGGAGTGATCGGGACCGCAGGAACGATTGAATTCTGGGGCAAGGCCAATGAATTAGGGCCGCTCACCGAAGGCGGATGCCCGCGCTTCTTCGAAATTCTCAAGATAGGCAAGGGCGAAATTAGCCAAGACTGGAATTCCAACAATGGTGGCGGCGGCTGCGGCCTGACCTTTCGAATGGACGGACTGCCTTGGATGGCATCATCAAGTTTTGAATACTCAAGTGCCATGCGCTCCAGCCATCGGCGTCCTCCCATGCGACCGGACGCAGAATGGCATCATTACGCACTCGTCTGGGATGTCAATGGCGTTGACATCCCTGGCAAACCCTCTGCCGCCGTCTACCTTGACGGAAGGCTCATTCTTTCCACTCCGTTCGTTCCGACCTGGAAAGGTCCTGTAAATGTAGCCGACGGTTCAACGCTGTTGTTCCCCTGCCGAGAGGACGAAATGCCTGGCTATAGCCGCCGCGCATTCACCATCGATGACTTCAAAATCTGGAACTACGCCAAAACCGATTTTGGATTCTAAACTTTCAAAGGAAACATAAAATGAGATTTGCAACAATACTATCTGCAGCTATTTCAGCGGCTACATTTGCAGTAGTTGCCCAGGATGCCACGATAATCTCAGCCAACGCAGCGCTCAAAGACGGCTCAACATTCAAAGGTGAGTTTACCACAAAAAGCATTACAGGATCGACTATCTTCATGGAGAAGCTTGAGCTTGACCCTGCGCTGGTTAAAACAGTTACCTTTGTGAACACAAATGGTGAATCGAAGATCGAGTTAAACAACGGCGACAAGTTTGCGATGACGGTCGCGGACGAGGCATTCGCCATCAAGTCACTCTTAGGAGAGCTCAACATTCCTCGCACAAACTTTCGATCTATTACCCTTTCGCCCAGAAGAATCTCTGCCGGCGGTTGCGATGAAGGTCTCATCTTCTACTGTACTTTCGACGACGAGGCGGCACTTGCGAATCCTGCGGTTGGCCCCACCGTTAAACTTGAGCTTGGGCAAATCAAGACTGGCGCAGGCAAGAATGGAGGTGCGTTTTTCGTGAACCCAGGGATAGCCGGTGCCGAGATTGTTTTTCCCGCCGGCACGTTCGGCGAGGAGGGTTGCATCGAGTTTTGGGCCAACATGGCAAGCGACAAAACAGAATTCTCAACTGGCGGCGACCCGAGGTTTTTCATTCTGCTCAACAAGAACGGAACCGAAGAATCTCATTTTGAATTTGCGTCAAACAATGGTTGCGGCAACTCAGGACTCAGCGGACACTTCTTTGGAATACGGACCCAGACTCATACTGGCTATACATATTTAATGCCGTATTCCGACGTCTTCAAGGGCGAAGACTACAATGGGTGGCACCACTATGCGCTCGTATGGACTCCTACAACCTTATCGATTTACCTTGACGGCAGAAAAGTCTGCGGAGCAGATGGCAAGATCAACACCGAACAACTTACCAAGAGCGAGATCGTAATGGACATCCCGCTTAACCGCTTGACCGGCAAATCATTCAACAACAAGTCCGCGTTCTATATGGACGAGCTAAAAATATGGTCCAAAGCCAAGACCGAGTTTGACCTAAACTGACAAACAAATGC
>ONVK01000152.1 GCA_900321255.1 uncultured Lentisphaerota bacterium | reverse complement strand
CTATGATTTTAGTGCTTAATCTGCAATTAAACAGACGATTAGGCACTAAAATCTACAAAAGATATGCGATACATTGACTTAATCATAAAAATTTGATATCATTGTGTCATCCTGCTCGGAAAAGAGGGATAAAACAATGATTGGTCGAACCAAAGAAATTAATGAACTCAATCGTCTGTATGAATCGGACGAATCAGAATTTGTGGCGGTCTATGGCCGCCGCCGCGTGGGAAAGACCTACTTGATCCGTGAAACCTTTGCAGATCGTTTCGCCTTCCAGCACACGGGTCTTCCCAATGCTACCAAGCGGCAACAACTTGCCCACTTCAAGGAGTCTCTTGTTGAATATGGATTCAAGGGAGCCGTGCCAAAAGACTGGTTCGCGGCTTTTCATGCGCTAAAAGAAGTTGTTGCGAAATGCGTCTTGCGCCGCAAGGTGGTGTTCATTGATGAACTGCCTTGGCTTGACACGGCAAAATCGGACTTTTTGATGGCACTTGAGGCGTTTTGGAACGAGTGGGCGTCGGCGCGAAAAGACATTATGCTAGTTGTTTGCGGTTCTGCGGCTGCATGGATGGTCAAGAATTTGTTCCGCAATCGCGGCGGCTTGCACAATCGCGTGACCGGACGCCTTTGTCTTCAGCCGTTTACTCTTGGCGAATGCGAGGCATTTGTGGCGGAGCGTGGCCTCGGCATGTCGCGCGCAGACATCGCGGAGTGCTACATGGCCCTTGGCGGGATTCCGTATTATTGGCGGTATCTTGCGCGAGGGCTGAGCCTTTCACAGAACATCGACAGAATCTGCTTTGCGATAGACGCCCCGTTGAAGTACGAGTTCGACGAGCTTTATGCTTCGCTCTTCAAGAACGCGGCATCTTACAAGAAAGTTGTCGCGGCTCTTGCCAAGAAGAAAGTCGGCATGACGCGACTTGAACTGCTTGAGACTCTTGATATCGCCGCTACCGGGAAACTTTCGGAGATCCTTGAAACGCTGGAGGCGAGCGGCTTCATCCGCAGCTATCGCTCCTATGGCGCAAAGAAGAAGAACGCCATCTACCAGCTGACGGATCCGTTCTCGCTTTTCCATTTTCGCTTTCTGGAAAGTCGCCCGTCTGACGAGCATTTCTGGTCGTCGACGGCGGGAACTCCTGCCCAAGTCGTCTGGAAGGGGCTGGCGTTCGAACGGCTCTGTCTTTTGCATCTGCCGCAGATTCTCAAGGCGCTCGGCATCGGAAGCATACACGTAGAGGCGTATGGATGGAATTTTCGAGGCGACGACACTTATCCTGACGGCGTCCAGATAGATCTTGTCATTGATCGTGCGGACAACGTGATCAACATCTGCGAGATGAAGTACGCTTCGGCAGGTTTTGCCATCGACAAGGCGTATGAGCTGGCGCTTGGAAAGAAAGTTGCGACATTTGCCGGAGTGACCAAGACGCGCAAGGCGATTCATCTTACGCTTGTTACGGCAAGTGGCCTTGTAAGAAATCAATACTCAAGCCGTGTCCAGTCCGAAGTTATACTGGCCGACCTGTTTGCATAACTGATATACTGAGATTTTTTAGGAGAAGTAACACATGAAAAATTCAATACTCCTAATTCTCGCTTTTGTCGCGGGGGCCTCGTATGCCGCGACGACCAACCTTACGGGCGTGGTGACGTTCCAGCGCGACGACCTGTCGTTCTTCTTTATCGACGACGCGGCAGGCTCGCATTGGCGCGTGCAGGGCGAGAAGGGCGCGCCGGCGGTGAAGATCGGCGATCTCGTCCATGTCGAGGGCGAGCGCGAAATGACGACGAAGCGCCGCATCGCCGACGCGGCGATCACCGTCGAAGGCCATGCCATGGCCGCCATTCCGCCGCCCCTGGAAACTGGAATCGCAGATCTCTTCTCGCGGCTCATGCCGTTTGGCAACACCGACCTCTACGGCGGAGTTGTCGTGACCGAGGGGCTTCTGCGCGACATCAACCGCCGCCAGACGACGACACAGCTTTTAGTCGGCGAAGGCGACTCGAATCTCCAGGTCGAGATTCCATGGGCGCTCGAGGAAGCGCTTCCCGCCGATCTCGTGCAGGGCGCGACCGTGCGCGTGAAGGGCGTTCTCACCTGGACGTCCATCGAGAACTACGAAGAGGGGATCTTCGGCCGCATAGAGAACGTCGAGCTGATCCCACCGACTCCCGACTCGGTCGAGGTGATTCGCCGT
>ONVK01000062.1 GCA_900321255.1 uncultured Lentisphaerota bacterium | reverse complement strand
ACACTTTCTGACACCAACGTGCAACAGGAAATTTTAAAAATTTTTCGCCTTTCAAAAAAGCGAAAGAATTAGCGAAAAACCTTTGAAAAAGCGGGGTATCTCTAGATCAGGCGCTCGTAGCGCCGAAGCTCAGGCGTTGATTCGACAAGTTCGAATCCGCAGGAATCGAATAAATTCTCGACTGGATTGTTCTTGGCCGTCCTCTTCCAGGTTGCGGCAATTTTCTTCACGCCGCGTAATGCAAGAGCGCGTTCGACTTCGCCTTCCATCGCGAATTCGATGCGGCGGTTCATCGCACGGCAGCTCATCACCCAGTCGACGATTTCGGCTGCATCGCCTTCGATCGTTGCATGGACGAACGCGACAAGACCGAGATCGCCAAAGCGGTCGGAGGAATGAAGCGTGAAGATCAGGTGGCGAGAATCGGATGCGAACGAGCGCACGTCGTCTTCAGTCCAGCGGTTTGTGCAGACGTTGAACTGATTCGTCTTCTGCGCGAGCTGCGCGACGCGCGCGAACTCTTCTTCGCGCACGGGATGAATTTCGTTCTTGATGTCGAGCGAACGCAGATAGTCGTCGAGCGAAAGACGCGAGGCCTCTTCGCGGCGCAGCGACTCCGCCTTGTAGTGCGCGGTTCGCATACGGTCTTCGTCGGTCAGCGCGGCAGAGTGGAAATAGAGGGAGAGGTCCGGGGGAAACGGAGTGATTGCAACCTCGGGAAGAGACGCTCGCATCTCCGCGCGATTGCCGGGATTGTCGTCGACGAACACGAACGAGTCGACGCCGAGGTTGAGCTCGCGCGCGACATCGGAGAGATTGAGCGACTTCGCATACCAGTTGACGCGCATCGCGGCGAAGTCGTCTTCGTGAAGAAGCATCCGCGCATCGCGCAGCGCTGGCGCGACGTCTTCTGGATCGTTCTTCGAGAGAGCGACGAGAAGAACGCCGCGCTCCTTGAGCGAAAGCGCTTCGCGCTGAAGCGGCACGTTGGGCACGATCGCGTCTACGCCGTCTTCGCCAACGACGCCTTTCCATAGCGTGTTGTCGAAATCGAGCGCGAGAACCTTCTTCATCGGCGTGAAGAGCTTCTTGATTTCGAGAAGCGCATCCATCGACCACGGCATCTTCGCGAGCTTCCACATCCGCTCGTCGTACGCACCGTCGCCAAGGTCCGAAAGAAGCATGCTGAGATCGGGCACGACGACCTTCGCCTTCGGGAATGTGGCCGCAAGAGAAGCGAGGGCATCGTCAATGCGGCTTCTCGCATCGTCTTTCGAAAATCTCTCGTCGAGAAGAATCGCGATGATGTCGGGGGAGAACGAAATCAAGTCTGCTGGCGGTGCAAGGGCGATTTCCATCCACGCGCCGAAGCCAGGCGCAGTCCACACGGCGTGTTCGCCGCCGAGCATCCGCGCCAGCATCTCAACAGTCGCATTGGAAAGTATCGCAATCTTCATCGCGGCGTATTATACCAAAAAAGGCCCTGGAAAAAGGGCGTAAAAAAGCCGGCGAACTACTTCTCTTCGGAAAGCTTCAAAAAGTAGGCGCGGACAAGATCGCGATATTCCTCAGGGACATCTTTGAGATTCCGGAACCATCCCTGGCTCTCAAGAATCCTGCTCAACGCCGCAGGATCGGCCTTGGACGACTGCTCGCGTATAAGCCGTGCGATTTCCGCAGAAAGGCCGCCACCGCCCTGAGACTCCGTCTTTCCCTTCCCCTCTCCCGACTTACCCTCTCCCGAGTTGGGCTCTCCAGAATTTTGTTCTCCAGAGTTGGGCTCTCCGGGATTTGACTCTCCTTGCTGCTCCGAAGGATTCGATTCTCCCGACTGGCTCTGCCCCTCTCCCTGACCATCTGGGATTCCAAGCGAGTTTGCCTGCCGCTCCGCCTCCTTCCGCATCGCTTCCGCCGCCTCCGCAGATTTCTCGCTTGCACTGGGACGCCCCTGCGACTCCCCTGCCGCCTCTTGATCGGACTGTGCTTGTCCACCCTTTCCCTGTTCTCCTTCGCCCTGTTTTCTATCGCCTTGCTCACCCATGCCCTGCGGAGAGCTCGTCTGCTGCGCCGCTGCTTCCGCGCCCGCGGCGCAGCTTCTTCGATCTTGCGAGCGGCGTCTTCCCGCGCCGCAGTAGCCGCTTCGCGCATCTCGCTGGCGGCTTGGCCAGGAGACGGGTCAGATTTTTTCAGGCGCTCCAATCCCTGGAGAACATCTTCCGGCAGATTGCTTTCGCGCTCCAGACTTTCCGCGAGTTCCTTGGCCGCCGCCGCGGACTCGAGCTGCTCCGCCTTGTCCACAGCTGCGAGCGCATCGGCCGTCTTGCGTTGTACATCTTCGGCGACTTTGCCAGCGGACGGCTCTTCCACTGCCGCCTGCGCCACTGCGAGCGATTTCTCCTGCGCATCTGCGAGAGTGGGGTCGACGCCGCTCTTCTCGAGTTGCCGCGCCGCTTCGCGCACCGCGTCTGCCGCCTGCTGCCGCAACTGCCGACTGCGGTTCTCGTCCTCGCTCTTTGCCGCCTCTTCAAATGCGGAAAGCGCCTTGTTCTGCGCTTTCATGGCGGCCATGCGCGCCTCGTGGTGCTGCGCCTCGCGACGTTCATCCGCGCTCTGCGCCGCAAGCGAACGCCTCGCCACATCGTCGCGCTCCTTGCGAGCTTGCAATCCTTCCTGGCGGGCCTTTTCACGCGCGGCAAGCTCCGCCTCTGCTGCCGCCAGCGCCTCACCCTGCCGGGGAAGAGACTCCCCGAGCGCCTGTTCCGCCGTCTCGGGATTATCGTTCCTCAGCCGTGCCTCGCGTTGCGCGTCCTTAACCTCTTTTGTCGCCTCGGCCTGCTCCAGCAGGTCTTCCGCGCGGGACTGCGCGGCAACGGCATCGCGCATGAGCGCCTCGCGCGCCCTCTTGTCGCCGTTCGCGCGCGCCTGCTCCAGCTTCTTCCTGGCGTCCTTCTCGGCATTGACGGCCTGGCGAAGCGCTTCGTCGCGCCGACGGGAAAGCTCCTCTTCATATTGATCGCGGGCCTGCGCCTTGCGAATGTCGTTGCGGTTCCTGTCCGCCGCAATGTCCAGCTGGCGCTTGAGTTCGTCCATCAGTTCCGCCGCCTTGGACATCTTCCGCCGCGCAACGTCCATGTCGCCGCCCTTTGTCCGCCACTCTAGTTCGCGCGCCTTGTTCGCCGCCTCTTCCTGCATGCGCCTCCAGGCATCGAGCTTGCGCGTGTCGACCGGCCTTTCGCGCAGGATAGCCTCGGCCTCCCGCGCAAGGGCGTCCTGCCGGGCCGCAAGGTCCTTCGTCTTCTCGTAGTTCTCGAGCTTCTGCACGCGGTCGCGTATGGGCTCGTCCATCTTCTTCAATGCTTCCAGCGCATCGCGCATCTCGGGCAGCGCCGCCTCCAACGCGTCGGCGCGGCGTTCGGGCGCGTCAAACTGCGCGGACTCGAGCTTGGCCAGCACAGGGTCGATCTTCTGCTCACGCACGGACTTGAGCATGTCGGCAATCGGCTCGAAACGCCGGTCTTCCCTGAAATGCCGTTCAAGCTCGTCGACGCGCTTGCGCGCTTCGGATGTCTCGTGTACCGCGCGCTCTACGTTCTTGTCGGCCCATTCGCTCACCTTCTGCTCGCGGCGGATCTGGTCTTTCGCCTGTGCCGCAGGGTGCCGCGCGTCGTCCAGGCGCCGACGCGCCTCCTCCAGCAGCTTGCGCGCAGTCTCTGTCGCCTTGGAAAGACTCTGTTCGCCGATGCTTGCGGCCCTTGTCTCGAGCTGCACGACTATCGGCATCGACGTCGCCGCATGTGGTCCGCCGCGCTCGGCGGGAAACCGGTCGCGCACCACGATGTCGAAGGAGACCGAGCGCACCCCGTCAAGATCGAACGTCGAAAGGTCGATCTCGTCCCTCCCCTTCCAAAGCGACGCGCCGCTTTTCGCAAACGACGCCACCGTTCGTAGGTCCTGCCACGGCCCTCCGTCACGCGCATAGCGGAGCGACGGCGTCTCTACGCCGATGTCGTCGCTCGCTGAGAATACAATCGGAAACTTCGCGTGCGGCGCGAGGCGAAGAGACTTCACAGCCGGCTCTTCGATGACCACGGTAGGCGGCGCGTCGAGAAAGCTCTTGAGAAGTCCTCCGCGGCGCGGCGCGGCAAAGCCCTCTGGACTCACGAGGTCAAGCGTCCAGTTTGCCACTCGGTTCGAGACCATTTCATGTCGGGTTGCCGCGCGGCCGTTCACGAGCAGCGCGGCATTCACCGCGCGGTCTCCGAGGTCGAGCGAGAAGGATACGCGCGATCCATCGACCGCCTCCAGCGTCGAAACCTCGTCGTTCGAGACGACGCTTGGCGAAAAACCGGTGTAGTCAGGATAGTCGATCCGCGCCGAGAAAGACTCGTACCTCGGCATTTCGCAGACCCGTACCGTATAGTATCGGGAGACTGCGGGTCCTGCGCACACGCGGTATCTCCATTCGGGCTCGGCGAGATCGGCCGTTGCCTCGTATACTCCACCGTCCATTGGCTCAACGTATTCTTCACCCCAGCCCAGCGCGCCCTTGCGCGAGATGCGTATGCTCGGCACATAGGGGAACCCATCGGCGACCGTCGCCTCGATGCGCACGACCATTCCCCCGAGAACGGCGACGTCGCCCGGCTTTACGGCGATGTCGCTTGAATATAGATTTCCGACGTCCGCCCACGGCGCCACTGCCCGCACGAAAAGCCGGCCGGCCAGGTGCGGAACGATTGCGAAGGAAAGGGCGAGCAGCGCCACGATGGCGAGAAGCGCCATAAGCCGGCGGACGATCGTCCGCGACGTGAACTCGCGCTCGGCGTCGACCGACCAGGCGGCTTGCTCGGCCTTCTCGGAAAGGAGCCCGAGCAGATCTTCGGAAAAATTGGCCCGCCCGGGATTCCGCTCCGCCGTCTCCACGAGCTCTACGAGCGTCGTCAGGCATTCCTCGTTCTCAGGATGACGCGCATCGAGGATCTTCGCCATGCGCCGCGCGTCGAGACACCGCGCCAGCGGGCGCACAAGCGAGAAGTATCCCGCCAGGAGGATGCAGACGTACAGCAGGGACGAGAGAAGCCAGCGCGCCGCATCGGAGAAAAGCGTAAAGCATGCGTCGACGGCCATCACCACGAGCGTCGCGGCAATCGCCACGAAAAGCGTCGCCACAAGGCCGCGGAGCAGATAGATGCGCCGCACGCGCCGAATGGACGCGTCGAGAATGGCCTTGACCGATTCCGGAATTCCAATCATGCAAGCCCCCTTCTCTTTCGGAGAATCCAGACCAGGACAAGCGACAGCGCCAGCAGGACGAACACGAGCGGATGGTTCCAGATAGCGTCCTCGACATGCTCGGTTATCTCGCTTCGCCCTGCGCCAAAGCCGTCGGCGAGCGACGCGAAGTCGTCCTGCGCCACAAACGCCGTGCCTCCCGTGAGGCGCGCCATTTCCTTCGGCAGGGCGATGTCGGCCGAAGGATGCGCGTATTCGACTGGCGCGACGCCCTCATCTACGGCAAAACGCGTTACGAGCGGCTTCGGCCATTCGCTCCCAAGCGCCTGTTCGACCTCGGGCGCGTCGATCGTGACTTCGTAGGCGCCCTCGCGTGCCGTGGCGTCGAACACGGCCTCGTAGAAGCCATTTGCGCCGGAACGTTTTAGGAGGTCGACCGTGCGAAGCGTGCCGTCGGGAAGCTTCACCTCGGCCTTCGCCCGCACCGACGCGATTGGCAGGAAATCCTTGTCGGAAAAACGCGCGAACAGCTTCACCTGCTCCCCGGGAAGATAGCGGAGCGCGTCCGTTCCGGCCCTCGCATGCAGATTGCCGTCGCGCAGCTTCTCGCCCGAACCCCAGCGGAGCACGCCACCCCAGAAACGATGATGGTAGGTGTCGCCCATGCGATAGCGCAAGTGCCACGTCTCGTCCGTCGAGAAGAAGACTACCTTACCCCGCCCCGTCTCGCGCACGGTCATGAGCGGCGAGACAAGGGCCGTCGAATCTCCGGCGAAAAGCAACACCTCCGCACCGGGCTTTACGGCCACGCCTTCCACGCGACCACGCGCCGGCGGCAGCGAATTCCAGATGCGTTCATTCTCCGAAGGCGACGCAGCGACGGCTGCGGCCGGATGCCCGCGGCCGGACGGCGTCAGTGCAAACGGCGTCTTCGCCATGCGCCAACGGGCGACTACGCTTCCCGCCTCGTTTGTCACGGCAACAGGAAGAAGATCCGCCATAGGCCCCGAAGCAAAGTCGTACGGCATGTTTCTCTCGCCCGCAGTCAGGACGAGCAGGGCGCCGCGCTCCTCGACGCAGTAGCGGATGTCCGCGCAGACCTCGTCGGTCAGCACGTCGCGCCCGAGATCGCCAAGGACGATGACGTCGAACTTGCGCCAGTCGTCGCGGGTCTTTGGAAGCGCCCCCGCCTCGGCCTCGCCAAAGGACCGCGTCGCGTCGGCAGGACGCGTCGAGGCGCCTTCGCCTCCCGCCAGCCGGTCCGGCTCGACCAGCACGTACTGGAGATGCACGGACTTGTCGCGCCCGAAGAAGAGGTTGCGCAGATACCGGAACTCCCATCGCGGCCGCCGGTCCGCGACGAGGACGTTCGTGCGATCGTCAGAAACCGAGATTTCGAACGGCCATTCATCGTTCCTTGTCTCCGAATCCCCTTCCGGCGGCTCGATCACGACGCGATAGCCCTTGATTCCCTTCTCTCCCGGATCGTGGGTGAATCGAACGTCCTTCGTCCAGGAATCGGCGTCCACTTCGAACTCCTGGCGGTCGAGCGTCTTTTCGCCCTCGGTCAGTTTCACGGCAATGCGCCGCCCCTTGAAGCCATCCGCCCGGACATGCGCCACAGGACGGATCTTGTCGCCGAGAAAGACGCTTGAACTTGCGCGTACAGACTCGATCGCAACATCAGCCCTGTTCGTTGTGTCGCCGACGACGATACTGCAGACCTTTGCGCCAAGACGCGCAAACCGCCGGGCCGCCGCCTCCGGCACGACGCCCGTCGTGTCCCGTCCGTCTGTCACGAACACCGCGCCTGCAAGCTCCTCGGACGGGATCCGCTCCAGCACAAGCTCGAGCGCAGACGAAAAGTCCGTAGTCCGTCCGCCGAACTCGTACGGCTCGACGTCATACTTGGAGCCAAGCATCGATTCGACCTGCGCCGCACAGTTCGTCGCTACGGAAAGGCGGGTTGGCCGCGCCCCGTCGTCCGCGCCAGCGTCTCCCGGCGCGCCGTCCGTGCGCTGCATCGAAAGCGAGCGGTCCACGACAACTGCCACGCGTCGGTGGAGACTGCGGGTCACGTCATGAGTCCACGAGAAGTGCGCGAGCAGCCACAAAAGGGAGAGAACCGCGACCGCCCTGAGAACGGTGCGCACGCGCGAAGGCACTCGCCCTCCGCGCTCTCCGTCGAGCCGCCGGCAGAACAGAATCTCCGCGAGAAGCAGAAGGAGCGCGAGAACGGCAAACGGCCGCCAGATCTCGACGCCAAAACTGCGGCCGACGACAGCCGCCATGAGGTCGTCGAGACTGCGCGCGAAGCCGAGGTCTATCGAAACCGCAAGAGCGTCGGCTTCTTCCTGCGTCAGCGGGGAAAGGTCTCCCTCCCGTGCGCGCCAGCGCGTGTCGCAGAATGCGTGGACTGAATTAGTGGCCGCGACCGAATAAAAGAGTTCGTGGACAAACGGCACGAAGTCAGGCCTCGCCGGGAACGTCGTGCTCTTAAGGTCAAACGGCATTGCGGAAATTGCGATGCGCCCCTTGCCGGACGGCGCGGTGACAACGGCTGCGGCGCCGTCCGAGAAGCGCGAGACGACGTCGGTTCCATTCGTAAGGCGCGACTCGTCGAACTCCACGCGGCTCGCGACCGGCGCATGGGCGAAAGTGACGTCCGAGAGACTCGCGTTCCAGTTAGTCCAGGCGACGGTAAAAAGCGCGTTCGTGTAGAACGAGGTCTGTGTGCGCGCTCCTGGCACGACGACCAGCCCGCCTCCGTCGTTCACCCACTTTGCCAGGTTCTGCGTCGCCCGGGGCGAAAGAAAGGGAACGTCGCAAAGCGCCACGGCCTCGACGCCGGAAAAGACCCGCGGCTCCTCAAGTTCAGTTGCGCGAACAGTTTTCGGCTTTACGAGGAAAACGGCGTTCGTGCCCTTCAGCTCCGGCCGCAATGCCGCTTCGAGAAACGCCGTCGGGCGGTCAAACCCGCGTTCCGAAGGCCTTCCGTTGACCAGCAGGACGTCGAGGGAATCGACGATTTCGACGGCGTTGGAGACAACGGAATCCGACGCAATGTCGTCGTCGGCTGTCAGCGACGTCACGATGTCGTGGTGCCCGGCTTTCGAGAAGCCATGCGAAAACTCGAACGTGCGCGAAAGCCCGGGGAGGATCTGCCCGACCGGCGCACGCGCCGTCTCGACGCCGTCCACGCGCATCACCGCGTCGCCGGGAGAGAACGGCACGGATCCCGCGTTTATGACGGTGACGGAAAACATCGCAGGCCTGTCCGTCCCTATGACGCGGCGACTTGGCGCCACGGCGACGATGGCGGCGTTCCTGACGTCCGTGGGACGCTCGAAAGCCCTCCACACGACCGGCGGACGACGTGGAAAGCGCGCATAGATGCGCTCGACGCGTTTCCATTCCGCTTCGTCGCCGCAACGCCAGCCGTAGGCCTGGCCGTCTCCGAAGATGACGACTTCCTTCGCGGGATTGTTGCCGCCCGCAAGTATCTCGCCCGCCGCGGCCAGCGACCGCGGCGCATCCATCGCGTCGTCACCGGGTTCGAGACGGTCCAGCATCTCGAGGACCTCGCGCTTGGCGGAGATGGGCGAAGGCGTAAGGATCCCAGGCGTGCCCTCGCCTATGACAATGCCAAACGCCGTGCCTCGCGGCGACTCCTTGACGAGAGAGCGTGCCTCTTCGAGCGCCTTTGCGAACGCAGTCGTTCCCGAGGGATCGCGAAGCTTCATCGAAGCCGAGGCGTCGATGACAAGCACCACGTCCTTGTCCATCCCCGCGCCGCCGAAAAAGCGCAGTTCCGGGAGAAACGGACGGGCAAACGCCAGGGCCGCGAAGACAAGCGTCAGCGTCCTGAGCACGAGAAGCACTATGTCCTCGAGCATCAGCTTGCGCCGCTTGAAGCGCAGCGAGTCGGCGAGAAACATCCACGCGCCCCACAGTATGCGTTCTGCAGTGCGCTTTCTCAGAAGGTGCAGGATGATCGGGGCCGCGGCCGCAACGAGCCCAAGAAGCATCCAGGGGGAGAAGAACGACATCATCTTCCACCTCCCGCCGTGCGGCGATAGCGCACCAGGATGTCGGACAGCGTCTCGTGGAAAGGCCGCGACGTATCGGCCCGCTCGTGCGTGATGCGCATTTCGCCGCAACCGCGCGCAAGCTCGGCGAAATGGGCGTTGAGCCGCGCGAGGTAGTCGGCCCTCAGCGCGCGCGCGTCTACGTCGAACGTCTGCCGCGTCTCAAGGTCCTCGAAACGGCTTATGCGCTCGAACGGGAACGTCAGCTCGTCGTGGTCGCAGACCTGGATCGCAATTACCTCGTGGTGCCGGAAACGCAAATGGTGGAGCGCCTTCAGAAGCGATTGCCCGTCCGAGAAGAAATCGCTGACGAGAAAGACGACGCTTCGCCGCGGGATGCGTTCGGCGACTTCATGGAGCACGCCAGCCATGTCGGTCTCGCCGCCGGGCTTCAGCGCGTCGAGCCGCTCAAGGATGCAGCGCACCTGAGACGGTTCGGCCTTCGCGGGGACGAGATCGCGTATCTCCGTGTCATACGACACGAAGCCGACGGCATCCTGCTGGTTGACGAGAAGATACGCAAGCGAAGCGGCGATGTACTGCCCGTACTCGAGCTTCGAAAGCCGGTCCGCCGCCGAGCGTCCGCGGTAGGCCATCGAGCCAGAAGCGTCGAGGACGACGGTCGCCCGCAGGTTCGTCTCGTCGACATACTGCTTGACGTAGAGCCGTTGGCGGCGCGCGACGAGCTTCCAGTCGAGATTGCGGAGGTCGTCGCCGGGCACATACGCACGATGTTCGGCGAACTCGGCGCTGGCGCCTTTGCGCGCGCTCTTGTGGCGGCCGGCGATGAAACCGTCGACGGTGCCGTGCGCGAGGAACTCGATTCTCCCGAGCTTCTTCAGCGCCGCATCCGGCAGCCACCTCATGTATCCCGGCAACGCCATTTTCGCCAGCCCAGCCCCGTCAGACGTCAAGCTCCTCGTGGCCCTGCACGTGGTCGAGCAGACGCATGACGACGTCGTCCGTCGTGACGCCTGCGGCTTCGGCGTTGAAAGTCGTGGCTATGCGATGCCGCATCACCGGCAAGGCCGCCCACTTGACGTCGGCGGTCGTCGCATAGGCGCGCCCCTGCAGGACGGCGCGGGCCTTCGCGGCCGTGACAAGGGCCATGCCCGCGCGCGGACCCGCGCCCCAGCTTACAAGCTCCTTCACGAACTCCGGCGCCTCGGGCGTCTTCGGCCGCGTCGCGCGCACGAAATCGGCGGCGTATTCGACTACATGGTCTGCCGCAGGGACGCGGCGCACAACCGACTGGAGCTCGATGATCTCCGCAGCAGAGAGGACCTTTGCAGGCGCTGCATCTTCCTCGCCAGTCGTCTGGTGGATGATCTCGCACTCCTCTCCGCGCGAAGGATAGTCCACCTTGATGTTGAAGAAGAAACGGTCAAGCTGCGCCTCGGGAAGCGGATACGTACCCTCCTGTTCAATCGGGTTCTGCGTAGCGAGCACGAAGAACGGCTCGGCCAGCCGATATATCTCGCCGCCAACGGTGACGCTGTGCTCCTGCATCGCCTCCAGGAGCGCGGCCTGGGTCTTTGGCGGCGTACGGTTGATTTCGTCCGCAAGCAGCAGATTCGTGAAGACGGGCCCTTTCACGAAGCGAAAGACATGCTTTCCTGTAGTGCGGTCTTCGTCCAGCACTTCAGTGCCGGTGACATCGGCAGGCATCAGGTCGGGCGTGAACTGTACGCGCTTGAACCCGAGGTCCATTACTTCCGCGAGAGTGCGGACGAGCAGCGTCTTCGCGAGCCCCGGCACGCCGGTCAGCAGCGCGTGGCCGCGCGCGAACACCGCCGTCAGGACCTGGTCGACCATCTCGTCCTGGCCCACGACGCGCTTCGCAAGCTCCTTCTTCATTTCGGCGCATTTCGCGTGCAGCATTTCGACGCGCTTCACGTCGCCCTCGTTGAGTTTAGCGTTCATTTTCCCGTTTCCTCTCCTTTTTCGTTGACGTCGACAGTTTCGTCGCGCTGGTAGATCGGCAGCATTCGATACGGCACCGCGAAGGCAAGCACCGCCATGGACGTACAGTAGACCGATCCGTTCTCGCCATTCCAGCAGCCATCGGGCTGTTGCTTTTTCATGTATGTCGCGTACATCCACGATTCAAACTCACGCCATTGCTCGCCACCAAGCTGAAAAAGCCCCTGGGCCGTGTAGTAGAGCCCGTAGTAGGGATTGCCGCCGCCCAAGAGCGAACGCTGATACGTCTTGCGGACGAACTGCGCGCCTTTGAGCGCATCGGGGTCGAGGTGGCGCCCGCAAAGCTCAAGGCAAAGTATCGCCGCGCCAGTCAGCGTCTCTGCATGCTGCCCGTTATCGCCTTGATAGCCGAACGCGCCGTCGTTCGCGCGTTGCGCGCGCTTGATATACAGCACCGCCTTCTCTATCGCGTCGTCTGGAAGAACAGCGCCGTTGAGCCGCGCACTGCGAAGCGCCATCAGCGCCCATCCGCTGCAAGAAAGGTCGCTGTCGCCCGCATCCGGAGTGTAGCGCCAGCCGCCAAGATGGGATGGATGGCTCTTGCGCCTGTTCTGCGCGTCGAGAATCACCTTAACTGCGTGAGGCAACGTTTCGTCGATGCGCGCCTGACGATCGCGGTCGACCATTCCGCTAACCTCGGACAGGAACAGCGTCGCAATCGAATGGGCGTACATGCGCCCGTTGCCCTTCTCTCCCATGTAGCCCTTGAAGGGCGCGTTCGGACGCATGTCCATACAGTCGAGGACATAGTCCACGCAACGGTCTATCGTCTCGCCATAGGGCTCGCTTCCCGGCAGATGGCCCTTTGACAGAAACGCCATGCCCGCAAGCGCCGGAATCGCGGCAGAATCGCCGTAATCCCCATGAAACGACCCATCGGGACGCTGTTTTGAAACAAGGAACTGAAGCCCGCGCTCGATCGCCTTGTCGATTTCGTCGGCCTCGGGAGAAAAGGTCGACCCGCCGCCGACCATGCGCCAAAGACCGCTTTCACCAGAAACGACAACCGCGCCAATGTCGGCCGAAGACGGTGCTTCGCCGGACTTGATCACGGCTGCAGTCCCCGCGGCGATCGTTGCGAGCGAGAGCAGCATGACAAGACCGGCGATCCAACTGTGCCGGAAGAGCCAGGATTTTTGCGGACGCGTCGCACGAATGAGGCGCTCCGTGAAATCAGGCGAAAGCTCTGTGTCGTGGAGCATCGCATAAAGCGCATCTTTCGCATAATGCAGGCGGCTGCGGACAGTCCCTTCGGGTAGGCCTGTTATCTTGGCAATTTCTGGCGTCGTGAGTTCCTCGAAGTAGCGGAGGACCACGACTTCCCGATAGCTCTCGGGCAATTTGTTTACCGCCGTGCGAACCGCATCGGCGCTTCCGCGGAAGGCAAACGCCTCGAAGGGGTTTCGCGCCGACTCGTCTTCAACCTCGGGCATAGACTCTTGCGCGACGACAACTTCATTCCTTGCCGACGGCTTGCGGACGTCCATCCGGTGCAAATTGAGGAGAATCGTATAGATCCAGTAGTAGAACGAACCCGTCGGACGGAATTCGTCAATTCGGGAGATGGCGCGTTCAAAAGCGCGGAAGACAAGATCCTCGGCTTTATGGGCATCACCACAAAGAAGACGGGCGGCAGTCTCCAGACGCGGACGATACTCCGCCACCAGGCGACGTGCGCCCATTTCACGGTCAACCCTAATTTCTTCGTAGATCTCCATTTCCTAAAAGGTAAATGCGCGAAAGAAAAATTCTGTTCAAGAAAAATTTAGGGTCAGACTATTCTGACCCTGAAAATAAAAAAAGCTGGCGACGTCCTACTCTCGCACGTCCGGGAGACGCACTACCCTCGGCGATGGAGACGCACTACCCTCGGCGATGGAGCCCTTGACTTCCGTGTTCGGAATGGGAACGGGTATGACAGCTCCTCCATGGTCACCAGCAAAAGAAAGGCAGATTGGGAGTGAAAGAGAGTTGCAGCCCACACACGGGACGCGGGTCGTCTCGAGGTGAAGAAAAAATAAGCTAAGCCACACGCCATATTAGTACCGGTCGGCTCAACGGATCGCTCCGCTTGCACCTCCGGCCTATCGAGGTCGTGGTCTACGACCTGGCTTGAGAGCATTGCTGCTGGGAGAACTTGTCTTGGGGGAGGCTTGGCGCTTAGATGCTTTCAGCGCTTATCCGTTCCGGGCGTGGCTACCCGGCATGCCGCTGGCGCGACAGCCG
>ONVK01000139.1 GCA_900321255.1 uncultured Lentisphaerota bacterium | reverse complement strand
CTGCGGCTTCACGATCCCCTCGTCTCCCGAAATCACCATCGCGTCGGCAAGCGCGATGAAGTCGGCGAAGCGCGACCTGAAATGCTCGCGAGCGAACTTTGGCGCCATGTTCGTGAGAATGCCGATCCTGAAACCGCGGCCCTTAAGCGCCTTCATCCACTCTAGCGTCCTCTCGTTGCGGTAGCACCAGCTTTCGTCGTCCGCCTTCATGAACGCGGCAGTCGTCTCGTCCGAGACGGAAAGCCCCGCATCGCCCCATATAAGCGCGTACATCTCGCCAAGCGTGATGTGCCCGGCGTCGTAGTCGAGGCGGTGCGCGTTGAACCCGTCGACAAACACGTTCCAGTCGATGCCCTTCTCCTTCGCCAGCGCAATCACGCGCTGAGGCATCGTCGAAGTCGTCATCACGCCGCCGAAGTCAAAAACCACCGCACTTATCTTCATCGCCGTCCTCCCGTCAAGTTCACAAGACCGCCTGAGCCGACTCGAGATGCGGCACCGCGCCGGACTTCGTGACAGAAACCTTCGCCGCGCGCACCTTCGCGTCTGAAAGGCAGATGTCCTTCACGATCTTCGCCGCGCGCTCGATCATGCGGCACTTCGCAGACGCAAGCGCAGCACGGATCCTCTCCGTCAGCGCCGCGTAGTCCACGGTGTCGACGAGCGAATCTGTCTCCGCCGCGACATCCGGTATCTCGAGCTCTACGTCGACGCGCAGCGTCTGAAGCCGAGTGCGCTCGTCGGGGCGCTCCCCGATCACGCAGTCGACGTCTATTCCGTTGAGCTTCAGCGTCATGCCGACACCTCTAAGCGGATTACAGCGCCGAGCCGGGGAAGAAAGTCCCGACGGGCTTCCCCGCAAGGAGAGGCGCGAGTACGCTCTTGCGCCCGTTTGCGATGTAGGTGTCTATGCCCGACGCGACCGCGGCCTTGACCGCCCTGAGCTTCGAGTCCATGCCGCCCTTCGAGAGCGAGCCCTTCTCGCCGGCGCGCACAAGCCGCGCGATGTTGCGGAAGCTCTCGATGCGGGCAATCCTCTTGCCCTGCGCGTCGAGAAGTCCGTCGACGGTCGTGAGAAGGACAAGCGCATCGGCCTTGACGAGCCGCGCGATGAGGAACGACAGCCAGTCGTTGTCGCCGAACGTCTTCCCCTTTAGCTCCTCGTCCGCTACGACGTCGTTCTCGTTGATGATCGGGACGATCCCCGAGCGCACGAGGTGGTCGAGGGACTTCCTTACGTTCTGCGCACGGTGGTGGTCCTCGAAGTCGAAATGGGTGAGCAGCACCTGGCCGATCTTAACGCCGTGGCCGGCGAAGAGCCGCTCGTACTCGTAGATGAACCGCGCCTGCCCGACGGCCGCGCACATCTGGACGTCGTTCACGTCCGACGGCCTCGACTTGAGCCCAAGCGCCTCGACGCCTGCGGCGACTGCGCCCGACGAGACGAAGAACACCTCGTGCCCGGACTTCCTCAGCGAGCTCAACTGCGCGACAAGACGCTTAAGCGCCGCGTGGTCGGGCTTCCCCGCCTTGTTCGCGATCGCATGCGTGCCAACTTTCACTACGATTCTCATGTGGCGGATATTATACCAAATTCCCTTCGGTCCGCCGCGGCTAATCGACAAGGACGGTCACGGTGACCGAAACGGCGTCGCCGGATTCTGCGGCGCACGTGATGACATGCTTGCTCGGCGCCATCTCCGCGGCAAATGCGCCGCGCCCGACAGTCTCGCCCACGGGCACAGCGTCAACGAACCACCAAAGCCGGGTGTCGGGCGGCACTTCTCCGACCTGGCAGACTATGCGCTGCTCAAGCGAGCCGGAGACGAGATGGAACTGTGCGCCGTCCTCGGGCTTCACGAGAGAGAGTGCAAGACGGCTCTCTTCAATCAACTTTCCGTCTGGCCCTCGCCGATGGATATTGCAAAGCCGAGGTGAACTACGCCCCCGAACTGCCCTTCCCTCCTCAGTCTCGGGGCAGTCAGGAGAGGCGGGAAGCCCAGTTTTCTTGCAGACAACGCACTTCGCCACGCCCTCGGGCTCTTCAAACCAGGGGCCTATGCCGCTTGGATAGAGCTGGCGAATGACGCTCCACGCGACAGGCGCCGCGGCCTTTGCACCTACGACGCTCTTGTCACCAAAGCCGCCCGTCTTGTGCCCGCACCAGACACCAACCACATACTCCGGATTCCACGCGACTGTCCATGCGTCGCGGTAGGCGCTCGACGTGCCTGTCTTCCACGCGAAGCGCGGCGTCGCGACATCTGCGATATGCCCGAGGGCCGCATGAGAGCGCTCGTCGCCAGAGAGCATATCGGAGACGAGATAGGCGCATGCGGGCGCAAATCGTCCGTCGCCGCCGCGCGCGAGAACGCCGTATGCGCGGACAAGCTCGAGAAGTGAGACTTCGACATTCCCGATCGCCATTCCGAGGCCAAACGACGCTGGCTCTTCGGTGACGCGCCCAAAGCCGAGAGCGCGAAGTTCCTCCGCAAACGACTCAACTCCTACTTCGTCGAGGAGGCGGACGAACGGAACATTGAGCGAAAGGACGAGCGCATCGCGCACAGTGACGAGGCCGCGATACCTACCGTCGAAGTTTGCGGGTCTGTAGCCCTTGAACGAAATGGGCGAATCGACAAGACGGCGCTCTGGGGTCGCGAGCCCTCGCTCCATTGCAAGCGCGACGAGGAACGGCTTGAGTGTCGAGCCCGCGGGGCGCGGCGAGACGGCGGTGTTTACCTGCCCGTCCTTGCCGTCGAAATAGTCTCCGCTCACGGCCATCGCGACTATCTCGCCTGTCTCTGGCTTCATCACGACGACAGCAGACGAAAAGCCGCCCTTCTCCGCCGCCGCAGAGACTGCGTGCTCGCACAAAAGCTGGATGTCGGCGTCAAGCGCCGTCGTCACATCCACTCCGCCCCGCCCGCCGCGAAGCCCATGTTCTGAAATGTACCAGTCGCAGAAATGCGGCGCGAGAAACGGCCTCGGCGCGCGACGGACTTCCGGCTCGACCGAGCGCGCGCCCTCGAGCTGCTCGTCCGTGATGTAGCCAAGTGCCTGCATCCGCTCGAGAACATAGTCGCGCCGCTTGAACGCCTGTGCATGGCGCTCGGGGCTCCCCCATTTGTCGGGGCGGAAGCGCGTCGGGCGAGCATCGCGGCCTCGCCGAGTCCGAGATCCTTCGCGCCCTTTCCGAACCATCCCTGCGAAGCCGCCTCGATGCCGACGAAGTTGGAGCCGAAGGGAGCGCGGTTCAGGTACTGGGAGATGATCCACTGCTTCGGCTTCGCGCGTTCCATCTTGGCGGCCTTGACCGCCTCCTTCCACTTCCACCAGAGATTCTTCGGGTGCGGCCTCAAGAGACGGACCGCCTGCATCGTGATCGTCGACGCGCCGGAGATGCGGCGCCTGCAGCTGACATTCTGCCAAGCCGCGCGGAGAACGCTCATCGGCCTCACGCCGCGATGCGACCAGAAGGAACTGTCCTCGGCCGCGACGAGCGCCTTTACGATCCAGTCGTCGGGAGAGGCGGCGTAGAACGGCCTGCAGTCTACGTCGCCGGGCCCAAGCGTAACGCGCAGGATCCTCCCCGACGAATCGCGGAGTATCGTGCCGCCGGGATATTCGTCAGACCCCTCGTCGCCCCAGTCGATGAACATCCACGAGCAGACGAGAAACACCGCCGCGAGCGCGGCGACGATGCAGGCAAGAAAAGCGACTTTCCTCTTCACGCCCTATACTCGCCGCCAAAGGGAAAATCTGACAACGGCAAAACCGGACCGTGCAGCTCAGGCCCTCGCCAGGAGGTCGTTGCGGCGGAGGGCGCGGATCGCGTCGCAGTCGAGCGTGTGGCCGGCGCGATAGGAGACGACCGTGCCGACAAACCTGTCGGAACCGCCGATAAGCGCGATGGCCGCCATGAGGTCGAGGGTCGCACGATGCCAGACCGGCTCGAGGAACTTGTCGCCGACAGGGAAGCGCGGCTCGGTGTAGAACCTGCGCTTGCCGTGTATCAGGATGTTCCTGTCGTTGTAGCCCCAGTTGCGCGTCGCGGCGAAGAGCTTGCCCAC
>ONVK01000033.1 GCA_900321255.1 uncultured Lentisphaerota bacterium | reverse complement strand
GGAGCAGCGCAAGCGCCACGAGGAGCTCTACGGCATCCCGGCGTCGGGTCTTCCCGGAGAGGAGAACGACGACGACGACGATCTCGGCGAGCCCAACCTTCAGCTCGACACGGGCGACACGTCCGCAGACGGCGGAGACGTCGTCAACTCCGACGAGTCGATGGGCTCGACCGGCGGGGACGACCTCCTCGGCTGACAATCGGGAGAAATCCCAAGAAAAAGAGCGCGGCAGTCCTGCCGCGCTCTTTTTGCTGGTCCCGGGAGGGTCGGCTGCCGATTGTCAACTTCTCACGCGGTCGCAAGTAGCGAACCAGTATGGGGGTTTGTGGTATAATATCGGCATGAGAACATTGGCGTTGCTGCTTGTGCTGGTTGGTCCGCTTGCGCTGCGGTCGGCGGACTGGTATTCCGTCCGTCTTCTTGCGAACCCCATAGTGCAGCCTGTGGAGTTCCCTGTGGCGCCGGAAGAGGGGGCTCGCCCCGTCTTCGTGAAGGCTGGGGAGGGCGTTGCGCGTGCCTTCGCGACAAATGCCGTTCCTGCAGGGAGCGTCCCGCTCGGCTCGCTCGCGAGCATCCGCCGCCTCGACGTCGACTCGAGCGTGCGCCTCGTTCCCGCGCGGGCGTTCGAGAACTCGACAGACCTTCGCGTCGTCAGCTTCGAGGGGCGCGTCCGCCGTATCGAGAGCCGCGCCTTTGCCGGTGCTACGAACCTTACGGATATTGTCCTCCACGAGGCGACCTCGGTGCTTGTCGCGTCCAATGCGTTCGCGGGCTGCTCGCGTCGGCTGGCTTGCGTGTATCCGTTCTCCCCAGTCATGACGGCGCAGGATGGTGCCGCGCAGAGCGGCGCGCCGATATTCCCGCGCGTCCTCTTCCTTAAGGGCGAGGCCCTAAAAAGCGAACTGTCGGTCGCGCCATAATATGCCTCAAAGCCCTTGAAATGAGGGGTGTTGTGGCAAGTTCTTATGATTTTGCCAAGTTATAATCTTCTTGTTGCTTGATTGCGCACATATATGCTAAAATATGTGCGCACACAAGGAGGAGATATGAATATAACTCTGGCAGCACCTCCCAATGTCATTCAGAATGTTCGGTGTTGGGCTGAAGAGCAGGGGACAAGTCTCAACCAGTATATTCGCGATTTGCTGATTGCGAAGGATCGCGAGATTCGGCTTGAGCGCAAGTCTCTTGCTGACGAGTTCTATTCCTTTGCGATGGCGAACTCTATCGAGATGGAACCTGGATACAAGTATAGCCGCGCCGACGCCGCCGAACGGTCGATGGAGTGTGACAAATGAGGTTCTTTGACACGAATATTCTTGTCTATGCCGCAAGCAATCAGGATCCGCGCAAAAGGGCGATTGCGCTCGATCTGTTGCGCCACGCGCTCGAGGTGAACCACGATGGGGTGATTTCGCTTCAGATACTCCAGGAGTTCACCAACGTCATGCTGAAAAGGTCCCTTGCGACGGACGAGCAGATAGAGGGCTACTATTCGTATTTTTACCGCCTCGTCAGGAGCGAGGTGACGTCTGACATGCTGCGCGATGCAATTCACATCCGGCGCGAATATGGAATCCAATATCACGACGCAGTGATGGTGGCTGCGGCGAAGAAGCTTGGCTGCCATGAAATCGTCACGGAAGACCTGAACGGCGGACAGCTCTACTGCGGCATGGCGGTTGTCAACCCATTTGCGTAAATTCGCCAGAGGCAACAGGGGCAGACCTGATTGCCACAGCAAAATGCCACACTAGCGGGAGTTTGTGATATACTGTTCAGCATGAGACGTAGCAGGATACATCTTCCAAATCGGTGCTATCACCTGATCAGCCGCGTCTCCCGCCGCGTGTTTGAGTTTGAAGGAATGCAAGCGGCGAACCGGAAGGGTTGCGCCGCTATGATAAGGAAAACTTACTGTGGCAATTTACTGTGGCAATCAGGTCCGACCCTGTTGGTTTTCTTTGCCAATAACAGGATATGTAGCTCGGAGATTCTGGCATGAATGTCACAATAACTTATAAGCGGACAAGAGGGCTATACTATTCTTTTGTAAGACAGTTTTACTTGCGCAGCATTGTCATCTATTTTATTTTTCTATCTATTCTTCCTGTGATTTTGTGCTGGGGTTGCACCTCAGTGATTATCCAGCTCTACGGATTCTTTTCGGGTGCTGGAGTTGTGGATCTCTGGTACCACCTCTTCGTGTCGCTTCCCATAGCCTTGCTTGCGGCCATTGGACTAATAAAGTTGGTTAAGCGGGTAGTCAAAGTTAAACACGAATATACAAGAGTGTATGAATCGTGTCCGATTGAAACTGACAACGAGATTGATGTCGAGGTGAAGATTGATGACGACGGGATTGGCTTGGGCAAGGAAAAGGTGCGATGGGATGAAATGACACTTGGATTAGCGACGAAGGATTTTTATGCTTTCCTGAGCGCGAGGCCTGTTCTTGTCGGCATACCAAAATATGCGGTTGATGCGGAATTAGGCGAGTATCTTAAGAATAAAATGATGGTGATCAAAGAGAGGCAAAAGGGCCGGGTGCGCCAGGACAATAAACAAGATTTTCGCCTCAACACGCTCTTGAAGTGTGGTGCTGTTTGGGGTGCGCTTGTCGTGGGGTGTCTTGTCGCCACCTTGGTGTTTTGCGGAGCCAATTCGGTTTTTGCAGAGGTGTCAGCCGCTCCTATTGGTAGTTTGGCGTTTGTTCTGTTGGCGGCCATCGTATCTGCGGCGCTTGGTCCGTTGATGATCATTTGCGCCGCCTTGGCTATATTCCGCGTCGAGGGTGGCACGCCAACGGCAATCTGCTCATTGCTGATTGTTTCCCCATTGATGTACTGGGCGTTGATATGGGGATTCCGCCGATGGTGGAAATCGACGAACCGCCTTGTGAAATGCGTTGGTTGGATTGCTATTGCTTGTTATTCAGCCGTGGCAACATATTGTCTGCTCTACGGAGGATCCACCATCTAAGTCTCGCAAGGAGTTGGGGACAGACTCCACGGAACCGTTGTAAAAAGCCTGTTTGCGCGGTGCTGACGGCTTGCGCGTGAAAACTATGCAGCAATGCAAGTTAAAAATATGGTATAATGCCGTTGCTTTGAGATGTGCATGATGGACGAGATACGCGCGAAGCGGGATGAGATATACGCTATCGCGAGGAAACACAAAGCCGAGAAGCTTTGGGTCTTCGGTTCGTGCGCCCGAAAAGAGGAGCGCCCCGACAGCGACGTGGACTTTCTAGTCAAGTTCAACCCCAGCCCTACATTGTCAGATTATTTAGGCATGCAAGATTCTTTCAAGAGGATGCTTGGACGCAATGTGGATGTCGTTTCGCACACAGCTCTTGAACGCAGCCCATGTTTCGCCTACAATGTCCGCAAGGAAATGTCTGAAATATGATTGATCGCGTAGACAGAAACGTTCAGAGGTACGTGTATGGTGCCCTTATATGAGTGAAGTGGCGGAAGGCAACGAAATTGAATCAAATGCTGATAGCCGAGTCACGGCTGAATGGCTGAGAAGCAACACGCGGATTCGCGGATGGCTCGCACTTTTCATGCTTGGATTGCTGCTCTCGCCGTTGTGGAGTCTTGACGAGACGGTAGTCATGGTGGACCCTGCCGAGTGCTATGGTAGCATCATCCTTGCGACGACAGGGATCGTAACGGTGCTCGGCTTGCTTGTTGTGGCAATCTGGACTTTTGCCGCGCTCCACAGGCGATGGCCGTCGGCCGTTTTCTGGGCGAGGTTTTTCCTGGTCTATTGCCTGCTCGGTGGCGTTTTGTCATTGTCGCTGATGCAGGATGAAATGTCGGCGAGGGAGTATGGACAGGCGGTTGGAACTGTGTTCTTGTCGATTGTCTGGCTTGTTTACTTTCGTGTTTCGAAACAGGTTTCACGGGTGATTCCGCGGCAATATCGCCATGCGGGACTCGGAACCTGGGCTGCGGCAGCGCTTATTGTCTTCTTGCCTTTTGTCTGGGTTGTGGTTGGAAGTTTCCAAGTGGTCCTTGGCTACAATGGAAATGTCGAGATTCGGCAATCCGAATTGCCGGAAGGTGAGCTGACAGAAGGGCATGTGGTGTTCAGGCCTCCTGAGGGGTGGTCGTCCTGCGTCAAATCGTTAGGCGAGGCCGTCGTCTGCATCATGATGGACGGAAAAGACTCTTCCATTGAGCTTTTCAGCATTCTGGATTCCAATGACACAAAGGAGAACTTCGAGGCGACTGTGGAATCGTTCGCCGACGAAGATTTCGACAAGCTGAAGCGTCAAACGGTTTTGGACGAGTTGGCAATGGTCAACGGAAACAAGTGCTATTATTGCGTCGTCAATTACGAATCGGCGTTTTATAGGCATTTTGCGGTTTTGTTCGATTCCGACACAGGTAAGGCAGTCGTGCTTAGCGGCTATTTCCCCACTCCCGATGCAAAGGAGATGAAGGGCGTGCTGGAATCAACAAGGTTTCATCGTTAAAAGGCCTGTTTGCGCGGCCGTCGCGGGAAGGTTTTTTGACAGGATTAACATGATTAACAGGATTGAGAAAGGAGCGGAAGCATGAAAAAGTTTTTACTATTGCTTGCAGTCTCCTACATTCCAGGTGTATTGTTGTTGTTTGGCGAATGGCAGGAGGTATTGGGGTTTGCCGCCGCAAGTGTTCTTTTTGCGCCTTGGTTTACAGCATGGGCGATCATAGGTATGTGCTATGATGTTATGAGATGCGATGTCACGGGCGAGTGGCGGTTGCTATTCTTTGTCGTTTCCTATATTCTGTATATCGCCGCCGGGCTTATGTTCCTGATGGTGGATGAACGGCGAGCGCGATGGGTGGCCTTTGCTTTCTATGTGGTGTTGGTGCTGCTTTCGATCTATGGCTTTACATGGTTTTGCAATAGTCATGCATGAATCATATTCCAAGAGAGGGAACTAACTAATGAATGCTCGAATGACATTTGCGCGGGTCGTCGCGTCAGATTTGCCGCGGGTTGAGTTTGGGGATTTGTGATATAATACGACGCATGAGGAAATTGAGCGAGAACTTGTTGAATTGGGCTTGGCACATTAGGAGCTTGGTATTGCTGTTTTCGATTGTCGGATGTCGTATTGTTGCAATTCTTATGTTGGTTGGGTGGTGTGGGGACTGCTTGGCGTTGGGGCTTGAATGGCGGCCAGGAGAAGGGGCACCTAATTGGGTGTCTGCCAGCGAAGATGATGAAAGGGATATATTGGTTTTTCTACACGTTGACAAGCGAACGACTGGTGAAAGCATTGTTTGGGACGATTGTTTTCATGCTCGTGTTACTTATGAAGGGCTTAGCAACATTTGTGCGCGAATCGGGCAAAAAACACGGCTTGAGAATCTCAGGTTTTTCTGTCTTTCTGCAACGGACTTGGCGAATCTTGACATGTCGTTTTTGGCGTGTGTGACGAATTTGCATTCATTGCTTATTGTCGCAAAGACTAAACTTGAGAACTTCTCGGCTATAGAAGTCGGGCAATTGCGGTCTCTCGACTTGTCTACAGTGATCGGAATAGACGATGAGAGATGCGTGCGCGACATGAAATGGCTTGAGACTTTTAGCGCTCCGTTGGTTTTTTCATCGTTGGATATATTGCCAAGTAGTGTTACTAATCTTTGTTTTAAACTTTCAGAAGCCAATGTGAACAAATCCTTTGAGCATCTATCCAATCTAAAAGGTCTGGATGTCTGGGCTCCAATGGAGCGCATTGATCTTCAGTCAAGGTGCGCCCAAATGATTAGTAAGCACACAAAACTTGAGACGCTGATGCTCCGAGGCGATTGGACGGGGGTTGATAGTCTGGAGTTTTTGTCACAGATGCCTTTAAAGAGTTTAAGGTTGGAACGAGTGGCGGTTCGTTCTCTGGCGGATGTTGATTTGTTGAATCTCGAGTATCTTGCGATAAATTGGTCGTTGATCAGAAGTGTTGAGGATATGGGTGTTATGCCAAAATTGCGCGAGTTGGATTTGCTGAATTTCCCAATCTATCCGATATCTCCAATTACCTTAGAGAGATGTTGCCCTTCCTTGGAAATGTTAACTTGCGATGGAAACATTCCTGGGGAGCGCAAGACATGGGTTCGAAAGCAAGGGGAGTGGAAATAGTCGGTGACCGCCCCCACGGAACCGTTGTAAAAGCCATGTTTGTGCGTTGTTGCCGTTCTGGAGAACAACGATCCAATCGGGTTTCATGCGTGACCGCCCGCAAACGCCTGAGATTTTGGTATAATACACAACAGTGATGAATTTGAAAGAGTTTATCTGCAAACTTTTCAAGAGGAGAGACGATGCCAAGCGAAATGCAGAATCTGCAGATGTCGGACAGCACTATGTCCGTGGCGGAATTCATCGGTTCGCGTCCGCAAGAGGCAAGGCCATATCTGATTGCCGCCGTGTCAGACTGCTTGCGGCGGCGTTGTCGTCTCAACGAGGCCGAACTCCAGATAGCAGCGCGGGCGATAAGATACGCCGACTAACTGATGCTGCCAAAGAGGCTGGCCTTTGGCTTGATAAGACGCAGATTGCGACACTCGGCGACCTGGTTTCCAAGCGGACTGGCGAAAGCGAGGTTTACTGGAATCGCTCAGAGTCTGCATTCTACAAGGTCAAGAATCCTGATGCGAAGCGTCCTCTCAAGCACACTTCTGAGTCGGATTGGATATACGAGCATGTCATTCACAACATACTTTTCCCCGAATGCGCTTATGAATTCGTCGGTATTACGCTGGAACTTGGCGAGATTCGCGTGGTGCTCAAGCAAAATGCTGTGAGTACAGAAGCTTTCCCGACTGAGAATCAAATTGAGGCGTTGCTTGCGCAGAGAGGGCTTGTCCGGGAGGATAGATATTTCTTTGGAGACGGCGTGGTGTCCGTCACGGATGTCGGGGCTCATGGTGACAATGTGCTCCTTGGTGACGATGGCAAGGTGTATTTTATCGACCCATTGATACGCCTTGGCCGCATTGCCGAGGATGTGATAGAATGGCTGACAGGTTTCAATCCGGCAGCCATGAGCCGCGAAGTGTCTGACCCCGCGGAACAGTTGTAAAAGCCATGTTTGCGCGCTCGTGGATTTCAGCGTGGCAGTTGCGCTATAATATGCCACAAAGTCGTTGAGAATGAGGGAAGTTACGGACGGCAACGAAATGGGCGATAAAAAGAGCAACGCCAAAGGGGTGTCTCCCCAACTGATTCAATGACAACTCGAATTACAAGGATTGAACCGCTGAGAGACGACTGTGCGGAGCGAGCTTCCGCGTTTCGCCGGAAATGTGCGAAGTCGTGGGATGGAGGGAACTCGCTACTGAGAAAGTCTCTTCTTGCCCAGCTCAGACAACGCCCTGACATCGAGTACACGGAACTCTGGCCCGACGGGGAAGATCGCCGCATTGCTGCATATTGTCTGGACGATTTCAAGGTCTGCCTTGGATTGCCAAACGGCCGTCTCGTGCCAGGTGACACTCTTCATATGCTGGCGTCGATTGACGAAGATGGCGTCAATGACGTCATGCAAGACCTTGAGCACGAGTTTAGGCTCGTCTTCGAGCAAGATGTCTGGAGCAGGGTGAAGACATTCGGCGAACTTGTGCGCTATGTTCGAGAGCATAAGGGATCGGCGTCTCTTGCCGAGCTTCACGAGCGACATCGCATTGGATGGGGTTGCGCGACAGTTCTGTGGCTTGTATTCGCCGGCGTAATAGGACTGTTCATCTCAGAGGTTGCCGAAGCGATTGAGGCCGCCCGTAACTCTTGTCTTCATGGCCGAGAGGTCGTCGGCCTGGCTTTTGGCTTGCTGATGTCGGTCTTTGTGTCGCTATTTGCATATGCCGCTGTCGTCGGTTGGTGCAAGGAGCGCAAGGAGCTTCGCGAAGAACGGGAGAAGGCGGCGAAGAAACAGGCGGGGACCGCGAAACCGTTGTAAAAGGCCTATTTGCGCGTTGGTGTCATCGCGGCGGATTTGCCGCGGAGTCATTTATATGCGACCATGGCGCCGGCGAGACGCCATATCCACCGAGGCCGTAGGCCGAGCCGCGTAAGCGGGCGCTAGCGTGGCGCTCTCCCAGTTAGAGTTGTCTAGTGTCGGATTCGCGTTGGATTGAAGCGCGGTTGCGGTCACAAGTAGTTAAGCGAGCCGACGATAAGTCGGCGAGCGCAAAGACTACGAAGAAAAACGTGCCACAGCGGCAGGTCGGGCTAACGGCGCATGTGTGAGGAACATGCGCAGGGGAACGGCAAGACTCCGGTTCGCGTGATGCGCCAACGGACGCGCGCGAGACGAGAAGGCGGTATCCCGCCGACGAAGTATCGCGCAGCGGACGGTGGATGCAGCGTGCGGGAGGAGTCGAGCTTTTCCCCGAAGCGAGAGACGAACGCGTGTGCCGTTAGCCCAGTTCCCGAGGATGCGCTGCGCGGTCACGGTCGGGGTCTTGCCGAGCGCGGATTGCACAGGACTCGACCCCGAAGCCGTATATGTATACGGCGAGCGGGTCGAAGGACGGGCAAGGCGCCCGCCTCAAAGGGCGAGCACGGTTGCCCCGACCGTGACCGCACGATGGAAGGCAAATCGGCATTGAACATCACTAATTAGCTAAATCCAGCGCGAAGCACTCACACATAAAGCAAGCAAAGTTGCGACAAATTGTCACAACTAATGTCACAGGTGTGTCATGTGTCACAGCGTATTTTCCTTGAAAATTGGGGTTTTGGACAATTTCGAGCCGTTTGGCACGCTCTTTGCTTAAATCTTGCGTCGCCCATGGTGGGCGAAAGAAAGTTGAGAAGAAGATTATGGCAAAAGTACTTGGAATTGACCTTGGAACGACGAACAGCTGCATGGCTGTCATGGAAGGCGGCGAGGCGACAGTCATCCCTAACAAGGAGGGCGCACGCACGACCCCCTCAATCGTCGCATTCACGAAGAACGGCGAGATTCTCGTCGGCCAGGCCGCGAAGCGTCAGGCGGTGACCAACCCCCAGTCGACGATATATTCGATTAAGCGCTTCATCGGCCGCCGCTTCAGCGAGATGGGCGACGAAATCAAGATGGTTCCCTACAAGGTCGTTGCGGCGCCGAACGGCGACGCGGCGGTCGAGGTAGCCGGAAAGGTCTACACCGCGCAGGAGATTTCCGCAATGGTGCTCCGCAAGCTGAAGGAGGACGCGGAGGCGTTCCTCGGCGAGAAGATCACCGAGGCGGTCATCACCGTCCCCGCCTACTTCAACGACCAGCAGCGCCAGGCGACGAAGGACGCCGGCCGCATCGCTGGCCTTGATGTGAAGCGCATCGTGAACGAGCCGACCGCGGCCTCGCTCGCGTATGGCCTCGACAAGAAGAAGAACGAGAAGATCGCAGTCTACGACTTCGGCGGCGGCACGTTCGATATCTCGATCCTCGACATCGGCGACGGTGTCTTCGAGGTGAAGGCGACGAACGGCGACACGCACCTCGGCGGCGACGATCTCGACCAGGCGATCATGACCTGGCTCGCAGACAACTTCAAGAAGGACAACGGCGTCGACCTCCTCGCCGACACGATGGCGAAGCAGCGCCTGAAAGAAGAGGCCGAGAAGGCGAAGTGCGCGCTCTCGAGCGCGACGACCTACGACATCAACCTGCCGTTCATCACGATGAACCAGTCTGGTCCTCTGCACCTCACCGCGACGCTTACGCGCCCGATCCTCGAGACGCTGACTATGGATCTCGTGAACCGCACGGCCGAGCCGTGCCGCAAGTGCATGTCCGACGCCGAGCTCTCGACCGTTGACGAGGTCGTTCTCGTCGGCGGCCAGACGCGCATGCCTCTCCTCCAGGAGAAGGCGAAGTCGCTCTTCGGGAAGGAGCCCCACAAGGGCGTGAACCCCGACGAGGTCGTTGCGATGGGCGCGGCGATTCAGGGCGGCATTTTGAAGGGCGAGGTCAAGGACGTGCTCCTCCTGGACGTGACGCCGCTTACGCTCGGCATCGAGACGCTCGGCGGCGTTCTCACTCCGCTCATCGAGCGCAACACGACGATCCCGACGAAGAAGTCGCAGGTCTTCTCTACGGCTGCGGACAACCAGCCGGCCGTGACGATCGCGATCTTCCAGGGCGACCGCAAGATGGCGCGCGACAACAAGGCGCTCGGCAACTTCAACCTTGACGGCATTCCGCCCGCCCCGCGCGGCGTACCGCAGATCGAGGTCACGTTCGACATCGACGCGAACGGCATCCTGAACGTCTCCGCGAAGGACAAGGGCACCGGCAAGGAGCAGAAGATCACGATCACCGCCGCCGGCGGCCTCTCCAAGGAGGAGATCGAGAAGATGCGCAAGGACGCCGAGGCGCATGCCGCGGAGGACGAGAAGCGCCACGCCGAGGTCGAGGAGCGCAACAAGGCCGACGGCCTCGCGTTCCAGGTCGAGAAGACACTGAAGGACGCGGGCGACAAGATCTCCGCCGACAAGAAGGCGCCTGTCGAGGCCGCGCTCAAGGATCTCAAGGACGCTCTTGCAAAGCAGCCGCCTGCGCCGATCGACGAAATCAAGTCGAAGCAGGATGCGCTCATGAAGGCGATGGAGCCAGTCGCGCAGGAGATGTATTCGTCTTCGCAGCAGGCCGGCGCCGGCACTCCGCCTCCGGGAGCTGGCACGCCACCCCCGCAGGACGAGCCCAAGAAGGAGAAGGGCGGAGACGATGTCGTCGACGCAGACTTCACGATGAAATAATTTTGGAAAGAAAGGAAAACAACAAATGAACATCAGACCATTGGGTGATCGCGTTCTCGTAGAGCCGATCGAGGAAAAGGAACAGACCGTCGGCGGAATCTACATCCCCGACTCCGCGAAGGAGAAGCCCATGCAGGGCAAGGTTCTCGCCGTCGGCAAGAAGCTCGACAAGGACGGCAAGGAGATCAAGTTCGACGTCAAGAAGGGCGACACCGTTCTCCTCCCGAAGTACGGCGGGACCGAGATCAAGCTCGACGGCAAGAAGCTGCAGCTCGTCCGCGAGGAGGACCTCCTGGGAGTCCTCGAGAAGTAATGGAACGGACGGGGAAGACCAGTCTTCCCCGGACCCCAACAAAAGGAATTGGAGACTAAGAAAATGGCTAAGCAAATCAAGTTCGACGCCGAAGCGCGTCAGAAGATACTCGCAGGCGTCGAGAAGCTCTCGAACGCCGTCACCTCGACCCTCGGCCCGTCCGGCCGCAACGTCATTCTCGACAAGAAGTTTGGCTCGCCCCAGATCACCAAGGACGGCGTGACGGTCGCCAAGGAGATCGAGCTCCCCGACCCGTTCGAGAACATGGGTGCCCAGATGGTGAAGGAAGTCGCCTCGAAGACGAACGACGTCGCGGGCGATGGCACGACGACGGCGACGTTGCTCGCCGAGTCGATCTACCGCGAAGGGCTCAAGAACCTCACCGCCGGTGCAAACGCGATGGCGCTGAAGCGCGGCATCGACAAGGCGACTGCCGCCGTCGTCGACGCGATCGCCAAGCAGTCGAAGAAGGTCAAGACCGCCGACGAGATCGCGCAGGTCGCGACGCTTTCCGCCAACGGCGACGAGGAGATCGGCAAGATGATCTCCGAGGCGATGGACAAGGTCGGCAAGGAAGGCACGATCACGGTCGAGGAGGCGAAGACCCTCGAGAGCTCCCTTGACGTCGTCGAGGGCATGCAGTTCGACAAGGGCTACCTCTCGCCGTACTTCGTGACGAACCCCGATGCGATGGAGTGCGAGCTCGAGGATCCGTTCATCCTCCTCTTCGAGAAGAAGATCTCGGGCCTTCAGGACATGCTTCCGCTCCTCCAGCAGGTCGCGAAGTCCGGCCGTCCGCTCATGATCATCGCAGAGGACGTCGAGGGCGAGGCGCTCGCGACGCTCGTCGTGAACAAGCTGCGCGGAACGTTCCAGGTCTGCGCCGTCAAGGCCCCCGGCTTCGGTGACCGCAGGAAGGCGATTCTCGAGGACATCGCGATCCTCACCGGCGGCAAGCTCATCAGCGAGGACATCGGCATCAAGCTCGAGAACGTTACGATCGACATGCTCGGCCGCGCCAAGAAGGTTGTCGTCGACAAGGACAACACGACCGTCGTCGAGGGTCTCGGCAAGTCCGCCGACATCAAGGCCCGCGTCGAGCAGCTCAAGCGCCAGATAGAGGAGACGACTTCCGACTACGACCGCGAGAAGCTCCAGGAGCGTCTCGCCAAGCTCGCCGGCGGTGTTGCGCTCATCAAGGTCGGCGCCGCGACCGAGGCCGCGATGAAGGAGAAGAAGGACCGCGTCGACGATGCTCTCCACGCGACCCGCGCGGCCGTCGAGGAAGGCATCGTCGCCGGTGGCGGCGTTGCGTATCTCCGCGCCCAGAAGGCAATCGACGCGCTCAAGCTCGAAGGCGACGAGGCCGTTGGCGCGAGCATCATCGCCCGCGCGATTGAGGCGCCTCTCCGCAAGCTCGTCAACAACGCGGGTCAGGAAGCCGCGCTCGTCATCGCCAACGTCAAGAAGGCGACTGGCACGAACGGCTACAACGTCCGCACTGGCGAGTACGCCGACATGCTCAAGGCCGGCATCGTCGATCCGGCGAAGGTCACGCGCTCGGCGCTGCAGAACGCCGCGTCCATCGCGGGGCTCCTCCTGACGACCGACTGCATGGTCACCGACATCCCCGAGAAGAAGGATTCCTGCGGCTGCGGCGGCCACGGCGCGCCCGGCGGCATGGACGGCATGATGTAAATTTTTTACAAAAGCTATATCCCCCTCGGCGAAGCTGAGCCCGAAGATATGACCCGACCGAAGGTCGCTTCGCGTGGCGAAGTCGCTAGAGGTCTGCGCCCTAGCGGGGGTGCGACGTCCTACTCTCCCCGCTACGCGGGGCCTTTGCCGCCCCCAACCGCCCCTGGTATTCTCTGCTCATCCCGAAACTCCAACTGCCGCTTCAACCATTTCTCAACCGCGGCAGACTTGCCGCGCCGCGCCCGTTGGGGCGCAACTGACTTGGACAACTTAGGGGCGATTTGCGCACAACTCCCCACGGGCGCGGGTGGAAGTCCATTTGCCTTGCGTTTTAGAGACGCGACGCGCAGAGCAACGCGCCCTTGCTCCGCCCACGGACGGACATCCGCCCGACTTTCGGACAATTCAAACATTGCATAACCATTTCCCCAACCATCCAACAACCACGCTCCAACCATCCTTCGTGTCGTAACCGTGTAGTTCGTGGAGTAGACATTTTTTAATGCTGCTTTTTCGCTGAATATCGCAATTTTCTATCACTTAGGGGCCATTTCCTACAAAATTGTAGGAATTTTGTAGGAAATTTGTAGGAAATCTTTTTTAGAATCATCGCGTTGCTCCACCAAAAAGGGAAAACGCGATGAAGAAAAATAGTTTAAAATGGGGTGTTTCTGCAGCTTGCGCTGTGGCTGCAGAAATTTGCTTTGCGGCCATTGACATTGGTGCAATGCCGCATTGGGTCTATGCAGACACGGAGGTCTCGACAAATTTCCCTCTCCGCCTCGCAAGAAATCCTGCGGAGGACCTTAGGTTCTCGCTTGAGTTCCTGAGCTGCGAAAGCAACAACGTCGAGGTCGCTTTCGGCCTTGACGCAAACACGAACGGCGTACTTGACGTTTCCGAGCGAGGGCTTTCCGTCGGGTGGGATTGCGGCGAGTGGTTCATCCGCAGTCTCGGCGAAGAGCCGTTTCTCTGCGATGCAGCGACGACAAACGAGGAGAAGCGGCTTGACTTCGCCATGCACGTATCTGGATTCCGTGCGAAAAGACTTGCCGCCACGGAAAACGACGTCCAGCTTGAATGTGAAATGGAAGGTGCTCTTCCAGCGTGGATGTTCGACCCCAGCTGGAACATGGTGCGCCTTGTGGTGCGTGGCGCGGAGGGCTCGTGCGACTCTTTCCGCGCGGCGGTGACTATCGATGCAATGAAGATACGCATTCGCTGAAGGAGGTGTGGCATGTTTTCGAACTTCCTGATGTACGTGTGTCTTGCCGGAATCGCCGTTTCAATTCCAGTGTGCATTGCGCTGTGGCTCAATCAGCTTGATGTCCATCCGCTTGCACGGCTCCTCGCCAGCTTCCGTCGGCTGCCGTGGCCGGGACGCATCGTCGTCGTGCTTTTTGCCGCGCAGATGATCTTGTTCGGTTCTGTTAAGAATCCTACAAACAACTTGCTTGGCATCGTGCGGCCATTTCAAGATCAGTCCTTCGTCAGCGGCTTTACCGAGGACGAGATATCCGTCGGCTATGTCCTTTGGCGCATTGGCACGAACGAGTCATGGGCGGCTGAATCGCCCGCCGGTGCGCTTGAAGTGTCCGAATGGCGAAAGCGCGGCGCGGCAGACGACTGGATCGGCATCGCGCGGTCGGACATCCCGTTTGCGGAGGAAGGCGATCGCGCCTTCATGACGTCTTCTGGTGACATCGCAGTCGGAGATGTGCTGTTCTCGTCGATTGGCACGCAGATGTCCATCGTTCCGGCGGCAAATTGCTTCATGTTGCCAGACGGGACTTCGGATAGCTTCTCATGGAGAATATCGACCGCCTGGGAGTCGTTTGCCTGTGCGTGGATAAACGCTCTCTTCGGCCGCTTGACCAATACGCCTGTTTCCGTCGCGGCAGAACTGTCGCGCGGTGGCGACGTGTCGTTTCGGTACGACCTCTCGCGTATCGGCGATTGCGCCGGCAACTGCACGGCGTCTGTCTCTCGCTGCGGGCGCACTGTCTCTGCCGGGCTTTCCACCAACGTTACTTCCGTTTCGTTCTACCGTCTGCGTCCTGGCGACTTGACCTGCCTTGACCGCGATGGCGACGGACTTTCCTCGTGGGATGAAGTCAACGTCTACCACACGGATCCCGGTCTCGCCGATTCCGACGGCGACGGAATATCTGACGGCGACGAAGTGCTGCAGGGAACCGATCCGAATGCGTGCAGCGTTCCGAATGGCGAGATACTCGACCGCGTGGTTGGATCGGCGACGAACGAGCAATATCAAGTTGAGGTTGAAACGGCGGCGAAATCTCTTTCCGCAATAAAGCTGTGGGACGGTTTCGCGGCAGAGTGGGATTTCAGCGAAACGAATCTCGTATACGAGCGGACACTCGACGTCAATCCGATGGACGGCTGGCGTCATTTCTTCCTTTCGTCGCTTCCTGACGCCGCCGGAGACTGGCTTCTTCGTGGCTTGACGCTTGAATGGGAGGATGGCAGCGGCTCTACTGGCACGGCGTGTCTATCGCAGGTTGGCGACACGCTTTACCTTCCGCTGACCAACGGCGCCAGTTCCGTCACGATACGGCTTCGTGCAACCGAGACGAGCATAAGGTCGGCGACTCCGATTTATCTCCTCTCATACGCCCCGGTAGTCGACTTCTCGGGTTGCACTTCGGTATATGATCCGACAAACGGCGCGGAATTGGCCCTCGTCGCAATTCGAGACGCGGCAAATCCCATGCGCGTGACATTCGACAGGTCTGCGCGTCCGTCGTCTGCGCCCCTTTACGAAGCCGAAACGGATCTTCCGGGACTTGAGGACATAGAGACCGCCTCTGGCGGCAAGCTGCGCTTTGCGGGTAATAGCTCTGGCGGCACGCTTGAAATCCTGAAAACAGGCGAGTGCTATGTGCCGCAGACCTGGCCAAGCTCCGGGGCTCCGGCGCCAGGGCTCATGAGGGGCGGTAGCCGTGGAAGAAAGCTCATCGCGCTCGATCCTTCGGTGTTCTTTGGCACGCGCCGCGAAAGTTCTGTGGTAGGGCTTGCCTACGACACGGACAACGAGGTTTATGCCGTGACCAACAGATATCCGGTAGACAGCAGGTGCCTGTGGAGAAACTGGTTCATGTCGGCCGACGGATGCGTGTCGTTTGAAAGCGATCCTGTCGTGACTTCCGGCGCGGACGATCTGGAATGCGTCAGCACGTCCTGCACGGAGACGGACGATTCGGCGACAGGCTATGTGAGGGTGTTCGGGCAGGTTGTGTGGACTGGCACTGCGCTTCGCCGGATGCTTGGGCTTGATGACGGCCTTGTTGTGTCGGATGCCGAACTTCTTACCGAGCTTGGCGAATGCGAGAGTTGCGAGGACGACTGCGCCGACGGACAGTGCGACTCCGCAGACGGGGCGGAGCTCGGCTCGGTCAAGTTCCGCGTCTCGCTTGGCTCGCCGCGCCTCGGGCAGCACAGCGGCTTTTTGTATTTCAGGTCCGACGCGCCGGTATTGGTGTCGCCCGCTTGCTTCGCTTTTCAGGCGAGAAGCGACGCACAGGTGTCGGTCGTCACGAACGGCGCTTCCGTGACATACTCCTCACTTGACGATCGAGGGCGCGACGTGACAGTGGAGCCGATGCCTAACGGCGCTCGCGTAGTCGCGCGAACGCATGCCACGGGCGCCCTTGAGTACACATGGGAGCTTGTAAATGAAAACGGCGCTGCCTCGCAGATACGCATTCGCCAGATAAGCCGCATAGGAAACATAATGAGAGACGAGACGTATGGCTTTAGCGAGGGCGTATGGTCTTCGACAGATCACATATCGGGCATTGTCGAGACGCTTTCTCGGTCTGACGGATTGAACGATCCGCAGGACGGACGCCTTGTCGAGACGAGGACGGTATCAAGTGCCGCTGGCGGTCTCGTCAGTTCCACGGTCGTGGAGTCGTCGAGAATAGGAATCGGCGTCAACGCCGTGCTGCGCCAGACGTATTGGTGCGAGACGTCCGCAAGGCGCTCCATCTGGCGGCGTGCCGAATACTGGGACGACGCGGCACATTCGCCGCGGCATGGCAAGGTTCGGCTCCTTTACGGCAACAGTCTTTCATGGTCTTACCACGACTATGACGAAAACGGATTCGAGACATTGCTCGTCGAACAGCGCAACGGTTCGCCCAGGCCGCAGACATTCCCGACGGTCGCTGGAAGCGACCTTTCCGACGCGAGCGGTCTAACTGATGCGTACGTGACGGTTCGCAGCTATGATCCGTTTGCCGGTGATGACGGGGAGATCGAGGATGCCGGCAAGCCGCGTTGCGAGACGCGCTATGTAGTTCGCGGCGGCGCTGCGGTCTTGATCGGGCGCACGTGGCACCGCTACACGCATGTGATGCACGATGGTATGCCAGCGATCAAGCACGAGACATGGCGTGCCGCAGGGCCAACCTCTGCCAGAGGCGATGCGTCCAACGCCTATTCCTGGGTCACGACCTTCAGCGAGACGGCACAGGGAGTTCCGCTTGTCCTTCGCGGAAGCGTCGCAGAGAGCCAGGACGAAAACGGAATGCTTTGCAGCCACGCTTTCACCGTCGCGGACGGAAGGGTAGTGGACGATGCGCACACTTCCTTTGGCGGCGTGGCTCTTCCTCTCTACAGTCGGACAGTACGTGACACGTCGTTTGGCAACGTCTTGCGCGAAGCGTCGTGTCTTGAGGACGGAGATGTGATTGTCGACGAGACGGTCTCGACATACGACGAGAAAAACCGCCTGCGGTCAAAGGCGTTTTCCGACGGGACATCTCTCACCAACGCATATTCGTGCTGCCGACTCCTTTGGAGCGAGGACCGTAATGGCCGCAGGAAACTCCGTTCGGCAGTCACCGGACAGGATCGGCTCTACTACGCCGAGGAGGACGTCTGGCTACGCGACATTTCTACGAATGGACTGCACCGCGTGACGCAGCACTTCATGGACGGCCTTGGGCGCAAGACAAACGCCGTCGTCTATGTCGCGGAGTCGGCTGGCGAGGCGACGAACAGCACGGCGTCGGCAGGGCGTGTCGTCAGCCAGACGACATCGGCCTATCCCTACGGCAGTTCCGACTACATGGTGTCGGCTGACGAGCGCGGCAAGAGGACTGTCGTCGAGATGTCCGACTATGAAGACAGGACGACGACTCTTGAGCGCGTGTATGACGGCGACGCGCAGTCGCCCGTCCTGGAAACAGTCACGACGCGCGTGCGCGGCGGCTCGTCGGTTGTGGAGCGCCGCTGGGATGGGAAGTGGGCGCGCGAATTTGCAAAAGAAGATTACGGTGCGGACGGATGCGCGGTCAGGTACGAGATATCCGAGTCCTCCGACTGTGGCGTAGTGACCAACAGGATCGTCCACTCCGACTTCCTCGGACGAACGGTTCTCGTAGAGACGCCGCTTGGCAACACGGCGACGACATACATCGGCTCCAGCGGACGTGTCGGCGCGACTGTGTTCTCGGCAGACGGCGTCTCCCGCACGACAACCGCAAGCTACAACGCGTTTGGCGAGCGCATCGGCGGCGTCTGCGATGGCGTGACGACAACGAGGAATTCTGAATATTGCGTCGACGGCACTGGCGTCTGGTGGCGTGTCGAAAGGAACGTTGTCGTCGGCAGCGTCACCAATTCCGTCTCCGAGTCGCGCACACAGCTTACGGGACTTGGCGAAGACGGCCTTGTCTCCCACGTCGTCACCCTGTCGTCGTCGGGAATAGTCGACGATGTGCGCGAGTTTGCGGGCGCAGAGCCGGGAGTGCGCGTGACGGTTATAAGCAATTCCGTCTACGGCGTCAGTTCGCGCACAACGCTCGGCGGTCTTCCGACTGAAACCTTGGGGGCTGACGGAACGCGACTCTTCTCTTACGACGCGCTTGGGCGCAATGTCCTCGTCTCAAGGGGTGGTGGCCAGATCGTTAGCGCATATGAATACAGCGCGGCTGGCGACCTCGTGGCGGAGCACGCGTACACAAACGCCGATTCCTTTGCGACTGAACACTATGGATACGACGGCTTTGGCCACCGCGTTCTCGAGATAGATGCGCTCGGTGGCGCTGTCACGACGCGCTACGACGCCGTGGGGAAGGTCATTGAGCGCTCTGGCGCGACGCAGCCCGCAAGATTCACATACGACACCGCCGGACGGCGCACGTCACTATCGACTACAAGAGATGGTATAATATGGGATGTGACAACTTGGAGCTATGATCCGCACACTGGCAAGTGCCTTGCAAAGCGCTATGCCGACGACTCCCAGGCGACATACTCTTACGCCGGTGACGGAGCCGTCCTCCAGGAGGTGAATCCCTCCGGCTCCTGGTCGAGTTCTTCCTACGACGCGTCGCACCGTCTCGTAGGCGTGTCGTCAAGCGACGGCAAGGGAGACGCCGCTTTCGGCTACGACGAGTTCGGCCGCATGTCGTCGGCGTCAAACGCAGTGGCGGCATACGCCTATACCCGAAACGCCGGTGGCGTCGCCACGGGCGAAACTGCGACCGTCGGCACAAACGTATTCGCCTACGCCCGCGCTGTCGACGAGTTTGGCAGGGTGTGCGGGCGTGGAATCCCCGGCGTTCGCTGGCAGATGATTTCCTACGATGGACGCGGAAGGGTCGCTTCGCTTTCAAACGACGTGGCGTCGATTGTCTATTCGTATTCCGAAGACGGAGAGGACGAGGGGTGGGTCACGACGCTTGCGGGCGGCACGGTCGTGAGACGCCAGGTTGTGCGTGACGCTTTCCGCCGCGACATTGTCGTTGCTGTCACTAACTTCGTCAACGGTGTTGCCGTCGAGGGCTTCGACTACTCTCGCGACGCGTCGGGAAGAATCGTCGGATGCAACGAGAGCGTCTTTGCCCATGACGCGTTGGGGCGGACGACTGCCGCCGAGATCTGCGAGAGCGGAAGCCCCGCAGCATCGTTTGCCTACTCCTACGACAATGCGGGCAACTTCGTTTCGCTCGCGCAGGGCACGAACGTCTATGCATGCACGGCGAATGCCCTTAATCAATGCGTCTCGTTCGGCGGCGAGACTGTTGTGACGGACGCCGACGGTTGCGTCGCCGAATTTGACGGCAAGTCCTTCGGCTACGACTCCGCGCTTCGGCTCGACTCGGTTTCGACTACAAACGAAGAGCTCGCCGCCTTCGCATACGACGCGTTCGGCCGACGCGTCGCAAGGACGTCCGGCGAATCGACCTCGTTCTTCTTCTACGACGGATGGAACCTCGTGCGCGAGTTGCGGACGACTGGCGGCGAGAATGTCGGCGTAGACGAATACTTCTGGGGGCGCGACGTCTCTTCCTCCCTCGATGGAGCGGGCGGCGTAGGCGGCCTCGTCTTGCTCGTCCACGACGGCACGGCGTATGTGCCGCTCTACGACGCGAACGGAAACATAACCGCATACGTCGATGCGTCGGGCTCGCTTGTCGCTCGCTACGTTTACGATTGCTTTGGCAACGTGATTTTGTCCTCTGGCGAACAGGCGGGAGACTTCCGCTTCGGGTTCTCGACGAAATACCAGGACGAGACGACGGGGCTTCTGCTCTACGAATGCAGGTGCTATTCACCTGTGCTTGGCCGCTGGATGACGCGTGATCCGATTGGGGAGGAAGGTGGCGTCAACTTGTACGCGTTCTGCGAAAACGACCCGCTCGACAGCTGCGACTACCTGGGGCTCTCAATGTATCCCCTCGACATGCTGCCAGATCCAAGGACGTGCTGGTTTGCGTTTTCCGTGCTGTACTTCAGGGGAAAAATGGAGTGGAATTTTGCGGCAACACTTCTTGAAGAGTCAGTGTTGGGGATTGATCATACATATCCGGTGGTATTCAGGGAGGGCGGCAAAATTGGAAATGCCGTCATCGCGGAAATTCGTGAATCCGCCGAATACAAGAAAGATTTGCGTCGCCTGATAAAATCGCTGCCAGCCGGGATGAGCAGCGTCAACGAATCGGCGTCAATAGAGTTCCTTACTGGAGATCTTTTCGCCGCCGCGCATCAGGTGGAAATATCGTATGACGGCTATGTTTGCAGGCCCATTCGTGGCGCTGATCGCGTCGCCCTCAACGTTACTGTGTCGGATACATACGATTTTGAGTGGTGGGGACTTTCGCACATTAGCGCAAATGACATGGCCAAGTCGTTAGGTGTTGTCGCTGGAGTTGACGTTGCATGTCTTTCCCAGTATCTGGGTTTCATAAAGCCTTTTAAGTGGGAGGTCCATTTCAAGGAGAGCGGGAGGTGGAAACGATGAAGATCAAGCGCTTGGTATCGTCCTTTGTTGAATTGCTGATACGACGTCCGTGGCTTCCTGCGGCGGCGTTCCTCGCGCCGCTGCTGCTGGCGCTTGTATCAGGGGTTCTGCTTCTTGCGAACGTCAGCGATTCACCTTATCGTTTTCTGCCGGAATTCCCCGACGAGCTGATCGTGGCACTTAGCAACACGGGCGGGTGGCTTGCCGTTTTTATTGCTCCTGGCTTTGCGGTGGAGATGCTTGTCCTGCCTGTTGTTTTGCTGTTCTTTAGATTCGCGCGCCCGGCAGGCAGACGGATGCTTGCTGCTTCGATTTGCGCACTGCCAATCGGCTTCGTGCTTTACGTTGTGATCCTCGTCCTTATTCTCCTTGCCGACATTGGGCATACAGAGATCGCGCGTGAGAATATTGAGCGGAAGAAAGAGGCGGAGCGTTTGGGGAAGAAGACCTACGAGAGAAAGAAAATCCCTCACCTGCGTCGGATGGTGTGGACTTTCGCCGGCGGCCACTATAGAATATCTCGTGAGGGCGGCGACAAGGGCCCAGAACACTACATGCTCGCCGACGAATGGGCGAATTACGACTTTTGGTCGCATCGTTTTAATGGCCGTGTCTTGTTGGATGACGTCGCGCGTTGGGATGAAGGCAAGGACAGGCTGTATTTAGAGACGCTTAAGGGCAAGCGCTATGAGCTGGAGTTTGCGACGGGAAAGCTCATAGAGCGAAAGACAGGGAAAAAAGAGGAGGCGGGGAAATGAAGGTTCTTGTGATAGAGGACGACAAGATGTCGGCTGAGCACGCTGCCGCAGCCGTTGGGATGTGCGGGTTTGAATGCGACTTCGCCCGCAACGGGAGGGAAGGCCTGTCGCTGTTGCTGAAAGGCGACTACGACATTGCGCTTGTGGACATCGAAATGCCCGGACTTGGCGGCCTTGACGTGATACGGACGGCGAGGAATCGCGGTTCCAGGACTTACCTTGCCGTCCTCAGCTCGCATGCGAGCGAGGCGGAGCGCATCGCCGGGCTCAAGATGGGCGCCGACGACTATCTCGTCAAGCCGATATCCATCGACGAGCTTTCGCTGCGTCTGCAGGCGATCGCGCGGCGGCTTGTGCCCGATTCCAAGCCCGAGGTGCTGTCGTCGAAGGGGCTTGTCGTCAACATCGACACCCATACGGTGAGGCGCTACGGACAGCCGATAGACCTCTCTCCGCGCGAGATGAAGCTCCTTGTGCTGCTGATGCGCAACAAGGGCAGGTGCCTCACCTACGACACGATTGCCGACCACGTGTGGGGGCCCATCGACTCCGTCGGCAGCGTAGTTTCCGCGAATGTCAGCCGCCTCCGCAAGAAGCTTGCCGCGGGCGGGGCGGAAGAGGTGATTCACACAGTAAGGGACGTTGGCTATGTCTTCAAGTAGAAAACTGAGCATCCGCCGGATGATCAACGCGGCGGGTGTGCCGCTTCTTCTCGCGGCAATGGCGCTGTCCTCGGGCGTGGCGCTCTGCCTCGGCGCGGGGCTGCTCCTGCGGCGCACCGACGTCGAGGGCTACATGTATGTCATCGCGGAATACGTCTGGGTGACGCTGTGGGTCGCCATGGCGTTTGCGGTCTTTGCCGTGGTCGGCGTGGTAGTGTTCAGGATGGTGTCGAGGCGGCTCACGCGCCCGATAGAGAAGTTTGCGAGAGACGTCGATGCGCTCGTGCGCTGCGACAAGTCGGATCCCGTGGACGCCGACACGCGAATCGCTGAGATCGACGCCCTGGCCGCCGCGTTCAACCGGCTGCAGTCCGTCCGCGCACGGCAGTCTGACGAGATACGCAACCTCGCAAGGAACGTGCTGCACGACTTGCGCGCGCCGATAACGAACATCTACAACGAGGCGGACCGGCTCTCCCATTCGCTCGTCGGCGCAGACGAGGCGTCCGCCGCGATAATGTCCGCGAGCCGCTCGGTGCTGCGCGTCATCGACACGAACGCGGAGATCTCGCGCAACTACAGCGGATGTGCAGATGCGCCCGCGTCCTCGCAGGACATGTCGGCTATCGTCCGCGACGCGGTTGACGTGTATGCGGCGGTGGCGGAGGAGAAGGGCGTCTGCCTTAAGGTGGAGATGCCGGACGAGGCGGTTTTCATGATGGGACATGCCGACAAGCTGCAGCGACTTGTGGGCAATCTTGTCGACAACGCGATAAAGTTTACGCCCGTCGGCGGCTCCATTTGCGTCGGGCTTTCCGCCGCTGTCGATGGCATACGTCTTTCCGTCTCGGACACGGGAATCGGCATCCCCGAAGATGAGGTCAGCAGCATCTACGAGCGCTTCTACCGCTGCGCCGACGTGCGTACGCTGCCCGGCACCGGTCTCGGCCTTTCTATGGTTCGCTCGATCGTCGAACTCTACGGCGGAGACATCGCCTGCCACTCCACCCTCAATGTTGGCACCACCTTCGACATCCTCTTCCCGCCCCCGCCGCAACCAACCGTTACTCCATGACGTATCAACGATATGGCATATGGATTTTTGATATAATGTCTGTATGAGAAAGAGCAAGGTTATAGAGCAGAGCAGGTGCTATCACCAACAAGCTGTTGCTGTAAAGGAAAGGTGCGTTATCGGCACGACATATCCTTCTATGAGTTTACAGACAGGTGTATAGGGCGCTAAAATGCTATAATACAACGAAAAGGCAGCAGACAAACCACGAGGCTTATGAAGAAAAAACTGATTACGCAGAGTGACGACCTAATTGCGCAGGGTGTGGCGAAGAAGCTGATACGCATCGACGATGACGGGAAGCGGATCGAGTATCTTCGGCATGGGATTTCGCGCGATTGGACGAAGCCGGAGGCGATTATCGAGGCCAAGGCCTATTTGACGCTGGTCTTGCAGTATGAATATCCCGATGACCGCATCCAGCTGTTTGCGCCTGTGACAATAGGTTCGTCGTTGCGCGAGGCCGACATCGAGGTCTATGCCGATTCAAAGCACGAAATGCCGATCATCATCGTCGAATGCAAGAAGGTGGAGGTGACAGAGGCCGAATTCCGTCAGGCGGTCGAACAGGCGTTCAGTTATGCGGTGTCGGAAGGGGCGCGTTATGTCTGGACGACATCCGGGATCAAGAATGAGTATTACGAAGTTCCGGACAAGAAGCCCAAGGCGCGTAAAACGGTTGCGGACATTCCGCGCTTTGGGTCGATGTACATTTCGGAATACCGCTATGGTGTCAACGGCGGCATCGGGAAGCACGGGCAGAAGACCTTTGCGCTGAAGCAAGTGACGGAAGACGAATTGACCCATCGTTTCGCCCAGGCGCATCAGGCGCTGTGGGGTGGCGGCGAGCTGAATCCGTCCGACGCATTCGACGAGTTCGACAAACTGATCTTCTGCAAGATTTGGGATGAGCGCAAGGAAGATCGCGAAGACGGCGATCCTTATGCGTTTCAGGTGATTGCCGAAGATACTCCGGAACAGACGAACGCGGCACTTCTGAAGCGGCTAAAAGACCTCTATGCCGAGGGACGCAAGCAGGCGCCTGAAGTGTTCAAGGATGACATTCGGCTTTCTCCGGCCAAGGTTCGTACTGTTGTTTCCTATCTTGAGGATGTCAACCTGACCGAGACAGATCTTGATTCGAAAGGACGTGCATTCGAGACGTTCATGACGTCCTTCTTTCGGGGCAACTTCGGGCAGTTCTTCACGCCTCGGGCGGTGGTGAAGTTTATCGTTGATGTCCTGCCGATAGCGAGCAACTGGCGCGTCCTTGACACGTCCTGCGGGTCGGGCGGATTTCTACTGCATGCGCTCGACAAGGTGCGCAAGGCGGCAGAGAAGAAGTACGGCGCAACGACCATCGGCTGTTACAAGAGCTGGCATGGGTTCGCGCAGGAGCGGCTTTTCGGCATTGAGATCAACGAGCAGATTGCGCGGACGGCGAAGATGAACATGATCATCCATGACGATGGCCATACGAACGTCGTGGCGGCTGACGGACTCCAGCCGATTGGGGATATCGCAACAAAGAGTGGGAACAGGGGTTTCAAGGACGAGAGCTTTGACTGTATCATCACCAATCCGCCGTTCGGTTCCACCATCAAACAGACGGAGCATGCCTACTTGGGATTGTATGGGCTTGCTGAGCGCGGAGTGGATTGGCTCAATCCGAAGTCCAAGGCGGCGCAACGTCCGGGCGTGTCGTCTGAGATATTGTTCATCGAGCAATGTTGGCATTTCCTCGTCGAAGGTGGCTATCTCGCAATCGTCATTCCAGACGGGATTCTGACCAATGCCTCGCTCCAGTATGTCCGTGACTGGATGATGGAGAAGTTCCGCGTCTTGGCAGTGGTGTCGCTTCCGCAGACCACGTTCATGAGCACGGGCGCAGGCGTGAAGAGTTCGGTGCTGTTCCTCCGCAAGCGCACGAAGCGCGAGACGGAGAAACTGCGTGTGGGCAAAGAGTCTCTTCAGCGCAAGATCGCGGAGAAGGGCAAGCTTGTCGAGCGTCTTGTCGAGATTGAGAAGACGCGCAAGGCGGAGCTGGCAAAGCTCGACAAGCGGGCTGAATTTGCCGCGCTCAAGCCGAAGGAGCGCAAGGAGATTCCCGAGTACAAGGCGACGGCGGATCAGATCGCCGCAGTCGCGGAGAAGGCCGTCGCCGAGTTGCGCGACAAGCTTGATTCCGAATACAAGTCCGCCGCGGCGGAGGCCTTCCCGGACGAGGACATCTTCATGGCTATTGCCGACGACATTGGCTTTGACGCGACCGGCAAGCCGACCAAGGTCAACGAGCTGGACGAGATCGGCGCGGAGTTGGCGAAGTTCATCAATGCGGCAGCTGAAGAGGGGGGCGGGCGATGAAGAAAGCACGCAAGGCAAAGGCTGCTTTGATCACGCCGGATGTCGAGGTCGTCGAATCCGTCGAGGCGGAACTGTACAAGAGCGTCCGGTCGTATATCGCGAAGGCACGTGCGAAGGTTTATACCGTTGCCAACAAGGAGATGGTTGCCGCCTATTGGAATGTCGGGCGTGAGATTGTCGAGAAGCAGGGCGGGGCGGAACGTGCGAAGTACGGTGATGGTCTCATCAAGGGTCTTTCGCTGAAATTGACGGCGGAGTTCGGCCCCGGCTACACATCGACAAACCTCAAGTACATGCGACTGGTATTTCTTGCATTCCCAAATCGTCACACACTGTGTGACCAATTGAGCTGGTCCCATTATCGTACGTTAGCGAGCGTTGAAAATGCCAAGAAACGGCAGTTCTATCTCGAAGAGTGTGCCAAGTCCGGATGGGGAGTGCGCGACCTACAGCGGCAGATCTCGACGCAGTTCTACGAACGGTTGCTTGCGAATCATGTCGATCTCAAGAAGGCGTCAGGTTATGTGAAGCGCAGTCGTCCGGAACCGAAGGACATTGTGAGAAGTCCGGCGATCTTGGAGTTCACGGGTGTTTCTCCGTTTGCCTACAAGGAAGCAGATTTGGAGGCGGGGCTTATCCGTCATTTGGGGAAGTTCCTGTTGGAGTTGGGGCGCGGCTTTGCATTGGTCGGCGAGCAGTGCCCGATTCACGTTGGCAATGAGGTCTATCATTGCGATCTCGTTTTCTACAACTTCCTTGCGCGTTGCTTCTTCCTGGTCGATTTGAAGGTTGGCAAGGTCACGCCCGAAGACCTTGGGCAGATGCAGCTCTACAAGCACTACTACGAACGCGAGCGTATGAATCCCGGTGACAATCCACCAGTCGGCATTGTCCTTGGTTCTGATCGTGACGAGGCGGTGATCCGCTATACACTGAACGAGCACGAGCGCAATCTCTTTGCGGTGAAGTATCACCTGAACCTGCCGACGGAAGAGGAGCTGCGAAGGGAGCTCCAGCGCGAACGCGCCGCCTTTGAAGAAGCGCGACTACTTGCCGCGCCGCAAAAGGTGGCAAAGGTGCGGGTTCGGAAGGGAAAGAAATAACCATGGGCAAGATGTTTACGATAAAGGCGTCTGAAGCGCATGGTAGGCGGCTGGATCCTGAGTATCATCATGCATTGAGACGGACGCGAATCAGATCGACTTATCCGTCTGCAAAGTTGTTGTCATTGTCCTATTTCCGCACGGGCGGAACGCCGTCCACCGCCCATCCGGAATATTGGAACGGATCGATTCCGTGGGTGTCGGCAAAGGATTTCAAGGCATTTCGGTTTGAGGATTCGGAAGATCATGTTACCGAATTGGCGCTTGCCGAATCCACGACTTGCTACGTGAATCGTCCGGCGGTTCTCATGGTAAGCCGGAGTGGGATTTTGCAACACACATTGCCGGTAATGGTCACGCACAAACCGACGACGATCAATCAGGACATCAAGGCGTTCTTTCCTGATGATCGCGTGAGTGTGGATTATCTGGGCGCATTCTTCGATGTCTTTGGCTCGCGGTTGCTGCCGCTGGTGTGCAAGAGTGGTGCGACGGTTCAAAGTCTCAATACCGAGCAGTTGATGGATTTGTCCATCCCCCTGCCGCCCTTGTCGGAGCAGCGGAAGATCGTTGCCGAGCTTGATGCGGCATACGCGGCAAAGCGCGCGGCGGACGAAAAGGCGACGAACCTTCTCGCTTCCATCGACGACATGGTATTGAACGAGCTCGGCATCGCCAAGCTCCCCAAGCCCGACACATCGCTTTCCTCTCGCATCTTCACCGTACCCGCGAAGGAAGTCCTTAACGATAGGTTTGATGCACACTACAATCAAAATTTCTTCCGCGATTTGGCGGATTTGATCCGGGAGGACAAACGGTGTTGCCGTTTGGGTTCGGTTGGGACATTTGTCAGAGGCGTGACATATAAATCCGAGGACGAAGCAGAGTGTGGCCATGCCATTCTTCGAGCAAACAATGTCTCTCTCGAAAAATTCGAACTTGACCTTTCTGATTTGGTGCATGTAAATTCTGATTTGACGTTTAGCCCTGCACAACAGATTAAGGACAGCGATATTTTGATTTGCGCGGCAAGTGGGAGTAAGGAGCACGCCGGCAAGGTTGCGTACGTTAAAAATGCTCCCGATGACACTTATATCGGTGGGTTTATGATGGTGTTGCGCACAGACGCGGGAGTGAACCCTGAATACGTGGCCGCATACATGCAATCGTCGATTTTCAGAGGACTAATATTTCGACATCTTGGTGGCACAAACATCAACAATGTTTCGCTGGAGCTGCTGAATAAGTTGCCCTTGATACTTCCTGATGTTGCTATGCAAGATGGAATAGCTTTAAAAGCATCATCCATCCGCGCCGAAGCCCGCAAGCTGAAAGCCGACGCAACCGCCGCGCTGGATGTGGTAAAGAAAAAGATAGAGGCTAAGATTGTAAGGTAGGGAGAATGAGGAAATGAAAGATATAGTGATAGAACTGATCAAGGTGCTCGTGCCACTACTTATCGGTGGAAGCGTCGGAGGACTCATTGGTTTTAAGATCGGCATAAACAAGTCTATTCGCCAAACGCAGAAGGGAGGCGATAATGCTGTCATGGTTCAAACGGGCGAAGTGTACAATGGCTGATTCGTCGCAGATTCAGAAGGCGGGAGCGGGGGCATCGCAATTTCAAGTTGGGGTGCTTAATGTTGGAATTGACGAGAAACGGGCGAGGGAAATATGCGACGAAAAGATCTCTGATGCGATTAGAGATTTAACTGGCGAAGCTTTTGAGGTCGCAAAAGAGCGTGTTGAAAATCTTGTGACAATGACGCTCGCCAAAATCCAAAAGCAGAAGGCAGATATGTCGTCTTTTGCCGACCCGAAATTCCAAAGGGAGATTGCGAAGGCGCAATCCTCGGCGGCATCATCAGATCGAAAGAGCGACATTGAGATGTTGTCTGAGTTGCTAGTGGCTAGAATGGATGGCAAATTACAACGTAAAACGCATACGGGTATTAGTCGGGCGATAGAGATTGTTTCGGATGTTGATGACGATGAATTAAGGGCCCTTACGGTTGTATTTGCGTTTGGCAATTTTCGCCCAGTCCCAATCTTGGGGATTAGCTTGGCAAAAGGATTAACTGCGCTAGAAGGCCTTTATGCTAGTCTTGGTGTTCAAGCATTGCCAAAGGGAGAGGGCTGGATGGAGAACCTGAATATGCTTGATGCTATCGTTTTGTCGCCATTTGGGGAATTTAAGCGGGTTGTTGATTATTATGCGGAGGTGATGGACGGGTATGTTTGTGTTGGGATTGATAAAAAATCCCCATCGTTCATTAATGCGCAGCAGATATTGGTGGATGTTGGGTTGCCCGTGGAAATGCTTATTCCTAATGAGCTTATGACCGGCTATGTGAGGCTTCCTCTAGTTAAGCAATCGGAATGCGCTGAATGGCCTAATCTTCAGTCTGTTCCTGAGGTGCTGGATAGGGTTCCTAATGGTCTCCCTGTTGCGCTTGCCGACGTTCAGGTCGCCGCAATGAAAGAGGTGCTTTCACTATATGTTAGAGACCAGAGCTTGATGAAACAAGTAAAGAAAACATTTGAAGTAGAGTGGCAAAGATATCCTTCGCTTGTTGTAGTGCAAAAGTGGATAGATGGGTTAAAGAAATCATTCGACATCACAAAAGTCGGACGTGCCTTGGCATATACAAATGCAAGAAGATGCGCTCCGGGACTCCCTGCGTTGAATTTGGAGAAATTCTAGAATTTTAAGGCGTCACTATGAGAATTTAGGAGGGCTTAGTGTATTTATCGGGAAGAGTTGAGCGGGCATTTGGAACATTCATAAGCTTTCGGGGTTTTGCTCCGTTTGGTGAGTTGGCAGACGCATCTATCGCTGACGATAACTTTCAACGTGATGCAATTAATGATCATGTTGAAGATATACGGGACTTCCTTAATGACAAACAGGGTTTATTTTTCCCGGAGGTGATTCTTGGAACGACCTGGGCGGCACTCGGGTTAGAAGAGAAAGGACATGAAATTGATCGCCTGTTGAATGGGCGGGAGCAGAAGCAGGTTCGGCGTTACGCAGAGAAGGATATACGACTTACGCTGGGGAAGCCGATTGTGAAAGAATGGACGGTTCGGGCTTTTGCCATGACACTTTTGAAGGGGCTTCAGGAACAAAAACCATTTCGTCGGATTGATGGTAATCATCGTTTAATGGCGGTTCCGAGTATCGATGAGGATCCATCGGGAATTAGGCAAAGGCGAATTCCGTTTTGCATTGTTGTTTTCCCGGATCAGATTGCTTATCAAAGAAATGCTGCGTTGATTTTTCACAATATCAACTATCGCGCGGTGCCAATTTCGGAAGAAAAGAATTTGGAACTTGTGTTAGAGTCCAAAAATCCGGGAACGGACGAGTATCTCTTTACTGGCCTTTATTTGCAGGCGAACAAGTCCTTTGGATGGGCTTTTTATCTTGCAAGGCGCCTAATCGAAGATGGCGAACTAAACGACTTGCCTTTTCTTACTGGCGTTATCGATAAGGATAAACGGACTTTTCTTGTGCGTGTGATAACTCTCTTGTTGGAGCGGAAGATTATAGGGGAGGATGAACATTCTGTTGCGCGGATAAGGCGGTGGCTTATTAAGGTGGATATGCTGTTGGAGCAAAGGCAGTTGTTGTCGTTGAGCCTTGGGATGACAATCGCGGTTGTGTATTTTGTTGCAAGGGGATCAGATGCTGAACTGTTTGCTTGTTGGGTGTCGGAAAACGCATTGGGGGATGTTGGCGAGATTGATCCACAGGCATTGATCTCCGTTTTTGAGAAAATGCACCAAAGAGGACCGTATAAGGTGTTTGTCGCCATGCCTTATGTTTCAAACCCACATGTTAATGAGTATAATAAGTTGTTTAGAGAAGTTCTTTCCGAATTAAGCGACCCGAAGAAGAATGACGATGGCATAAAATACGAGTTGATACCGATCATGCGGTTTAGGGGTGCGGCCCAGCGCATAGACAGGCGACTGATTGAGAAGATAAAAGAGTGCGATATTTTCGTTGCAGACATTACGGGCAATAATGAGAATGTGATTTTCGAGGTTGGTCTGGCTGAAGGTAATGGCAAGCAGATGTTGTTGATTCGCTCTAACGACGATTCAAAGCCAGATAAGGTCTTCGTGGAAAATGAAGAATATGTCAAAAGCGGTGGCCGAGTTCCTTTTGATATGGATAAGTTGCAGTATATTCCATATTCTGCGACTGGATACTACAATAGCATTAAGTCAATTGTTAAGAACCATCTTCCCGAAATTGCCAAGAAATTGGGATGATGATCTAGGACGAATAGATACTTCGTCAATGGCGAAGGGTAAAGGATTGTACAATGAAAATGATTCGGACATTTCATCCCGTTGGACAAGGTGCTTTCTATTCAGAGGAATTTTTCAACTCTGAACGGAACTGTGTCTTTCGTGTCGTTTATGATTGTGGATCTCTGAAAAATTGTGGATTGCAACGAAACTGTGATGGAACTCCTCTGAAAAGAAAAGATATTGAAGAGCGGGTGGAACAGGCCTTCCCTGATGGACATGGCGTTGATATATTGTTCGTTTCGCATCTTGATGACGACCATGTTAATCTGATTCCATGTCTCAAGAGTCACCAGATTCGCAGGGTCATTTTGCCGCTACTGTCTGCGGAAGAACGGTATATTTTGACTGGATATCATTTGAGTAGGTCAAGATGGGGAAGGATAAACGATGCCCTTAATAGTATCCTTAATAGTATTATCAATAGTCCCGAAGAGTATTTCGGCAAAGATACGAAAGTAACATTTGTCCGTCCTGCAGATGGTGAGCGGTCGCCAATGGGGAATGAGGTGGACGATGAAGGCGTTGAAGTTGAGGATCTACAGAAAGAAGTTCCTTCGTTGACTAAGATTTTAATCGGGAACAATCTTCCTGACAATGAGCGAATGCTGAGGTGGATTTTGATGCCATACAATCATAAGCCACAGTGGTATTCTAATCTGATAGATGAGTTGGAGAATGTTTTTGGGAAAGGTTTTCAGATTGCAAATCTTAAAGATCCTGATTTTGTGATTAAGAATTTAAAGGACCTGCGTCGTTGCTACAAGGCATTGCCAGGTGGAATTAATCGGAACTCGATGGCTCTTTATTCGGGGCCTCGTGATGGCGCATGCTCAAGCATGGGAGAAGTCGTTGATGGGGATGTTTGGGGGTGCTACTGTCCCTGCGATCAATTTGCAGAGTATTGGCTTGATCGGGTTCTACGGCATGAGCAGTCTTCGATTTTTCACGGATGTCCGGGTTGCCTCTATACGGGAGATATATCGTTGGACGATGCAGATTTGACGAGGGTGTTTGGGAGATACGTCAAAAGTATTGGTATGGTTCAATTGCCTCATCATGGTTCGTTAAATTCGTTTGGGAATGGGAATTTGCCGATTGACGGGCGTGTGTGTGTAGCGACATACGGAGAGAAAAATCAATTTGGGCATCCTGCTTTTGCGGTAAAGCGAAATGTTGTCCAGAAAGGCGGTTTGTGGGTCGATGTTACGGAGACAGGTGAAAGTCGTTTTAGGGTGGAATACACTGTATAATGAATGCTGAAAACTGCGGGGACAGCAACTGTAATTCTCGAATAAAATTTTCTGGCATTGTCTAAGAGCATGGCTCTCCGCCTCTTGCGCTCCAGCGCAAGGGAAAAGAAAGCAA